>JAKAQL010000041.1 GCA_021822605.1 Actinomycetes bacterium
AACGTCAGCACGCGTCACACTCGACCGAGCTGGCCGATGGTTTGTGTCATTCACCACTCCACCTCAGTCGTTCGAAGGAATATCAGCCGATCAGTCGATAGGACTCGATCTCGGTGGTATCGTGTCGTTAACCGGCTAATGGATACATTAGGGAGTCCTCCGCTATGCTTCGAACCCGGTTAATGCCTCTCAACCTGCTAATCGACGCGCTCGGTCTCGAATTTGAGGTGCCTCGCGATTAGCCGGTTGAGAGGCCGTCCAACCCAATCGATGCCAATGTGACCTGGGCAATGGATTTTCAGTTTGACGCCACTACTGACGGCAAGGCCCTCAAGCTACTCAACATCATCGACGAGTACACAAGGGAGTACCTGGCAACGCTCGTGGATCGATCAATCGACACCGAAGGAGTCATATCAGCCCTCGATGGGATCGTGGCAGAACGTGGCACCCCGGTCTACATCAGAATGGACAATGGACCAGAGTTTATCTCACATGCCTTGGAGCGCTGGGCTAAGGAGATGAGCGTCACTCTTTACCTTATCGACCCAGGATCACCCTTCCCAGAACGGAAAGTGTGAGTCGTTTAACTCGAGATTATGCGATGAGTTCTGCCAACGGTGAACTCTTCATCTCAGTCATCGAGGCGCAATTGTTGACCAATCAATATCGTCATGACTACAACCGGACCCGAGCCCATAGCCCCCTCGGTTACTTGAGCCCCCACGAGTTCTTGGCCCTCGACGTGACGACTAAAGAGAATGGTTCTCACTTAAGTCAAGCAAACACCGAGGATACAACGTGTGAGAACTACTTCCGGTCCGAAGCGGCATAGGGCCGAGAGAAGTAGAGTGAACGTCTTCGTCTCACAAACGAAGTGGACCGGGCTCAAGGGCCGTCCACTACCTCAGGTACGTTCGGTGTCAACGGTGCCTGGCTCCCCCCTGCCGCTAGCGATTCTTGCCCACAGGCTGGTGCGTGGGGCCCAAGTTAGCCCCTGGAGTCCTCCCTGAAAGCATTCCAACTGGACTAATTTCAAAATGCCCTGTCTGCAGCAGGCATGTAGAAAGGCCGTTCACCTGGGGTGGAGCACTGTTGGAGGGGGAATTTCGGGTCAGGTGAGCTACCTTGGTGAGATCACCCCGAATGAAATCATCGTCATCGCTCGTGGCTTTCGAGGAGACTGCATCACTTTCGAACACCAGTCATACGAGATCACACAGTACACCCCGGCTTGTTGGCCATAGCCAAGAGCTTCATGGGAGCACGCATCAATCTCCGGGCATTTGAACCAGCTCCCATGTAGGGAACTATTCCCGATTCGTAGCGCGGTCGCAAGAACAGCTTCCATGTGCCCCCACAGGTGAACCACCAAATCCAGATCCCTGGCTCCATGCTCCTAAGCATGAGTCAAAACCGATCGGGAACCACAGATCATCTCAACGATAGGTGGTTTGGGCCCCGGACCGCGGCCGAATGATGGGGTGCGTCGGTGGGTCTTCTGGCCTCATGGGGCCATGGACTAGCCTGTCTGACGTTCTTGCAAGCGCTGCGTGAGGCGGTAGATCTGTTCGATTCGTTCGGGCGTTGAACCCGACATCAGATTCGCCATGATCGCCACCACTGGCGTCATCGTCGCCTTCGAGCGCATGGCGAGCCAGACCCCAGAGGACATCAGGAGCGGATTTGAAATCGCCATGACAAACAGGGTGCCGGCAGTGTAGTAGCCTGCGTAGCGCTTCTCTAGTGCGGTGGTGAAACCAGCGACAGGCTGGAGATCTCCAGTGCCCAAGCTTTGCGTGATGGCGTTCGCCGCCATCCGCCCAGTCTCGTATCCATAGGAGATACCCTCCCCGTTGAAGGGATTTATACTCGCTACCGCATCCCCAACCATGAGGAAATTGGGTCCAGACCGTGGCTCAACACTGAGGCCCATCTGTAATTTCCCACCGGTGGCCTCGCGGACACCCCTATTCTCTGGGAAATGCCAAGCCCCCTGCGTTTGTGAGACGAACCGCGCTAGAGCATTCGTGGTATTCGTTTTGCGCCACCGGGCGCTGTTCGAGAGCAGACCAAAACCGACGTTGGCGGTTCCATCTCCGACCGGAAAGATCCATCCGTAGCCAGGGATTGTGGCTCCGCTCTCATCGCGTAGGTCGAGGTGGGACTCGATCCAGTTTTCGCGAGACCTGTCGGTCTCGAAGTAGCCGCGGATCGCAAGACCGAGAGGTTTCGCCACATTGCGGTGGGCTCCAAGTGACCGCGCGATCCTTGCGTTCGAGCCCTCGGCGAGGACGTAAATCCTTGCTGTCATTCTGAGTGTTTCTTCCGTCGCGGTGTTCCTCACATTGAGCGACTGGATTTGACCCGATGCAAGCGTAGCCTCAACCGCCTCGTGATGATATAGAACGGTAGCACCTACAGCGGCGGCGCGCTCGAGGACAGCTTGATCCAGCACGGATCGTCGGACTACGTATCCGTAGTTCGGATAGTTGGAGAGACTTGGCCATGGCAACTCATAGGAGCGACCAAAAGCGACTGCTCGCAGTCCATTGTACTTGTGCTGGGTGTCGAGCATCTGTTGTAGACCCATAGCTTCGAGTTCAACAACGGCCCTTGGTGTGAGCCCATCTCCGCAGGTCTTGTCGCGAGGGAATTGCTTCTTCTCAAGCACAATGACCGAGACCCCTCGCATTGCGAGCCAAAAGGCAGTCGCTGCCCCCGCCGGTCCACCTCCGATGACGATCACGTCGGCCGTCTGTTCTTCGACGATGTTTGTATTCACTCCCTCTATCGTAGACTGAGAACGGGAGCTAAGTAGTGGTCAACCAAATTGGTGGATCTTTCGATCAGAGGAGCGAGCTCGTTACTCCTGGATTTGCACGTGAGGGCAGAAACGTATCAAGATGGAGGTGCACGTGGGTGTTTTTCACATCGGCATTGGTAACGGAACCGATAGAAATGGGGTGAGGTGACTCAATACCTTCCAATCGTCATCATGCTTGTCTTAGGAGCAGTCTTCGCATCGGGTTCCTTTGTAGCCTCAGGTCTTTTTGCGCCACGCCGCCCACATCGAGCTAAGTCAGCACCCTACGAGTGCGGCATTGTCCCAAGAACCGAGCTTGCAGAGCGTTTTCCAGTCCGTTTTTATCTTGTGGCAATGATCTTCATCATCTTCGATATCGAGATTATTTTTTTATATCCCTTCGCAGCAGCTGCTGGCGAGCTCGGCACTTTTGGCGTGGTTGAGATTGCAACCTTCGCTCTGGTAGTTTTTGTCGCCTTCTCCTATCTGGTGGCCAACGGTGCGCTGAGTTGGGGTCCAAAACGAGGCGTATCGGCGGAGGAGCGTGTTGCTCATCGTGTCGATCTCAAAGAACTGACTGCATCGATGGTGCGAGAGGGTCGCGACTAATGCCATTGGAGGACCTGAGCTATAACTTTCTTACAGGGAATGTCGAGAAACTAGTACAGTGGGCTCGTAAGTCGAGTGTCTGGCCTGCTACTTTTGGACTTGCGTGTTGCGCGATCGAGATGATGGCAAGTGGAGCTGCTGATTTTGATCTTGCTCGATTCGGCATGGAGGTCTTTCGGGCTTCACCTCGGCAATCAGACCTGATGATTGTAGCCGGCCGTGTGTCGCAAAAGATGGCACCAGTTCTTCGTCAGGTCTATGACCAGATGATGGAGCCAAAGTGGGTGATATCGATGGGTGTATGTGCCTCGACGGGCGGCATGTTCAACAACTACGCGATCGTCCAAGGTGTCGATCAGATTGTTCCAGTAGATGTGTACGCACCTGGTTGTCCTCCGGGGCCAGAGACGCTGATGCATGCTATTTTGACCCTGCATCATCAGATTCAGACCGGTGATATCCTTCGACGTCGAGCTGCTGGAGAGAAGGGAACGTCTCTTCATATGGTCGGTGAAGCTTCAACGACAAAGATGCTTGGAGGTGTCCAGGACCTTGTCTGAGGTGATAGTGATAGAGAGGTCGGAGTACCTCTCGACGGTCCAGGCACGCCACAATGACGGTTTCATCTACCTGGCAGATCTGACGTGTGTCGACTACTTGAACGACCAGACACGGGTCGTCGACGAGGGTGTTCAAGCTCAACGCTTTGAACTGGTTGTTAACCTCCGGTCGTTCGCGCCGCCCTCCATCCTTCGCATCAGAGTTCAGGTTCCAGAGGATGACCCCGCGGTGCCATCGCTTTTCTCTCTGTATCCTGGGGCTGAGGCCATGGAGCGCGAGGTTTTTGACCTCTTTGGCCTCCGATTTGAGGATCACCCCGATCTCACCCGCATTCTCCTGCCAGAGGACTGGGAGGGCCATCCGCTTCGGAAAGATTATGGAGTGGGTAGAGTGCCAGTGCAGTTCAAGGAGGTGAAGCGCAACCGATGAGTAGCTCGATTTACACGGTCATTCGGCCGGACGGGGATAGTCGATTCGGGTTGGTGCAAGAGACCTCTGAGGGTCTTCAGGAGCTTGGCGAGCGGTCCGCGACGACGGCAGCCGCCCTGGCGAAGGAGACCGGGTCGACGCTGCGTATCCCAGAGGGCGAAGCCGAGCTCGAGGGAGAGTCTGATGACGGTCGCATGATCATCAACATGGGGCCCCAGCACCCTTCGACACATGGAGTGCTTCGCATCATGTTGGAGATTGAAGGCGAGACGGTCCTGCGCTCGAAGCCAGTCGTTGGCTATCTTCACACGGGGATGGAAAAGACCGCTGAAAATTTGACGTACCTGCAGGGAACGACGAACGTGACTCGAATGGACTATCTGTCACCGTTGAACAATGAGCTGGTCTTCTGCCTGGCCGCCGAGAGTCTCCTGGGTATTGAATTACCCGAGCGCGCGACTTGGATACGAATGTTGATGTCAGAACTCAACCGTATCGCATCGCACGTCATGTGGCTCGCCACTAACGGTATGGATCTTGGTTCGACTTCGATGATGATCTTTGGTTTCAGGGACCGAGAGATGGTGCTGTCCTTCTTCGAGAAGACTTCTGGCCTTCGGATGAACAACAACTACATCCGTGTTGGTGGCGTTGCTGCCGATCTTCCAGATGGCTGGGAAGATGATGTCACTGCCATTGTGGACACGATCGAAGCCCGCACGAAGGATTATGACGAACTCATTACAGGACAACCGATTTTCCGGGAGCGGGTAGTAGGAGTTGGCCTCTTGAGCCCCCAGGATGCCGTCGCACTCTCGGCTTCAGGCCCAATCCTGCGTGCGTCGGGGGTACCCTGGGACCTGCGCAAGGAGATGCCGTACCTCTACTACGATCAGGTCAATTTTGACGTGATCGTAGGGAGTGTAGGCGATACCTATGATCGTTATGCTGTGCGTCTGTTTGAGATCCGAGAGTCGATCTCAATCGTGCGCCAGATTATCGACAAGATGCCGAAGGGACCCTATCGGGCGCTTGATCCCAAAGTAACACCGCCCCCTAGGGCCCGCATTGATGAGTCGATGGAGGCGCTGATTCACCATTTCAAGTTGTTCACCGAGGGTATCCGCATCCCGCCGGGCGAGAGCTATGTGGCGATTGAGTCCCCGCGAGGCGAATTGGGTTGCTATATGGTGTCTGACGGTTCTGCGAAGCCGTTTCGGATGCACATACGAGGGCCTTCTTTTGTGAACCTTCAGAGCCTCCCCGTGATGCTTCATGGTGGAATGTTGGCAGATGCCGTCGCAGTCATATCGTCAGTGGACCCGGTGATGGGAGAGGTGGATCGTTAAGTGTCACGTTTCACGGGTGAAATGTTGAGTCGTGCGGAGGAACTGGTGTCGCTCTACCCGGATCCTCGTTCCGCTACTATTCCACTGTGCCACCTGGCACAGGAGCAGGATGGCTATGTGACAAATGAGGCGATGGCTCACATCGCTGAGCTTGTGGGATCGAGCGCAGCGGAGGTTCAAGGTACTGCATCGTTCTATGACATGTTGAAGCTGGAACCCGTTGGGCGTTATGTGATCGGCGTTTGCACGAATATCGCCTGTATGCTGCGCGGAGCCTATGAGCTGCTTGAAGATGCAGAGGGGGTACTCGATGTGCCAGTTGGAGCGACCACCGCAGACGGCCTGTTCACCCTGGAGGAGGTGGAGTGTATCGCCCATTGTGATCGAGCACCAGCCGCACAGGTCAATTACCGATACTTTGGTCCGCTTGACAGGGAGAGTTTTGAGACTCTGGTGACACAGCTCCGTAACGGTGATCTTGATGATGAGGTCCCGCCCCACGGAACGCTTCTCCGTGTTCGACGGGAGGCACCTGCGGTGATCCCAATGGAGGAGATCGATCGCTACAGAGCTCAAGAGGCAGAGCGGGAGAAGGCAAGTGACTGAGCGAATCGTTGGGGCCCGTTTGCACTATGAGGATTCCGCGACCCTGGAGCGGTTTTTGGCTACTGGTGGCGACGATGGACTCCGCAAGGCGGTACTTGAGATGCGCCCAGAGGAGGTCGCGGCTCAAGTGATGACAGCCAACTTGCTTGGGCGTGGTGGTGCAGGATTTGAGGCTGGCCGAAAGTGGTCGATGTTGCGCAAGGCCCCCCGCCGCTATCTGGTGATCAATGGTGATGAGAGCGAGCCAGCCACCTTCAAGGATCATCTGTTAGTCGAACGCGATCCCCACCAGCTTGTGGAGGGTGCCACGATCGCAGCCTACGCCATTGAGGCTTCTTTCGTGGTGATCTACTTGCGGGGGGAGTTTGCGCTTGGACTGGAGCGGGTGCAGCAGGCGATCAACGAAGCGTATGCGAGAAATGCATTGGGGCGCTCGATTTTTGGGTCCTCGTTCTCGGTCGACATCGTGCTCCAACCGGGAGCAGGCGCGTATATCTGTGGCGAGGAGACCTCTCTGATCGAGTCGTTAGAGGGTAAACGGGGTTTCCCAAGGATCAAGCCACCCTATTTTCCGGCGGTCATCGGTCTCTACGGTGAACCCACCATTGTCAATAATGTGGAGACGGTGTCGAATCTGCCGTGGATTATCAACCATGGTGGCGAGGCGTTTAAGGAGCTAGGAGAGGGGCGCTCAACCGGTACTCGACTCTTCGCACTCTCCGGTCAGGTCCAGAGACCAGGACCCTATGAGGTCGAGATGACGAAGATTACCTTTCGGGACTTGATTTACGGTGAGGAGTTTGGCCAAGGACTGCGGCCAGGACGGTCGCTTGCCGCCTTCATCCCTGGGGGCGTATCTGCTCCATGGTTCTTTCCTGAGCACCTGGATATTCCGCTTGGACAGGATGAGGTTGCCAAGGCCGGTTCGATGCTGGGGTCAGGGTCGGTTATCGTCATGGACGATTCCTCCTGCCCTGTCCGGTCGGCTTGGCGAATTGCGCGGTTCTTTGCACGGGAGTCGTGCGGGCAATGCACCCCTTGTCGCGAGGGCGGAGCTTGGATTGACAAGATCATGCGACGAATCGAGGAAGGAGAGGGAAGGGAGGCGGATCTTGATCTTCTCCTCGACCTGTGTGACAATATCTCCCCTGGGATCAAGTGGCCGCCAGCACAGACGACAATCTGCGTCTTGGGGCCCTCGATTCCGCCATCGGTAAATGCAGCGATTCAGCATTTTCGCGATGATTTTTTGATTCATATCAAGGAAGGACGGTGCCCTCATGCCTGATGAGTTGGTAGCCGTAACGGTCGATAATCACTCCTTTCAGGTTCGTAAGGGGGTGAAGATCATCGATGCGCTCGATGATATAGGGGTCCATGTCCCTCGATTTTGTTACCATCCACGCATGACTGCGGTAGGGATGTGCCGTATGTGTCTGGTGGAGGTAAAGGGTCCACGTGGCCCCTCGCTGCAACCGTCGTGTTTCATGGATGTCGCCGACGGCATGGAGATCTTTACGGAGTCTGACGCGGTTAAGAAGGCCCAGCATGGGGTCCTTGAGTTTCTCTTGGCGAACCATCCTTTGGACTGTCCGGTCTGTGATAAGGGAGGTGAATGCCCCCTACAGGATCAGGCCTTCGCACATGGCTCTGGCGAGACCCGGTTCGTGGAGGAGAAGCGACACTACGCGAAGCCGATCCCGATCTCACGACTGATCAAACTTGACAGAGAGCGCTGCATCCAATGTGATCGATGCACTCGTTTCGCGGATGAGATCGCCGGGGAGCCGCTGATCGATTTCGCTGGTCGTGGTTCGACGTTGCGCATCTCCACTTTTTCGAATGTGGACTTCGATTCGTACTTCTCGGGTAATGTGGCTCAAATATGCCCGGTGGGTGCACTCACGGCGACGCCATACCGGTTCAAGGCGCGACCATGGGACCTCCTGCAGTCATCATCGACCTGCATGAAATGTGACATGGGCTGCCAGGTTAGCCTCCAGTCAAGCCAAAATGAACTGACGAGAATGTTGGGAATCGACTCCGATACCATCAATCATGGTTGGCTCTGTGATCGGGGCAGGTTCTCGACCAGCGAGGTCAACAATGTTGATGATCGTGTGTTGCGGCCGCGGTTGCGAAATCAGGACAGTGTCGTCGAGGTCTCTTGGACAAAGGCACTAAGGGTGGCGGCAGCGAGCATTAAGCAGGCTATTGATGAGCGCGGTGCCTCGTCGGTCGCCTTCCTCTCGGGGGCATCGATGACCTTGGAAGATACCTACGCGTTCGCGAAGTTGGCTAGTGACGTGGTACGGACCAACGCTGCCGACGGGGCTGCTGACGTGCGAGTCGACGGAACCTTGTTGTTGGCGAACCCTGCATCAATCAACGAGGCATTGACCGCCAAAACACTGGTTTTGTTTAACGTCGATCCAAAGAACGAACTTCCGGTGATGCATCTTCGGTTGCGAGCCGCTATCCATAGTGGCCTTCGGGTCGTAGAGGTGAACACGACGCCGACTGACCTGACGCCAATTGTCGATCGCTGGGTTGTGATTCAGCCAGAAGATCTCGCCAAAACCGTTGACGAGGCTGTGGCAGCCGTTGGCGATGATCGCGATGGTGTGGTCATCATGGCTGGCTGTCGAGACCGAGCGGTCGCTGCGTCTCTCAATACGGCATTGGTTGCAGAGATGCTTTACCGTTTCCCGCAGGCAAAGGTGCTGAGCGGTGTCGCCAGAGGGACCAATGCATTGGCGGTGGGATTCACTCCGAATGCGCCTCAGGGCATCCGTTCGACTGATGGCGTGGCACCAGCGGTGAATGCAGACGCGATCCTCGCAGGTGCACTCCGGGGCGAGATTGCGGTTCTCGTCCTGCTCGATACCGACTTGGTGCGGTTGGGGCTCACCGAGGAGGATCTTGTCGCGTTCGATCACGGCACGACCGTGATCGCACTCAATACCTTCGAATCGCTAACCACGCGTCACGCACATGTTGTGCTGCCGTTGAGTGCCTATGGCGAGCAGCAGGGCTCAACCCTCAATATCGAATGGCGACATCTCCGCCTGGGGCGACAGGTGGAACCGGTCGCTCAGGCGAGACCGGCGTGGATGGTTGCAACTGAGCTTGCCTCGGGACTCGGTGATGAACTAGGGTTTCTGACTCTGGCAGATATCATGCGCGATCTGAGTCAGTCGGGAGGGTTGCTCGCGGGACTTTCCTATCATTACTTTGCTGATAGTCTGGATGGGCCGCTCTTTCCGAGGACCCGTACGGAACCAGCGCAGGTCCGAAGGGTTCTCGATCCCATGGCAACGCCTGGCATTGCGTCAATCGATCGCCAGGGAGCGAACTTCTCGGCCGGCAACGTTATCGAACCAGCTGAGGCTCTTGGTTTTGGGGTCAACACGGGAGTGGCACCAAAAGCGCTCCAGTCGCCTTCGGTGGCCAAAAGGGAAGGGGCGGTCGCGCTGGATCCCCTCTCGGAGGGAGAGTACTGGCTACACCTGGTTCCGCGACTCTACGATCCGACGCCAGAGTTGATGGCCAACCCGTTCTTAAAGGCTGCGGTCCGAGAGCCAGTGTTGTCCCTCACGGCCGCCCAGGCTGAGAGCCTTGGCTTAGTCGATGGGGATCGGTGTCGTCTTGTGGGCGCGAGTGCGGTGGATGTACTAGTTCAACTCGTCAAAGATGATGCACTGGCGCTGACGGTCCAAGGAGTGACGCCGGCGACACTACGGCTAATAGGTGATCAATCGTGGGTCAAGGTGAGGGTGGAGAAAAGCAATGGGTAGCGATCCATTATTGACGGGGCATATCACGTGGATGGTCGTATTGATCGTTGTGATCAAGGTGGTTGTCGCATTTATCGCCCTGATGGTGTCGGTCTTGCTCGCGATTTGGATCGAGCGCAAGGTGATCTCCGACATGCAGAATCGTATTGGACCGAACCGTGCTGGGCCCTTCGGGATTCTGCAGAGCCTGGCCGACGGTATCAAACTCTTCTTCAAAGAGGATCTGGTACCTGAGCGGTCTGACAAGTTCATCTTCAAGCTGGCCCCGTATCTGTCGGTGATTCCGGCCTTCATCACCTTCACTCTGGTGCCAGTGGGAGGGATTGTTGATATCTTTGGACACCGAACGGAGCTCCAGGTGGCTGATCCGCCGATTGGAATTCTGCTGTTACTTGCCATGTCATCGATCTCGGTCTACGGTGTGATGCTGGCTGGCTGGTCATCGGGTTCCAAGTACCCACTGATAGGATCCGTCCGCGCCTCTGCACAGATGATCTCCTACGAGGCTGCCATGGGACTGTCGATTGCCTCGGTGGTGCTTTTGACTGGCTCGCTCTCGACGCGAAACATGGTGACCCAGCAGCTTGGAACGTTCTTTGGTTTCATTCCCCATTGGAATATCATCCGCTTAGGGGTAATCCCCTTCCTCGTCTTCATCGTCGCCATCACTGCCGAGGTCAACCGTCCTCCTTTCGACTTGGTCGAAGCGGAGCAGGAGTTGGTCGGGGGTTTTCACACCGAGTACTCCTCGATCAGATTTGCCCTCTTCTACCTCGCTGAGTACATGAACACCATTACCATGTCGGCCATCATGGTAACGATGTTTTTCGGAGGACCAGATGGTCCTGACCCACAGTTCTTGCACTGGCTATGGCCCGTCATTTGGTTTATCGTCAAGACGGCCATCTTCTTCTTCATCTACGTATGGTTCCGAGCTGCACTTCCTCGCCTGCGATACGATCAGCTGATGGACCTCGGCTGGAAGGTGTTGATTCCGGTCATGCTGGTATGGCTTTTGGTCGTCGCCGCGATGCGTGTCTCACGTCCACTTGGGTTTGGTATGGTCGGACTTGGTATTGTCGGAGGATTGCTTCTCTATCGGGCGATTGCCGTGGGTCGTGAGCGCAGTGCGTCACGGGAACTGGCTCGACCGTCGAGAGCGAAGCTCGAACCACCACAAGACAGAAGGGAGGACCGTGGGGATTCTTAGTGGCCTCGGCGGATTCAAAATAACCTTCAAACAGATGGCGGAGCCGCGGGTGACCCGTCAATACCCTGAAGAGAAGCGACCAAAGCCCCCGCGATTCCATGGGCGCCATGTGCTCAATCGGTATCCAGATGGGATGGAAAAGTGTATCGGATGCGAGCTCTGTGCTGGGGTTTGCCCCGCTCGATGTATCTACGTGCGCGGTGCAGACAATGACCCTGAGGCGCCGGTTTCACCAGGTGAGCGTTTTGGCTTTGTTTATGAGATCAACTACCTACGCTGCATTCACTGCGATCTCTGTGTCGAGGCATGCCCGACCGAGGCCATCACCGAGTCGAAGATGTTTGAGTTCTCCTTTACGAGCCGGGAGGACGCGATCTACACGAAGGCCGAACTCGTCGTCGATGAGGAGGGGCATCCTCGTCGAACTCCCTTTGAGGATTGGCATGATGACGACGAGGAGGATACGTCAGGTTGGGTGCGGGCTACGGCACCTTCAGGGGACCCCAACTTCGAAGGAGTTGCTGGGTGGTCTGGCGAGTTAGGCCACGGCGTTCGGTTGCCTGAGCGAGGCCAGTCAGATATCTCGGAGGATGAGATGGCGGCAATCTTCTCGCTGCGTGAAGTGCTTGCAGATCGGATTGCTCGAAAGATTGGAGGAAAGGTCTGGTGATCGTCGCCTCAGTGATATCCGTTCCCCAGCTCATCGTCTTTATCGTGTCGGTGGTGATCATCGCTATCGGTGGTGTGGGGCTTTTGACCGCGCGCTATCCCGTCCACGCCGCTCTCTTTCTCGTGATGACTCTTTTCGGGGTTGCGATCCTCTTTATCGAGGAAGGTGCCGAGTTTCTGGCGGCGGTGCAAGTGGTGGTCTATGCGGGTGCAGTTGTTGTTCTTTTCTTGTTTGTGATCATGTTGCTTGGGGTCGACCGCGAGGAGATCGCTAGTTTCGCAGGTGACACCGTGCGTGTCGGGCTTGCGGGTGTGGGCGTAGTGCTGATTCTTGCGGAGTTATTCGTTGTGGCAACCGGCGCATGGGCAACCGGTGCCCACTCTGTCGCAGGAAAACTGAGTTCGGGTTCGAATATCGGAGTTCTTGCACGCTCTGTCTTTACCACCTATCTTCTGCCATTCGAACTGACCGCGGCGCTTCTGGTCATAGCCGTAGTAGGAGCAGTGATACTATCTCGGCGCATGGGGGTTGAGACGACGACCCTTGACAGCTCACCGATTGAGTCCGGTCGTCGGGAGGTTGAGCAGTGACGATTCCGGGAAGTTGGTATCTAGTCGTTGCCGCACTCCTCTTTGGTCTCGGAACTTTTGGGGTATTGACTCGGCGCAACGTGATCGTCATGTTCATGTCCGTCGAGCTCATGTTGAACGCGGTGAACTTGACCTTCGTCACGTATGCCAGGATGCTCAACGATGTCGGTGGCCAGATTGCGGTCTTCTTTGTGCTCGTGGTTGCGGCGGCCGAAGTCGTCGTTGGGCTTGGGATCATCGTTGCGATCTTTCGACACCGCGCTACCGTCACCGTCGATGATATCTCGAGTTTGAAGGGCTAGACATGGTTGTTTTGGGTTTGGTGATCGGCTTCCCGCTGCTTGGTTTCCTCGTGCTGCTCGCCTTTGGGAAACGGATGGGTGATCCCGGCGCTGGTTGGTTCGGAACGATCGCGGTCGCCTCGAGCTTTGTTGCCGCGATCGCAACTTGGATCGTTCTCTTGACCAAGCATGGATCCAACCGCACTCAGGTGCTGCACCTGTTTCGTTGGTTTCAGGCGGGTGGTCTGCGAGTTGACGTCTCCTTCCGGGCCGATCCGCTCTCCATCGTCATGATCCTCTTTGTGACTGGAGTATCTGCGGTCATCCATCTTTACTCGATCGGTTACATGAAACGTGATGCACGCTTCCACCAGTTCTTCATCTATCTCAATCTGTTTGTCTTCTCGATGCTGGTGTTGGTGACCGCCAACAATCTTCCACTAACGTTTCTCGGGTGGGAGGGCGTTGGAGCCTGTTCCTATTGGTTGATCTCGTTCTGGTTCGAACGTCCAACCGCTGCCAGCGCAGGTAAGAAAGCGTTCATCATCAACCGGATTGGGGACATGGGCTTTCTGCTGGGAACGTTCCTAGTCTTTTTTAATCTTCACTCGGTGAGCTACTCAAAGGTGCTGCCTGAGGCACATCAGCTTTCAAGCGGAACGGCAGAGGCCATTGCGTTGCTGTTTTTTCTCGCGGCTGCAGGCAAATCAGCACAGTTGCCGCTGTTCACCTGGTTGCTAGATGCCATGGAAGGCCCCACTCCAGTGTCGGCACTTATCCACGCGGCGACCATGGTGACTGCGGGTGTCTATCTGATGGCACGATTGTCGCCGATTCTCGCCCTCGCCCACGCTGCATCGATGACGATTGCCATCATTGGCGTCATCACGGCTTTTGTAGCGGCAATGGCGGCAACCTCCCAGACCGATATCAAGAAAATCGTGGCCTTCTCGACGGTGAGCCAGCTTGGCTACATGATGCTCGGAATTGGAACGGGTGCGTACATCGCGGCGATCTTTTTGATGGTCACCCATGCCTTCTACAAGGCCCTTATCTTTCTCTCCTCGGGTTCGGTGATCCATTCGCTCGACAGCGAACAGAGCATCAGACGGATGGGTGCGCTCGCGAAGTTGATGCCCATCACCGCGTGGACCATGATCATTGCATGGCTCTCCATTGCTGGAGTGCCACCGTTCTCTGGTTTCTTCTCCAAGGGCTCTGTCCTAGAAGATGCTTTCGGCCGCAATGAGCTGCTCTGGGTCGTCGGGGTGGTGACAGCTTTGTTGACGGCGTACTATATGGGTCGTCTGGTGTTTGTGGTCTTCTACGGGAATGCACGTTGGCAGGAGGTCACCCACGGCCACGACCCACATGAGTCGCCCCGTATCATGACGATCCCGCTTATCGTGTTAGCCGTCGCCGCTGCGACAGCGGGACTTTTGAACCTACCATATAGCGGACTGCGATTTCTCCACAACTGGTTGGCGCCCGTGTTTGGTTCTGCGCTGGTCACGTATCATCTCTCGAGTTCTGAGAAGATATTACTTCCAGCCACCGATGCCGTTGTGGCCCTCCTTGGCATCTTTCTCGCATGGAGACTATGGCGTCGTCATTCGGAGCGCAAGGCTCTCGAGCCGGCCGTGCTGTTCAAGGGCTGGTACATCGATACCTTCTATGATCGAACTTTTGCGCGTGGCGGTACGGCACTTGCCAAGTTTAGTGATCGAGTCGTTGACCCCACGATTGTCGACGGGGCGGTTGGCGGAATCGCCTGGTTGTTTCGCTGGGTCGGCGGGCTCGGTAAGCGGGTGCAGTCTGGATTGGTGCGAAGCTATCTCCTGATAATGGTCGCAGGGATTGTGGTACTCCTTGCGTATGTGCTCCTGAGTGCGGCGCGGTAGAGAGGAATTCGATGACGTTACTCGATTGGCTAATAGCGCTCCCCGCTTTGGGGGCTCTGGTGGTGCCGATGATGGCCCTCCCGCCGGAGAATCAGAGGTTGATCCGATATTTTGGGATCGCGATCTCACTGGTGGAGCTAGGTATTGCGATCGGCATGGCGGTAGCCTTTAAGCTTCACACGAGCTCGTACCAGTTTGTCACGAAGGTTCACTGGATCGGTGCCTTTGGGATTGATTGGTATCTGGGGGCTGACGGCATCTCGCTGGTCCTTGTACTCCTGACGGCCGTGTTGTTCACGATTGCAATGTTTGCGATGAAGGGGGTGAAGGACTATCGGGCTTATGTCGGCTGGATGCTGCTCCTGGAGGCTGCTTGCATGGGTAGCTTCACCGCCCTCGATCTCTTCCTCTTCTTCGTCTTCTTTGAGCTGACCTTGGTTCCCAGCTACTTCCTGATCTCCGATTTTGGCTTAGGAGCGTCGGGACGCGCGGCGATCAAGTTCTTTGTCTACACCTTTGCTGGTTCAGCCTTTCTGTTGGTAGGTATCGTCTCGTTGGTCTTTATCCATGACCACCAGACTGGGCATCTCACCTTCTCGTTGCCCGCGCTGATGCACACGAGACTTCCAAAGGATACCGCGATCCTGCTGTTTTTGGCTTTTGCAGCTGCCTTTGCCGTGAAGACGCCGATCTTTCCTTTCCATACATGGTCTCCGGACACCTATCGTTCGGCTCCTATCCCTGCGGTGGTCATCCTCGCCGGTGTGATGGCCAAACTGGGAGCCTATGGCCTGATTCGCTTCAATCTTGAGTTGTTCCCAGCCACCTCTCGAGAGCTTGCCTGGTTAATGATGACTCTTGGGGTGGCAGGCATTCTTTATGGTGCGATTGTCGCTGCCGGGGAACGAGATCTTGGTCGTATGGTCGCGTACTCGTCACTGTCACATATGGGATTCATTGTGCTGGGCATCTTCGCCTTCTCAGCTGAGGCGCTCTCCGGCAGCACCCTCCAGATGGTCAATCACGGGATCTATACCGCCGCCATCTTCTTGCTTCTCGGGATGATCTACGAGCGGCGGGGGACCCTTGACATGAAGAAGCTCGGCGGCCTCCAAAAGAAGGCTCCAATGTTCGCGGCTGTCTTCATTCTGGTCGTCATGGGTATGATTGGTCTTCCCGGGCTGAATGGATTCGTCGGTGAATTCCTCATTCTCATCGGTACCTTCATCACCCATCGATGGTGGGCAGTGGTGGCAGTGCTCGGTGTCGTCTTGGGCGCGATCTACCTGCTTTGGGCATACCAACGTGTGTTTCATGGGGAACTCAAGGACGATCGCGGGTTTCGCGACCTGGCACCGCGTGAGGCCCTGTTACTGCTTCCCTTGGTTGCCCTCATCGTCTTCTTAGGGGTCTATCCGATGCCACTCTTGGCACGGATCAACCCGACGACATCGGCGATTGTGCACCATGTCGCTACCGCTCCGGCGCTCGGGAGCTCCACGGTGTCTTCGATTGTTACTGGAGGGACAAAGTAGTGTTTGGGACTCTCGTGTCACAGCTGCCCATTCGGCTTCCTGCGATCTCCTATCAGGCGATCGCTCCAGAGATGATCCTGTTCGGTGCAGCACTCGTTGTGCTCGCACTTTCGGCCACCATAGGCCGACGTGAACACCCTGAACTCTACCGTGGGATCGGTCTACTAGCTGCCTTGGGGGAGGGGGCGTGGTCGGCGAACCTGCTTCGACTGGTGGACAAACACGGCGCATCCCTCGCGATAGCTGGTGCTATCGCGAATGACGGCTTCTCGGCGGTCGTGGGGATTATCGTCGCCGCCGCGCTCGTGCTTACGATGTTGATTGGGCCAGGCTTTGTTCGTTCGGTGGCAGGCCAAGGCCCAGAGTTTGTGACCCTGCTCCTGATATCAGCGACGGGCGCGATCGTCATGGCCCAGGCCGATGACTTGATTGTTATCTTCTTAGGGTTAGAGATCCTGTCGATTGCACTCTACATCATGGTCGGCTTTCGACTTCGAGATGGCCTTTCGCGCGAGGCAGCCTTCAAGTACTTCATTCTCGGCGGTTTCTCGTCGGCGGTGTTTCTCTATGGTGTCGCGCTCGTCTATGGTGCAACCGGTTCCACGAACCTACTGAAGATCGGTTCGTTCCTTTCGACCCATGTGCTGATCAACAACGGAGTGCTCCTCTTTGGCCTGGCACTCATCCTGGTCGGTTTTGGTTTCAAGATTTCGGCCGTGCCTTTCCATGTCTGGTCTCCGGACGTGTATCAGGGGGCTCCCACCTCGGTTACCGGTTACATGGCAGCAATGGCGAAGATAGCAGCCTTTGCTGCGTTGTTGCGTGTGCTCACTGTGGCTTTCCATCTCCAGCTCCAGTACTGGCGGCCAATCATCATTGCACTGGCCTTGCTGTCGTTGGTCTTTGGTGCTGTGTTCGCGCTGCGACAGCGCGAGATCAAACGAATGCTAGCGTACTCATCGATCAATCACGCGGGCTTTATTCTCTTGGGAGTCCTGGCGGCCACCAGTGGTGGCATCCGTGACTCATTGTTCTATCTCGGGGCCTACTCGGTCATGGTGATTGGAACTTTTGGTTTGATCTCCATGATTCAAGTCGATACTGGCAAGACGGAGGGCTCACTTTCACTGACTGATGTCCGCGGGCTTGGCCAACGAAGGCCTGCGATGGCGATCCTGTTGGCAATTTTGGTGCTTGCTCAGGCGGGAGCTCCCTTCACGAGCGGCTTCATTGCCAAGTTCTCAGTGATCACCGCGGTTATTGCTGTCAACGAGTACTGGATTGCTGTCGTTGCGATGATTGCAGCGGCGATCGCCGTTGCCTTCTATCTGCGGCTTGTTCTTGCTTTGTTCGCGCGCGACGAGAATAAGGTAGGTGCCGGTGACGCTCTCTATCCTGTGCCAGTCCGAGGCGGTAGCGACGCTGGATTCCTCCAACCCTCGCGAGCGTCTCAGGTGCCCGTATGGATTGGCATTTGGCTCTCTGTCGCGGCGACAGTGTTCTTTGGGGTTTTCCCGTCGTTGCTGTTGAACCTTGTAGGCAAGGGAAAAATCTTTTTTTGATGTTGATCTATGATCGGCTCACCACGGTATTGGTGGCAGAACTGCTACGCATCGATCATGCCGCTACGTTAGCATGCCGTTCATCAACGAACGATGCGTGTGGAGTGCAGGTCTGGGCTTCAGTAACATGAGGCGCGTGTCACTAGATCTTTCGCTTACCGGTCGTCGTGGTGTCGGTGTGGTGCTCACTGGTATGATCGCTGGTGTCGGTGTGGTGGTGTTTCGTTGGACACTCCGGGCTCTGGTTTACCTTCTGCAACGCGTGATCGGTGTCAAGAAGCTTGTAGCGCTCACGGAGATCTCCCACCTCGATGGAGTGCGACTATGGCTGTTGCCGGTCATGATCCTGATCGGCTTCGGGCTGGCCAAGGTGGTATCGATGAGGACCGGGATCGCGAGCCGCGGAGAACGGGGAGCGGATCGAGTGATCGAAGTCGTCAACGGCGCGACGGCGGAGTTGCCGCTACGTGAGGCACTAGGGACCGGAGTGGCAGGTGTGGTTGCGCTTGGAGCGGGCGTGTCGGGAGGTCCGGAAGGTCCGATCGCCATGTTGGTGGGTGGTCCGTTGATCAACTGGCTACCCCGATTAGGTCTCGAAAAACGGGAGGTAAAGGTTCTTGCGGCTTGCGGTGTGGGTGCGGCGCTCGCCTGTCTGTTTCAGGCACCGTTAGCGGGTGTCCTGCTCGCCGGTGAACTCTTTGTCGCGGTGGGCTTCTTGGGTGTGGTCATACTTCCCGGCCTCCTAATTAGTGCCATCGCATGGGCGATCGAGAGCGCTGTCTTTGGGGGCTCTCCACTGATTGGACACCTTTCGTTCGGTGCTATCCATGCCGAGATGTATGCGACTGCGGTGGTGGTTGGCTTGATCGCTGGTGGGATTGGCCTCCTCTACCGCTGGTGGATTGTGGTCGTTGGAAGGAGGGTCACTCGTTACTCACGGTCCAGATTATGGCGATGGGTAGTGATTGCCTTAGTTGTTACGGCTATCACGTCGTTGACCGCCATTGCGGCCCCCGAAGTGCTCTCCACGGGCACAGGGTGGATCCGTCTCGTTACTCTTAATGCGATGCTCGGTGCATGGCCTCTTTGGCTACTTTTAGTGGTACCGATTGCCCGACTTGCACTTACCGGGTTGAGCTTGTCAGCTGAGGCACCTATCGGTGTTCTCGGCCCGGCGCTCATTATCGGCTCATTTAGTGGTGCAGCACTCTGGCGGCTGGGCGCTCTAGTGCACCTACCGACGAGTTTTGGGACGTTGGCTGTAGTGGCGATCCTGATGTTCGGTGCAGTGTTCGGCTCGATTGGCAGGGTTCCGCTCTCGATGATCGCAATTGCACTTGAGGCGACCGGATCGCTGACGATTGCACCGCTGTTGATTGTCGCGGTTGCTGTCGCAGCGGCGATGGCACACCGGTACGGAATGACTATCTTTGGCGCACAAGTCCCCCCTGGTCACAGCCCCTTGTCAGCATTGGGTTGACGACGAAACGTGTTCCTCTTGAAGGGTGGTGTTGCCGAGGAAGCGGCCGATGATCGGAAGATCCCATAGCGACTCTGCCTTGCCAGCGGCTATCGCGATCGCAGGCAGGTTCTCGATCGTGTCGACCACCAGATAGCGTGGCAGCCAAGTGGGGTCGAACTTCGCGTTGAAGTGCCAAAGGGATTCGATCTGCATGGAGTCGGAGAGCCTGCCAAGGACCCAGCGCTCGACTCGGGAGGGAATGCCTGAACCTCGTTCCCCGGCCAGCACTGCGCGCATGGCAGCGAAGTTGAGGCTCAACGATTGGTATCCTTGCTCGTTCAGTTGTCGAATTGTCTCCACGATGAGGAGATCAAACATCCCGTTGGGGTGTTCACCAAGATCGCGACGCATGAGGTCAAGGGAGTAGCCATGGACAGCGGGTGCTGGAACCCACTGACAGAAGCCCGTGATCGTCCCATCTGCACTACGACAGATGCTCATCAGAAGATCCGTGTCGTATGGGTCAAAGACACGGCCTAGTGTCATTGAGAACCCGCGCTCGCGATCACCGCGCCGAGACGAAGCCATAATGGCGAGAATCTGTTCGCTGTCGTGTTCGTTGAGTTGTGTTGGGTTGACGAGTGTCACTGAGTAGCCGTAGTTCTTCATTCGGTTGACGGCCTGACGTAGGCTCTTGTGGCGTTTTCCGGCCAGATCTAGGCCAGAGAGAGTCACGAGTGCCTCATCGCCAATGTAGTAGCTGCGCATATTGAGGTTTTGGTAGATATGTTGCCATTCGGCACTCGCTCCAAGAATGGCGATTGAGTGACCTAGACGCTTCATCTCGGCAAAGAACTCGATGAAGGCCTGCGGTGCATTGGATTGGGGGCCAATTGGGTCGGGCGAGACAATAATGGTGGAGCCAAAGATGCCATAGGCGATCACGACTCCATGTCGGACCCAATGTAGTTTGTCGTAGCGGAGGGCGAAGTAGTCGAGAGTCCCTTGTGGATGCGATGCCAGAATATGACTGAGTGTAGCCATGCTGAGCTCAGTCTTGCTCTCAAGATGGACGCGAGTGGAGAGAGGGGCGATCACCGTCCAGATGGTGATGAGTAGGAGTACCACCATTGCGAGTTGCAAGGCGTCGCGTAGATACGGGTGATTGAATGGCAAGGGAGCACGCGTCGATGTCCCTATTGACACGGTGATGATCTGACCAACCGTTGAAAGGATTGAATAAGGTTGGTGGCGATGAAACAGTAGATGGACAACGATCGTTGCTGTATTGGCGACGATCCAGAGGAGGAGGATGGTGACGGCGATTCTGCCCAGACGAGCAAGGCTTGGCCGAGCGGGTGTCGGCTGGTCGAATGCGTGCCGATTGTGAATCAGAATGACGAGCACCACTCCAAGGGCGATCAGTGTGGGGAGGTCACCGCCTCGCGCAAGATTTGCAATGAAGGCGATGATGCCGACGCCGACTGTGATCTGGAACGATCGCCTTCGGCCAGCATGGAGGCCAAGGGCGACGGCGATCATTCCGACTCCTGCTGCAGCCGTGAGCGCGTTGGCGTAGCTGCGAACGTAGGGGTCGAGGTTGGGGAAGAGAGTCGAAACCAGCCGGAAGTGACTATGGAGGATCGGAATGAGCGACGTTGCGAGTTCAGCAAGGCCCCCCAGAAAGACCACGATAGCGCTAACGCGCCGAAAACGCATGGTTGGGTTACGGAGGCTATCTTGGGCGATCGGCGAGTAGTTGGGCCCATCGGGAGTGGTCGCCAACAGGCGGGGCTTGGGTCGCAGGACCTCTCTCGTTGCGAGGAGTCGTAGCAATCTGGATGGAGTGACGAGTCGCTCGAGTGACCATAGGTTGATCCGAAGCGTTGCACCTGGTTCTATCTCTAGCCAAGAAGTGTCGGTTGTGGTGACATAGAGTGCAGGAAGCGGGAATCGTGTCGGGAGCCGGTTGACGGTGGTGGTGAAAGTTCCAGGAGCACCAAAGATTCCATCCGTGGATGAGATGAGTTCCTTGCTTTGGGTTGCTGTGCTGATCAGACCGCGGTATCCACGGCTGGTGAGTTCGGCGAGTCGTAGTCGCTCTGACGCATTTGGATCCAGGCTGCGTGTGGCGGAGTCCAGCGGAGAGTCTAGGATGCGCAGCGTCCCTCGACTGGTGAAGAAGGACACCGTGAGGGCAAGGAAGACATCGAGGATGACCGCCATCGTCACCAGTTCCGAGTTGGTGATGAGTGCTGATGGTCGCTGGAGAACGGGTAGGAAGAGGATAATCGGTATCCGAATTGCCAAGATAATGATCAAAGGAATGGCCGCCCAGAGCACTACCGTGCGAAGCCTTCGGTAGAAGGACCGTGAGGCGATATAGCGAGTGATCGATGCGTCGGGGTCAAGTCTGTCAGCGTCGCGGAATCGACCTCCTTGTTGACTCAAGCGAGCGAGTATCTCACCGCGCGGGTCGCTTGGTTGCGTTGCACCAGGATCGACGAGGATGTGCTTCGTGCCGCGGTCCTCGTAGGACAGATCCAGACTGGAGCACAAGCGCTGCCCCAGGGCAGCATCCTGAGGGAACTGAGCGGACGCGTAGATGCAATCGATGTCGCGCTGGGGGGCGACGATGTAGGTGCGTTGGTGATGCTCGAGCAGTTCGGTGATGACAGAGAGATACTCATGGCCGACGTCGCCGATAGATCCACAGATAATAATTAGATCCTCATCGCTCAGACCCTCCGTCGCCTGCTGGTACTCAAATTGGATCGCACGTGTAGGCTGCCGAGAGACTGCGCCTGATAGCACAATCGCCCTTTGGCCTGGTCGAAGATGATACGTTTTCCCCATTGGGGATGCTTAGTCGCGAAAGTTGACGAATTGCAATGGAAGATCAGTTATCTGCTCTTTGAGTTGAGCCATCACCACTTGGAGATCGTCGCGCTTTTTGCTGGTGACGCGCACCTGTTCTCCCTGGATTTGGGCCTGGATACCCTTGAGACCCATCGCCTTGATGGCCGCAGTGACCTTCTTTGCTCGATCGCCATCGAGCCCCGAGATGAGGCGGATCGACTGGCGAACGGTTCCTTTGGATGCGTCCTCGACCTTTTGCCTGTCGAGTGCCTTGAGCGAAACGGAACGCTTTACCAGTCGTTCTTCCAAGACTGTCATCACTGCCTTGAGACGGTCAGGAGTGTTCGACGCGAGCGTGATGAGTTGGTCACTCTCATTCAAAACCACTGACGAATCTGTGTTCTTGAAATCGAAGCGAGTTGCGATCTCACGGCTTGCCTGGTCAACCGCATTTTTTACTTCTTGGATATCAATCTCTGAAACTACGTCGAATGAAGGCATACTGGTAGACTATTATGTCCTCACCAGGGTCGGTGCCCGAGTGGCCAATGGGAGCAGACTGTAAATCTGCCGGCGTACGCCTA
>JAKAQL010000042.1 GCA_021822605.1 Actinomycetes bacterium
CCGATCTCATCGAAGCGAGCGATGCCCCCTGGCTCCTCGAGGCGGTGACGGCATCTCAGGCTCACCTGCAACCATGGATGCCATGGGCAGTGACTGACTACACCCAAGACATGGCCGAGGAGTTTGTGACGGCCCAGGTGCAGCGGGATGGGAAACTCGTGAGCGAGGCAATCTATGTCCCATGTGATGCTGAACACGTATTCCTGGGTTGTTTTGGGCTTCATGCCCGGCTGGGTCAGGGGGCGCTTGAGATCGGATATTGGGTCGATGTTCGACACACCCGGCGAGGTGTTGCGACCCTCGCTGCCGCTCTTCTCACTGAAGCCGCCCTCTCCATTCCAGGAGTTAGCCGGGTCGAGATTCATCACGATGAGGCCAATACCTTGAGCGCTGGGGTGCCTCAGCGCCTTGGCTACTCCCTTGGCTGTTCGGTCCAGCGTGAGCCTGAAGCGCCTGGGGAGATCGGGGTCGAGTGCCAATGGCGAATGCGTGGTCAGGATTGGCCATCAAGTGCTGGTGCACAGCTTCTGGCGGAGGCCCGAGGTCAGGCGGGGTAAGAAATCGTTGCGGCTGACGTGGCTGTCGGGGGGGGGGGTTGTCGAGCTCCTGGTTGACGATGTCTTCCCAGGGCGATGCCTTCCAAGGGCGATCCTGCCAGGTCTCCATGACACCACGCCCTTGTTCGTGGTTCGGTCGGTTCGCTCATCGGCGTCGCACCTCGCGGTACGAGGGGCCTTCCAATAGCATCATGGGGACACCTATGTCACCACCGCTCCCTGGGCATTCGGGGCTTGGGTGTATCCTCTCGCACCAGAGGCTGCCACGTCGAGGACGGTGGTGGCACTTGGAGAGGGTTCTTAGGGCATCTAGGGCAGTGTCTTATGGCGTGACGCCTCGGCGTTCGCCTGCAGATAGTGCTCCATTTGTTCGGCCAGCTCTCCGTTAGTGATCGCAAGGATGCGAATGGCGAGGAGCGCAGCGTTTGCTGCGTTGTTAATCCCCACGGTCGCGACTGGTACTCCACGTGGCATCTGCACGATCGAGAGCAAGGAATCGAGGCCCTCGAGGTTTGCGAGGCGAATGGGTACGCCGATGACTGGTAAAACAGTTGCTGACGCAAGCATTCCGGGGAGATGGGCAGCGCCACCAGCGCCGGCGATGACCACCCTGTAGCCACTTCGGGCTGCGGTGGTGGCGAACTCCAACATATCGCGTGGTGTGCGATGAGCTGAGAGGACTTGGGCGTGGTAGGGGAGCCTAAAGGCCTTACAGACCTCTACCGCTTGGGACATCACTGTGTAGTCGGAGTCGGATCCCATCACGATCGCAATTTGGCAGTCACTCATGGATGCAGATCCTATCCCTGGCCCGATGGGCGAGCTGCGAGGCTTCAGCGACCGTCGCAGCCGTCGCGGTTATATGGCCGACCTTGCGTTCCGGCCGACCCTCCTTGCCGTAGCGGTGGAGTCGGGTGTTCGGCGGTGGTTCGTAGCCTTCGAGAGACCCGAGCTCTCCAAGCAGATTCACCATCACTGCTGGTGTGGTGAAGTTGGTAGGGCCAAGTGGCAGGCCTGCGACTGCGCGGAGGTGGTTCTCAAACTGCGATGTTGAAGCTGCTTCGATCGTCATATGTCCGCTGTTATGCACCCGAGGAGCTATTTCGTTCACGTAGAGTTTTCCAGCGACGACGAAGAGTTCGACGGCCAAGACTCCGACGTAGCCCGACTCGCGGGCGATCGCGGTGGCGATTGCTTGTGCTCTCCCCTCAAGTTCTTCTCCCGCTCCCGATGGCCATTGCACCTCTACACAGATGCCATCCCGTTGGATCGTTCGTACTGGCGGGTAGGTCGTGATGTCTCCGTCGGGTGTGGAGACGGTGAGCACCGCAATCTCCTTGTCGACCTCAAGGAGCTCCTCAAGCAACCATGGTGTGTCGCTCTCAACGAGCGGTCCGAGGTCTGAGGCCTCGTTGATCCAGCGAACACCACGACCGTCGTAGCCACCGGTGATTGCCTTCGCGATGCAGGGCAGATCAAAGACAGTGTCGGCGTTCAACCTCACAAAACGGGGGATCGGTAGCTTGAGTCGCTGGAAGAGCTCCCGCTGGGCCAGCTTGTTGGCGGCAATGGCCATCGTCTCGGCAGATGGTCGAAGGCAGACACCTTGGTTTTCGAGCGCCTTGAGGGTGTCGATGGGAGTCAATTCGTGTTCGAAGGTGAGAACGTCGACGTGGCTAGCAAAGCGTTCGAGTGACCCGAGGCTTAGGTCATCGACCGTAACGTCGGCGGCCCGGCCCAGGATGCCTTCGTCACCTGGCCTCACTAGAAACGAGATCGCGAGATCGAGATCGAGGGCTGCGCCAAAGAGCATACGAGCAAGTTGTCCTCCTCCGATGACTCCGATTCGTGGAGCGGTCATCGTTGAACTGCCCGATCTAGCGGCACGAACTTGTTTTCCTGAGAAATATCTTCACGCATTGTGAGTGAGACCTTTCGTTGTTGTTGAGTAGGTTCGAACCTAACCTTCACGAGTCTGCTAGCCTACAAGCTAGACGGGTTGAGAGGTTGGGGTTTGTACGTGTACCTGATGGCGATGTCGATGGTCATTGTGAAGGCGGGCTCGGTGCTCGGCTATGTCGTTGACAACTGGCATGTCGATTGGTACGCAGTGGTCCTCTGCGGGCTTCCCGTCGCTGCGTATTGGCGGGGACATATGCGCCGTATGCGCACCAAGATGTCCCCTGAGATCCGGGCGGGTTACGAGCGCAGAGCGCTCGCTATGCTGATCGCGAACTTTTTCATGGTGATCGGGTTTTTCTCGCCGATTCCAACCTGGGCGATGGTCTATCAGTGGGTGCATATGATCTGGCACCTCGACCTTATGGTTTTCGCGCCGCCTTTTCTGATCATCTCGGATCCTTGGGCTGAGATGGCTGAAGGTGTCCCTGCCCCCCTGATGGAGCGGATGCGAAACGGCTATCGATCACTTGCCTCCCGTGATCGGGTGGCTCGGTTCGCGAGAGTGGTCAGTTCGCCATGGGCGGCTGTCATTGCGTTTGACAGTGCCATGTGGATCTGGCATGTTCCTGGTCCCTTTGACTGGGCGATGCAGTCATCGGGGCGGATGGAACTGATGATGTTCTCCTTCTTCTTTGCTGGCGTCTTCATGTGGTACGTTGCGATCGATCAGGGTCGGCGTCGTTACCATGAAAACGGTATCCTTCGATTTGCCCATATCGCCTCGGTGTCGATGTCGTGCATGCTGCTGGCGATACTGTTGGGATTGTCATCTGGTGCCTGGTACTCTGCCTTCGATTGGGCGATGGGGACCTACCGGACCATGTCACTATTGGCGGATCAGCAGATAGCGGCCGGTATTCTTTGGGTGTTCGGCGCGGTCCCCTGGTTTATTGCTGGAGTTTATGTGCTACGCGATGCCTTGACAGATGAGGAGCGTGGTGCGAACAACATCACCGATACGTTCCGTAGTTTTGTCCTGCGGCGAGTCCGTGTCGCTCCGCCAACCCGACCTGTCACGGGCTACAACGACAACTCGCGCTCAATCTAGTCTCCGGTGGTGGGTTGAGGATCGTCAGGGCCTCGCCATACGCCGGTGCTGACCCGAGAGTGGATCGGAGAACGTTGCGGTCAGATCGATTCCACTCACCCCACGGCTGCTTTTCTCGTACTTGTCGATACATGTTGAAGGAGCTCTCAAGAGTGAATCGCCAGTGCGACAGGGCTCCCTACCTAAAAGGAGCGCCCCGCTAGAACGTGACCCTGCTGAGCGCGGGCAGTGCCTCTCGAGCCAACTCCAGGCTCTGATGGTAGTGTTGGTAGTACTCAGCCAGGAAGGTAGTATCCCCAGGCTCGATGAGATGGCCCTGTGGTAGTGCTGCTCGTGAGATGCCCAGCGCAAGGCGCGCAGCGCCAAGAGTTGTCGCCTCCGGGCTAGGCGAGCGTATGATCGGTAGTGAGGTGAGTGCTGCGAGGGCGGAGGCGACAATGGTGTTCGAGGCAACCTTGCCATCGAGACCGATCGATTCGTGTGTGGTACCGCTGTCTTGGGCGAGCGCGGTGACAAGATCCGCGGCGGCACAGGCGATGCCAAGCAGGAATCCATGGACGATCTCGGATCGACCGGCGCCCGGAGATAGGTCTGTGATCACACACCGTCCGCCAAAGTCCCAAATCGGGGCGCCGATCCCCGAGTGAGCTGGAACGACGGTGGGGATGAAGCCAGGTTTCGCCGAGGCTGCGACCTGTTCGGAATCATCGGGGCTTCCCAGGAGTCCGTTGCGAAGGAGCCACGCGATCGCGGAGCCCGCATTCATCCAGAATGCTTCCAGTCCAAAACTCGCATGTCCTGACCTTGCAGCGGTAACGATTGGAAAGGTACCCATTGGACCTCGCCGCTCGTAGCGAGGTGTCTCTTCGGCAAGGTCGATGTCTGCCACGGCGGAGGTTCCAAGGGTCACCTTCGTCCTTGGGTGTTGGCCAGCGAGCGAGGCCTGCTGATCGGCGATAGTTACAACGATTGATGCAGGCCCATGCGCAGTCAGGTAGTCACCGCGATGACCGACGACATCGATGATCGGCGCGAGATTGTCAGTGGTAAGTCCGAGCACCTCAAGCTTGGTGGTATCCCAGCGCACACCTGAGCTATCGACCAGCCCGGTCATCGCCGCGTTGGTAGCGTCGGTGGCGAGCACAGCACCTTTTGTCAAGCCGAAGGTCAGCCAGGTATCGATGGTGCCGACCATAAGATCCGGGTGCTCAGCTTCGTAACGCTGCAATAGCCATGCGAACTTGGTTGCCGATTGATTTGGCGCAAATGCCACACCTGTCTGTGAGAGGGCGAGGCATTGGCTGGAGGTCCTTAGGTCCTCCCAACTGATCGCCATCCCGATCGCCACCGGCCGTCTGCGTTCGAAGGCGATGGCACTTGATCGTTGGTTGGTGATTGCGATAGAGTCGAAGGAACCACTGGAGGCGATCCTGTCGAGGAGTTCCTCGCAGAGGCGTAGCATCTCCATCGGATCAAAGGTCACGTTGGCTGTGCCCTCTCGTAGGAGCTGGAGGGGAGTCGAGTAGCTAGTGAGTACCCGTAGTTGATCATCCACCAGCGAGGCTCGTAACGAGCTTGAGCCAACATCGAGGACCGCCACTGCTGTCATGGTCAGGACCTGGCCATTTGAGTGATCGTCGTGGGTTGGCCCAGTGTGCCATCCTCCACGGTCTTAGCGGCCATGTGGAGCGGTCTTCGGCCAAGGGTGAATCGCGGAGCGGGCGTCAGTGGTCTCTGGGGAGGAGAGAGTCTGTTTGTTGTGCAAGCCAGGGATTGGGATCGAGGAGCCATCGCGTCGTTGCGGGAGCGAATGAACTGATAATGGCGTGCGCAGCCGAGCTGGGGACTGGAGATCCCTGTCGACTGCGTGCCATCTGGAGTCAGGGTGCCACGGCGATTCATCGTGGTCCTCGTAGATTTGGCGCGCTTAACCATCGTGATAACTTAGCACCTGTGTTGGGTGGGTGATGATACCACTACGTTGTGGAGCGTCCCTGGCGATGGTGACCCTGCTTCAGGGAGGATCGCATCAAGGGGATCGCCTGCCCTTTCATCGTGGCAGTAGGTTTGCCCTTGGACCGATCAGCCATCGCCAGCAAAAGGGGTGGCAGGGCTCATTCAAAGACTAGGATAAAGCGGTCAGCTTGTTTTGACAACCTCCAAAGGTGGAATCATTCCAGATGTCTGCCTGCTTGGGAAAGGAGATCAAGACTCAGCAGGTTGACTGTCAACAGTGGCCAACGGCGCAGAGGCGTTGCGGGCCGGGTTATTACAGAAGCAAGAAAGGAAGTTCATGGCTGAGCTGAAGACGTCAAAGACCGCCGAAAATTTGAAGGAGGCATTCGCGGGCGAAAGCCAGGCGAATCGACGTTATCTCTATTTTGCCCAGAAGGCCGATGTCGAGGGATACCCAGACGTCGCAGCATTGTTCCGCTCCGTTGCGGAGGGAGAGACCGGACATGCCTTTGGTCACTTCGACTTCCTCGCGGAGGTGGGTGATCCTGTCACTGGTGCGAAGGTGGGGGCAACCGAGGATAACCTTCGCTCTGCTATCGAAGGCGAAACCTACGAATATACCGAGATGTATCCGGGTTTTGCCCGTACCGCTCGTGATGAGGGTTTTGTTGAGGTCGCGGAGTGGTTCGAGGTGCTCGCGCGCGCCGAGAAAAGCCATGCTGGTCGTTTCGGCCAAGGTCTTGAGTCGATCTCCTAAGCGGCGATGATCTGCCTGGTTGGTCGGAAGCCACCAGGAGATCTCAAGGGTTGCTCACTGACTCTTGAGCTAGGACACGTTGGCGGGTGTTGGCTTATCGTCGATCAATGGGTTGATGGTAGTAACACTTGCCAACGTTGATCGGTTCAGGTACACGGTGTTCGGTTCGGGCAATCGGTTCGGGTACACGGTGTTCGGTTGGGGCGCAATGGTCACACCACGCTGAGGAGAGTTCGATGCTCTGCTACTGGAAGGGGATGCAAGGATCGGCCGATAGCCGTTCTTGGCAGCTAGACGTGGCCCTGGTCCTCAGGCTGGCGCCCGCGGCGATGATGCATCGAGTGTCGACTGGCCAAGTGGTGGTCTCCTCGAGGACAACGGCCGCACGCTCGACGGGTGGAACAGGCGTCGGGATTCGGGTTAGCGAACAGGGCTGTTCCGCTCGGTTCGGCCTGTCTCGGTTGCTACGTGAGTAAATTGGACAGCGTCACAGTATTGTATCGGACTGATGTAGGGGCGCTTAGCTACCGAGACACAGGGCTACCGAGACACAGGGCTACCGAGACACAGGGCTACCGAGACACAGGGCTACCGAGACATAGGGCTACCGAGACACAGGCCGTTGGTGAGCATGACTATTGGACAATCAGCCCAATTTTTTGGTTAGCCCGTTCTCAAACATTGACCGGACAGAGGATAACGAGGATACGCTACCGACAACGTAGCGGTCGCAGGAGAATGTCGCCATAGTTGGTCGAGAAGTTGGAGACCAACAGGCTAGACAGCGCAAAGGTTAAAGAGATGGAGATGAGGTGGGAATAGATGACGACAACCTATGACCCGAGTGAACCAAAGTACTACGACGAGGGGGACCTTCGTGAAGAACTCGGACGAGTCTTTGAACTCTGCCACGGGTGCCGGATGTGTTTTAACTACTGTGATTCGTTTCCGATGTTATTTAACTTTGTTGACTCCAAGGACCAGCAGCACGCTGACCTGACGCCAACCGAGCAGGATGCCGTCGTGGACGCCTGCTTTGGGTGCAAGATCTGTTACGTCAAGTGCCCCTATATTCCGCCTCACGAATGGGCCCTCGATTTTCCGCGACTGATGCTGCGGGCGCAGGCGGTGCGTACCGCCAGCCATCAACGAGATCTACGGAGTCGCATCACCGATCAGGTGTTGGCACGAACCGATGCCGTCGGCTCGCTGAATCAAGCGTTGTCTGACGTGGTGAATCCGATCGTCACCCACCCCAACACCCCCATTCGTAGAGTCATGGAGCGCGTCGCTGGGGTGTCAAGCCAGCGTCTCCTCCCCTCCTATGGCAAGGTCCGTTTTTCGCGATGGTTCAGGGATCGGTTGCCGCGATTTATTAGTAAACCACGCGCATCGATAGCCATTTTCCCGACCTGTTTCATTGAGTACATGGCGCCCCAGATCGGCGCTGATGTGACCACCGTCTACGAGAGTCAAGATATCGTCTGTTCTCTGCCCGAGGGGGTAAAGTGCTGTGGCGCACCCTGGTTACATCAGGGAAATGTCGCCGAGTTCACCCGGCAGGCGCGAGCCAACGTTGAACGCCTCGATGCGGTCGTGCGCCAGGGCAAAGACATCATCGTTTCACAACCTACGTGTGCCTATGTCGTCAAGCGGGACTATCCAATCTACGTGCCGGGTGAGCAATCAGAGAGGGTGTCACAGCATACCTTTGATCCGAGCGAGTACCTCGTGAATCTCATGCGTAAGGATCGCTCGATGACGCTGGGTAACGTCGAGCTCGATGAGGAGGTCGTGTTTCATGCCGCCTGCCATACCCAAGCTCAGAACGTGGGCCTTAAAGGACGCGACCTGCTCAAAAAGCTTGGTGTGAAAGTCCGTGTCGTTGCAAAGTGTTCCGGCATCGATGGAACCTGGGGTTATCGGAGCGAGAACGCTACCTCTTCGCGCAAGATGTCGGCGTCACTGGCCGACCAGATCGCCAAGACGAAAGCGACCACCATCGTCGGCGATTGTCATTTGGCCAATACCGCCATCGATGAAGCGCTGGGTGTCCGGGTCGAACACCCTATCTCGTTGGCAAGGAAGTTGATGGGTCTCGAAACCCAGCCACCGCTGAAAGGAAACTGATGATACAAAGGCTGACTTTAAATGATATTTTGGACCTGCGTGCGTATGAGAAGGTTCGAGCCGAGATGCGCCAAGAGGTGATCGATCTCAAGCGGGTTCGTCGCGTTGCACTCGGGACGATGATCTCGATCGTCTTCGAGAACAGGGCGACGATGCGCTTCCAGGTTCAGGAGATGGCCAGAGCTGAGCGCATGATGCGCGATGAGGATATCCAGGCCGAGCTTGATGTCTACAACGAGCTCATACCGAAAGAACACGAACTCGTCGCGACGCTCTTCGTGGAGCTGACCTCCAAGGCCGAACTCGAGGAGTGGTTGCCAAAGTTAGCTGGCGTAGAGCGTTCTCTCCAACTCATGGTGGACGAGGAGGTGATACCCGGCACGATTGACCCAGCTCATGCCGAGCAACTCTCGCGTCCTGATGTCACCGCGTCGGTCCACTATCTTCGCTTTTTACTCCCTGAACAGGCAGCCTCTTCCTTTGTGGATCGCCAAGTACGCCTGTTCGTGCGCCATCCTGCCTACGAGGCTAAGGCCATCTTTGAGGATGGGCTGAAACGGTCGCTCGCGGCGGACTGGCAAATAAGCTAGGCCCAGAGGAAATAACGCAGCGTTCACAGATCTAGTGGGATCGGGACCTGTCCCAAGGGAGGTGTTCGATGGAGTTCGAGTTCGATGAGGATCTCGCCCAGCTTCGCGATACGGTACGAAAGCTTGCGAAGGAGAGGGTAGCTCCGCGGGCACGGGAGATCGACCTCACCGGAGAGTACCCGCAGGATCTTTTCGATCTCTTTGCCTCCACTGGCCTGTTTGGGCTCTGCATTCCAGAGGCCTATGAGGGTTCAGGGGCGGGCATTCTCGGTCTTACCATCGCAATCGAAGAGGTCGCCAAGTACTCGAATACCGCTGCGTTGATGCTACTGCTCTCGAGACTCCCAACTGGTCCGGTGATGATCGCAGGTTCAGAGGAGCAAAAGCAACGCTATCTCCCTGGCATCGCCCGGGGTGAACAGCGTGCCTCATTTGGACTCTCGGAGGTGGGAGCTGGCTCGGACGTGGCAGGAATGCGTACGAGTGCGGTGCCTGACCCCGACGTCGAGGGGGGATGGATTCTCTCGGGCTCTAAAGTATGGATCTCGGGTGTCGCACAAGCTGATTGGTATACCGTCTTTGCTAAAACTGGGGACCCAAACTCTCGCCGTCATGACGCGATCACTGCCTTTATCGTAGATCGAAACACCGAGGGCGTCTCGGTTCCACGGGTCGATAAGAAAATGGGGGTCAAGGGGGTTGATACCGGAGAGCTTTTGCTCGAAGCGGTCCATGTGCCGGCCGAGAACGTGATCGGCGAGGTCGGTGGCTTCCGTCTCGCTATGCTCGGGTTGAACTCAATGCGCCCTATCGTTGCTGCTCGTGGGCTTGGGCTTGCTGAGGGTGCACTCATGTATGCGGTGAACTACGTGAAGGAACGTGGCGCCTTTGGACACACGATCGCAGATTTCCAGGGGATTCAGTGGGAGATCGCCAAGATGGCGACTGAGATCGAGGCGGCACGACTCTTAACGTATCGAGCAGCCTGGATGGCTGATCGCGGTGAGTTCACTCGTGAGTTTGTCCCATTCCTCTCAATGTCAAAGTACTACGCCACAGAGATGGCCGTCCGCGCTTCGTCACTTGCGGTGCAGTTGCTTGGAGCTGCTGGGTACATGCAGGACCATCCAACCGAGATGTACTACCGCGACGCGAAGCAACTGACGATCGTGGAGGGCACGACCCAGGTCCAACTTGGACTCATCGGTAAGGGCGTTCTGATGGGCGATCTCTGGTGGGATTGATGGTCGGCACCTACTCGCCGTACGTCCAAGAATGGCGGTGCTCATCATCTGCTCACCGCCTGCCAGCTCGTGGCCGGGTGCGGGGTTAGCCTGATCCAAGATCAGGCATTCCGCGCGGGACTCAGGCGCTCAAACCAGTGTCGTGGGGATCACGCGTACCTGCTGAGTCGGTACAGATGTCCCATGCTTGCTCCGCCTGTTTATGGCTGGAACAGTGCATCAGCCATGAGCTCTCGTAGTCGTGTTGATTTTAACAACGCTAGGAATTTTCCAGTTGGGTGTAGAAAGGCCGATTGAGTCTTGAGTGCACTGACAAAGGCGGCGAGACCGTTGGCGAGTTCGGCGTGCATTGTGCGATCCGTCCAGCTACCAAGGTCGATCTGTACTTGATCAGGGCGGAGTCTTGCAAGACTCATCACTTCGCCACCTTCACCTGAGTGCCAGCGCAGCGCGACGTTGATCCCGAGCCGTTGGGCGCGAGCGGCGATCTCGCGACCTTCGTCGAGAAGTTCGTCAGTGGTGAACTCCATAGACCGTAAAACAAGCTGTAGTTTCGATGGGTTGAGGTAGTTCGCGCGACAGAGTCGTTCGATTCGGGAGATGAAGTAGAGGTTGGGTACGAGTGGTGAGGCTCCAATGGTCCCATGCACTGCCTGGCGTCGAAGAAGATGATGGAGAAGTAGCCAGTTATACTCGTCGCGAAGGTGATTGCGTATCGCGTAGTCTCGTGGTGTCTCCTGAATCGGATCCTGCCACGCGAGGGATAGGTCGATTCCAGCGACCGTGCCGTCAGCGACTCGTATCCAGGGAGCCTCTTCAGCGACGATTTGATAGGCGTCGCGGGCGCGGAGAAAATCGAAGAGATTCGGATCGATCAACTGGGTGTCACTGCTGAACCTCTCCTCATCACCGCGCGCGATGCGCAGGTTCTGCCCCTCCTGCTTGGCACCGTACATTGCATGATCGGCACGATCCAAGAGCGCATCGATGCTACCGTGGAAGGTCTCAAGAGCGGCGCCCACTGAGACAGAGACCGCGAGTTGGCGGTCTCCAATCTCGACAGGCTGGGCAGTGATGGATCCAAGGATGCGTTGGGCAACACGCCTGAGCCCCCGGAATTGTTCGCTGACTGAACCGACAATGACGAACTCGTCCCCACCTACGCGGGCTACGATATCGGTTGGCTTGGTTCCAGTGATGAGGCGCTGAGCAACGGTTGTGATGACGCGATCACCTCCGCGATGACCAAGAAGGTCATTGATCGTTTTGAAACGGTTGATATCCAGGAATAACACCATGACTGGTTGATCGGCGAGTCGCTGGAGCTCGTGTGCAAGCCCATTGCGATTCAAGAGTCCTGTCAGCGGATCATGGGTAGCGTGCCAACGCCACTCCTCAAGCTCCAAGTGTGAGCGTGTCGTGTCAACAAGGGTGATTAGATAGCGGAAATTGGCGCCAGCATCGGTCTCTACGCGACGCACGGAGACTGATGCTGGTTGTGGCTTTCCACTCGGTTTTCGGAGCAAAGCGTTGGTGGCGAGCCAAGGAGTAGGTGATGAGCCAAGCAGTGAGAAGTACTCCTGAAACTGGGTGATCACAGCTCTTGATTGCGAGCCTACAAGTTCGCTGGGGCTATGACCGAGGAGCCCACCCGCCTGGCGATTCGCCAAAACAATCCTGCCATCTTCGTTGACGCCTAGGACTCCGATGTCAAGGTTGGAGAGTATCGCTGAGGCGAGAGAATCCTCATTCTGTCGATGTTGCGCATGCTTGACGACCGCGATGCCAGCGATGTAGATTCGTAGGCAGTCCTTGAGTATTGCGAGCGTAGTTGCGTCAAAGTCATGAATCGTCGTGGTGCTGATGGTCATTCCATATCCGGCAGAACGGTCGATGGCTGCTAGGACCGAGCGTAGGGGCTTCCCATTTTCAATGATGGTGATTCCGTGATCCAGCAGGTCACAAAGGAACAGCGTTTGGCCCACCTTGGTCGCCCAAACAGCTACCGGAGACGTCTCCGATGCACGGTCGAGCGCGAACACATGTGCTGCGGCCCCGAAGAGACGTTCGAGGATTCCTTCAGTGACGCGCTGCCAGTCGGTCGTGCTTTTCCCCAACCCTAAAAGGGCCATGATCATCTGGTTGGTGGCATGGATCTCGAGGGTGGCACTGTTTCGATCGTGTTCGACTTCGCGCTGATGCATCAGCAATGCATAGGCGTCGATGAAGGCCTGCGCGAGAGGTGCCTCCCCGTCACTGAGCTCGCGCAGCTGATCGCGTGGCACGATGAGCTGAGAGCCGCGCTGATGGTTTGCTGCGAGCTGCACGTAATCCTCTGGATCGAAACCTTGGGATCCCGTGACAAGCTGTGATCCGTTGAAGCACTGAGCGCAGAGACGCTCCAGATGCTTGACCCGCTCCTCCAGAGGATGAAGCGATCCGAGGATTGCCGAGATCTCTCGAAAGATGGAGCTATGCTCGGACACGATCACTACAACGCGCGTCCGCCGAGTATTGTGCTTCCAACTTGTACTCCTTGGGTCGTGGGCCAACCCTAGTTTAGCAATCAGGCTACGGATGTGTCGTGATGGTTCCGGCTGGTGGTTGGTCAACACTCGTTGAAAATCTCTTGAGCAATTATGCACTGGCTGCACACGAAGAGTGGTAATTGTTGCTAGGATCGTGGTCGTGGTGGGTTTGTTGATGCGCGTATCCTTCGGGTCTCTCTCGTGATAGGCAATTGCTGTGTCGGCGATGTCGAGTGTGGGCAGTGCCGGTGAGCGTTAGATTGTTGTGCAGATTGGGGCACCTGTTGGCGCCCGTGATCAATGACCGCAGTGCCAATCACATTAGTTCTTTGGGAGGGCGCTTCGAATTTGCTTGGTCGGGCAATGGACGTCAACGGGTGGTACCCAGGGTACATTCTGGGTTGATCGACGCTGCAATATCGCAAGAGCGGATGCGGTTGCGGTGACTCCTGACGCCAATCACTCCTCGGTCATTGGCGCTTCTTCCGCGAATCGACGGCTCACTGTCGAACAACATGACATGGTGCTCCTACGCGATATCTCCCAGATACTGGCGGGTCAGCTTGGGTCCCGTGGAGTGCTTTTGGAACTCCTCGACCTGCTCTGTGGTCGCTTTGAGACTGCGATGACCGTCATGGAGGTAGAGCCAGCCTTTGGAAGGCTACGCCTCGTTCTACCCGAGCGAGGCAAGGAATTTGTGGATTTTGTGGGGCTCGACCCGCCAACTGCCTTTGAAGGAGAGACCACTAACTGGTTGTTCCGTATTCGCGGCACCTCTTTGACCCTGTTGAAGCTCCACGAGTCAATGATGCTTGGGATGATCGACCTTGAACAACTGTCAGTTGACGACTATCAACTTCTTGAATTGGTTGCACCCGCCGTCCGGCTGGCAGCCGAAAGCTATCGTCAGGAGCGCTTAAGGCGCTGGTTAAACCGACGAGTTCGTACCAATCAACGACTCTTAGAGGGCTTGTTGAGCGTGAACGACACTGCCGTTCCATGGATACAGATAGGACGAGAGGCTCGCCTCTTGACCGGTGCCCATAGCGCGCTAGTGGTTGAGGTCCGTCCGAATGCGACCTGGGTCTCCGCCGCCATCGGTGAGACTATGCGCCAGCCCGGCGATATCATTGACCGCAACAGTGGACTGCTCGCCTGGGTCGGAGCGACCGGGGAGGCGGTGCTGATCGGGTCCTTAGCGGATCGGACGACGACCGAGCATGAGGCTATCGCGTCGATCCGCGGCGAGACCGAGAACGATTCTGCAGTTGTCGTTCCGATCTTTGACACGACTGCAACTCTGGTTGCATTGATCGCGGTTTTTAGTCCTTCACCCTATCGATTCTCGCTGAGAGACTTCCAGACGGTGCGTGAGCTCGCTCGATTCGCGGGAGCGATCGTGACCCAACGCCAAACGCTTAGCTTCGTGGTGCTAGGTCGGGAGCGGTCCAAACTCGCTTCGGAGGTGCTGGACCTGATGCCTGATGGGGTGGCCCTCGTCGATGATGAACAGGTGATCACCCTTCACAACCGGGCCTTCGCGCTTCTGCATGGTGGTGAAGGCAACGCGTCCTTACGTGGTATGTTGGCCTCTCAATTCGAAGGTCAACCGGTGTACACCCTCGCTGATCAGGGCGCTCAGGTTGAGGAGGAGCGGCGACGCCTCGACGGTTCGAAGTTCGTCACGGAGTCGTACCGACGTCGGTTTGTCGACTCAGCGTCTGGGGTAAGCGGCACCCTGCTGGCGATCCGTGATATTGGAGAGCGCAATGTGGAGCGCCAGCGAGTCCGTCAGCTGGCCCAGATCGATCCGCTCACCGGACTGAATAACCGTGCAGGTTTCTTCGACCTCGCGAACGTTTTCTTCGAGGGTGGTGAGGCGCAACTGGTTGGACTTCTCTTTGTTGATGTTGACGGTTTGAAGGTCGTTAACGATCAGTTTGGTCACGCCATTGGTGATCGCGTATTGACTGAGGTCGCGAATCGAATGCGCACCAGCATGCGTCCGCTCGATATCGTCGGTCGGATCGGTGGGGACGAGTTTGCGGTGCTCGTCGTCGGGATAGATTCGGTGAAGGTGATTCGTCAGTTAGCCGACCGCCTCGCGGAGGCGATCTCGTTCAATCCGGTCGTGGTCGGAACGATCGAGTTGCGGGTCACTGCTGCTATCGGAGTAGCGACAGGCACTACCTCGGCGATCGACCTGGATCAGCTCATGTCGGTCGCCGATTCGGCGATGTATCAGGATAAGTTTTCGCGCCGACGTCCTGACCTCCTGCACCTGCACCGTGGGACTCATGATGCGGTAGAGATTGAGCTAGGTCCAGATCTCGTTCGAGTCCTTCGTGGAGATGAGCGTGGTGGCAGTTTGTTGCTACGCTTCCAGCCGCTTTTTGACACTCAGACCGAGGCGATCACGGGAGTCGAGACTCTGGTACGATGGCAGCATCCTACTGAGGGTCTTCTGTTGCCGGGTCGATTTCTGCCGCTCGCGCTACAGTATCGGCTGATGGATCAGCTCGATGCCTTTGTGCGTGCTGAGGCTATGACGCGGTTTTCGCGATGGCGCTCAGCTGGTTTGTCCGGTCAGATGCGTCTTTCTATCAACTTGAGCGGTGTGAATGCTGCGGAGGGACGCACCGTAAAGGATTTTTGTCAGGTAGCCGATCGTCTCGGTGTACCACGTGACATGGTGGTCGTTGAGCTGACCGAGACTGAACTCTCCGATCTTCTCATCGACCGGATCGCTCGCATGATGCGCCGCCTCAAGAGCGAGGGCTTTCTGATCGCGTTGGATGATTTCGGAGTCGGTACGTCGTCATTTCGTCATCTGCAAATTATGCCGGTGGATATCGTAAAGATCGACCGGCAGTTCGTGAAGGATCTCGGTTCTGGGGGTGATCGGGGACTGGTTGCGGGCCTCAGCGCCCTTGCAGGGGAACTCGGTATCTCGGTGGTGGCCGAAGGGGTCGGTGATCAGGCATGCCTCGATGTGCTGAAGGAGCTTGGCGTGCCAGAGGTCCAGGGTTTTTATCTCGCTCGGCCGCTCCGCGAGGCAGCGCTGTTAAAGCTCCTTGGGGGAGATGAGCCTGCGGTGGGCCGCGGCTAGCATGGGCACATGCCTGAGCCTATGCACGTAAACTCATATAGCTCATCGTTCCTTCTCCGGGTGCTGAAGTGTCGACGATGAACGCTACCCCTGCTGGCGACCAGGGTGTCGATCTGGCTTGGTCCAGCCTCCTCGACCGCCTCATGCATGGGGAACGTCTCACCGAGCGGGAGGCGAACCAGGTCCTCGATGTCGTCTTCGATGGTGCCGTGCCGGCTCCCATCGTCGCAGGCGTACTGGTGTTGCTGCGCCAGCGGGAAGAGTCCGTCGAGGAGTTGTTGGGCTTTGCGCGAGCGATGGCTGCTCGCATGGTGAGCGTTCCTGTCGAGGGAAGGATTCTCGACACCTGTGGAACGGGCGGTGATCGCCAGGGGACGATCAACGTTTCGACAGCGGCGGGTCTGTTGGCGAGTGCAGCTGGCGCACGGGTGCTCAAACATGGAGGTCGTGCTGCGAGCTCGAAGACTGGTTCTGCCGACGTGCTTGAGCAGCTCGGCATCAAGGTGGGACTCGATGCCGAAGAGGTTGCCCACATGGTGGAGACTACTGGGTTCGGTTTTGCCTTGGCCACCCGCTTCCACCCGGCGATGGCGGCGGTAGCGCCGGTTCGACGAGCCCTCGGGATTCCCACCGCCTTCAATTTTCTCGGTCCGCTCGTGAACCCAGGACACGCGCAGTATCAGTTGGTCGGCGTTTTTGATAGAGGCTTGGCGCCGATCATGGCGCAGGTACTTCTTGCTTTGGGTTCGCAGCACGCCTTGATCGTCTCTGGCGAAGATGGCATGGATGAGGTGAGCCTGACAGCGCGAACCCGGGTGTGGGAGGTGCGCGCTGGGCGAGAGCTGTACTCCTATGAGGTTGAGCCAAGTGAATTTGGACTTGCGCCAGCGACGCTGTCGATGTTGCAAGGGGGGGATGCAGCCGAAAATGCGGCCGTCCTGCGCGACATCCTTCACGGACGTATCTCCGATGCACGTCGTGACCTCGTCGTGCTGAACGCGGGTGCGGCTCTCTACGCGGCCGATCTGGTAGCCACGATTGCGGAAGGTGTCGACCGTGCTATGTCGACGCTTGCCAATGGACGGGCAGGGGAGTACCTTGACGATCTGGTAGCCAATCAGCCTGACTAGGGCCCTGTCAAGCCGTTGTGTTGGAGATACCCAGGCTTCACGTGCAGCCGCGGCCCTTGTTCGCGCTATCGTCAACGATGACAGGAATGGGTTGGCGCTCGGACGTAGGGAGCAAGCCTGGGGAAATTGCGTCAACGTTCGATCGCTTGAGACGGATGGCTACCGAGAACCAGGAGGCATCGGAGTTGATTGGTGATGTCTCCGCTGAAGGTAGTGCTTCAGGTCCGCTCTTCTCTGACCTCGCTCGTGGGCCAGTCGGCTCTCGTTGAGGTACGCCCCGTCTCAGTGTTTTCATGGTCGCCCTCTCGCTAGCATCCAGCAGTCAGGTCGCCGGCCGGGGTGCGGGGTGTTGTGTTGCACTGGCGCTGCAGGTTACTCGAGTAGTGGTTGAGAGGTGCCTGCGCTAGGAGCGGGAGCAGGCCTGCGTGATCACACCGGCGGTGAGGAGATGCTTGTGCAAGGAGTGCGCGTCAAACATCAACCGCCTGGGCTGATCGGCAACCATTGGTGGAGATCTGCAAGTGTCTCTATCCCATCCGAGCCGAGGCGACCGATGAGTTCATGGAGGAGGTCCGCTGTGGTTAGCACATCAGCGAGGGCGCGATGACTAGGAGTGCGAATACGCAAGTAATGAGCGAGGGTCACGAGTTTGAAGTTCTCGACCTCGTCCCGGAGAAGACGGCGGGCGAGCCTGAGGGTATCGATGGTGGTGCCGGTGAGCGGTAGGGCACCCCAACGAGCAAGGGCGGCATTGAGGAAACTCAGGTCAAATCGCAGATTGTGCCCTACAAGAGTGGCATCGCCGACAAAGCGAGTAAACGCCTGGAGAACGTCCATCTCTCTCGGCGCCACACCACACATCGAATCAGTGATGCCGGTCAGGGCGACGATCGTTGCGGGTATCGGTGAGTAGCCGAATATCAGCGATCGAAAGTGTCCAAGCACCTGTCCACCGCATACTTTGAGTGCTGCCACTTCCGTCAGGTTGTGGTAAATTGGGGACCCGCCGGTGGTCTCGGTATCGACGATCACGAACGTCGTCGCTCGCAGTTGTGTCGTTGCAAGTTGAAAGGCGGCTGGGGGGGTTGCGATACCCATGATTGATCATCCTAGGTTGAGTTTCTGACCGCGGGATCGACGAGGTAGAATACCTGACGTGACCCGATCGTTTAGTAAGCAGCAGGCAAGTACGTTCTATCATCGGACGGTGCTCGTTAGGTTTGTCTTCGCGGCGGCGATCGGAGCGTTCTTCGCCGGCATGATCTCGCTCTGTCTTACGCTCTTGGGACTTCGTGCCGAGTCGGTTACACTTGGGGGGCTGGCGGTCGGAGTGGTCTTTGCCGCCGGTGTGGTGGTTGCCTCCAAGGCCAAGCGGAAGTCGGCCGCTGAGGATGGCTGTGGTGCACAGTGTGCCAACTGCGCAGCGGCGGGTTCCGCTGGCTGTCTCTCTGGTTTCGATCTCGAACTCGAGGGGCGGATTGCCGCCTATGATGCATCACGCCTTCGTCAACTGGGTTATCGGATGCGTGGAGTCGTCGTCCTTCCCGCACTCCTCGTCATCCTGGGTTTTCTGGTGCTTCACCGCGCCGATGGATACATGCCGATGGTGTTTTCACTCGTGGCACTTGGGGCCACTATCGTTGGACTTGGTCTGATGGGCGCCAGGGTGGTGCGAAGCGACTCGTGAGGCTGCGACGCTCCGTTGAACTCGTACTAGGCGGAGCACTTGGGCTCACATGGACCTATTTGGAGGCGCAGAGTCACACCTTCACCCGGCGCGCGGAGGTGCTGACGGGCGTCGTCATCGTGGTGGTCATCGTCGTCTTTTTCCGTAGAGTGCAGCGTGAACAGTCGCGCTCCTTCGATTTGGTTGCGGTGTGGACCTGGTCGGTCATGGCTCTGGTCGTGTTAGCATTCGAACTCTTTAACCTGTTCGGAGGCCCACGGCCCTCGCATCCGACGATCTCATCGATCGTCAACGGGGTGCTCGGCTATGGCGCAGAGGCGCGCGTGGTGCTATTCCTGGCCTGGCTCGGCCTCGGTATCTGGTTGGCGTTATGCGGAACCTAAGCCTGACCATCTGGGTGCTCCTTGCCCTGGCTGTGCTAGCGACGGCAGCGATCACCCGCCTTCGGGGACATCGGCTGAGCGATCTCATTGCTGCGTTACGTGCACGCCCGATCGGTGCGATCGTGTTGGCCGTTGGATGGGCCTGGATCGGTTGGCACTTCTTGGTGCGATAACACAGATGTCAGAGAGCGGTCAAGGCCGCGTCTCGTGCGAGGCTTGCGGTCCACTGACGATGAGTTGTTGGTCCCTCGGTTGTCCGGAAAGCTCCCTAGCCGCCCTCGGCCATGGGAGGCTCGTTGCGAACGACGAGCTGACTCGGGCCGGTGGGGGTGCGCTGACGGGGGAGTGGTCAACCTCTGCACCTCGAAGGTCTCCCGAGGACTATCCCACGAGGCGGCTCGGGTCTCCTTGTCAGTGGTCTTCGGCCGGCAGTACTGCTCCCCGTAAGGCCGTTGCCGCAAGGTCCACATCGTCGGCTGTGTTGTAGAGGTGGAAAGAGACACGGAGGCGGCCGCTGCGCATTGACACTGCGATGGGTAGGGTGGTCGGGTTAATGGGCCTAGCCAGTTCGAGCGCGACGATAGCCGATGCTCTCTTGGGTAGAGGCTGTTCGAGCTGGGTGAGAAATTGGGTGGCCAAGGCGACGTTGTGCTCATAGATTGCGGGGATTCCGAGACGGTTGAGAAGTGAGAGTGACTCGGCTCCCCCGATCCAGGGTAGCCAGGCGGGAGAGGGATCGAGGCGTCGCTCGCTCTTGGCGAGATGGAGTTGGGTTCCATAGAAGGAGTCGGCAATAACGTCGCCGGCGTACCAGTTGGCGTAGAGTGGCTTGATGATGCTGGCGAGACGTTCGGAGAGTGCGAGGTAGGCCGTCCCACGGGGGGACAGCAACCACTTGTAACCGGAACAGACGATGGCGTCGAGGCCATCGATAGAGACTGGAAGCCAACCGGCAGCCTGGGTTGCATCTACTGCGACCATGGTTCCAGTGCGCCTAGTGCGCTCTTTCAGCGACTCCAGATCGGTGACGTGTCCGTTGGCGCTCTGCACCGCTGATACGGCGACCAGGGTGATGGATTCGTCGACGGCATCGATGAGATCATCTTCTCCCACCGTGATAACCTCAATGCCCCGATCAGCCTGGACGAGGTAGGGGTAGAGGTTTGACGTGAACTCGATGGCTGGTGCAAGCACACGAGCGCCCGAGGGTAGCGCACTGGCGATGAGGGCTACCATGACCGAGGTCGATGGGCCGGTGGCGACGAGACGGTCGTTGGCTCCGACCATGTTGGCAAAGAGGCTGCGGGCGATATCGGTCGTGCCAAGCCAGTCGTCAAACCAACGGGCGGTACCATTGGTCCACTGTCCGATTGCGGTATGGAGACGAGCTGCCGTCGCCTTCGGCAGCAATCCGATGCTGGCGGTGTCGAGAAACCCGCGTTGGTGCTCGAAGTGCTCGAGGAATTGTTGATCGTCAGTTCTGGCCAAGGGGAACTCCTTTGTTCGTGTTAGCTTCGTTCGTGTTGGCTACCTTGGACTGGTGAGTACTCAGCAGTGGTGTTTTGGTCAATTGCCAACCATCTTTCGGTTCGTCCACGTTCGCCTCTCTTGTGACGCGAAACAACCCAAACGCCTCCCGATAGGCGGTGTTCGAATTCATGAACGAGGCTCCGTTGGATCTTGTGACCCATCGATGGCTGTTCCCCGAGGAGGCCTCGAACTGATGAGCTGGTGCATGCATACTTGTCCTCACTCTAACACCTGGTAGTGGCGCGACTGTAACGGCGAGATCGGCTAGCTCAACGAGTTGGGTTGTGGATTCGTACTCATTCATACCCGAAGAAACTTAGTTGTGGAGGGTCTCTGAACGGTCTTGGTCGACCACGTCTATCTATGGACGATCGCCCCTCCTGAGGATGCAATCTCTCAGTTGCCAAGTGGAAAAAATGGGTTGCCCCGGAACCGTCTGACGATTTCGGAGCTTGGGTCGATCACGTCTACACCCGGCTCAGGGAGCGATGGAGGGGAGTTGGCTGTCCTTACTGATAACGCGGATCCACACAAGCAACACTCGCGCTCAATGGAGACAGGCTAGGGGTAGCGAGGCTCTTGTCGCATCAAAGAGGTAACTATCGACAGAACTGCGCACTCGGGCACCGAACGTCTCATCGTGAGAGGAGCTTCGCCGTGAAACTCGAGAAGATCACGCCAAGCGCGCTGGCACTCCCCAACTGCATAGTCGATTGGCACGGGGATCGACGCTGAGATAGTGGTCTTTCCGTCGGCTCCTGTCGGGCCTTTGTCGAATCAAGCACAGCAGTTGGGATCGAGAACTCGCACCAGCGCACCCAGCGCTGTACGATTGGCCCCATAGAAGGTACTCGCACCACTACGACTTGCAATGAGCAAACCAGCCTGGCTCAGCTGACGAAGGTGGTGACTGATCGTTGCATCGGTGAGGTGCAAGTCCCGGGCGAGATCGACATTGCGTACTCCGTTGGTACCCCCGGCAAGCACGAAGGAGAGGATCTTGATCCGCACCGGATCAGCGAGGGCTTTGAGCCGAAGAGCTAAGTCAAGTGCATCGGGGTCGCTTACGATCCCCGCAGCAACGGGGGCACAGCACAGTACCTCTGAGTGCTCAATGACGGGTAACGACTTCGGCATGTACTCATTGTAGTCCAAAATGGCTTGACATATGTCTAAGTACTGATTAGACTGATGTTAGACATACATCTAACAAGGAGAAGATCATGTCAGCCCCAACACCAAGAGTCCAACTAGCGCTCAACGTCGACGACATCGAAAGGGCCGTGGCGTTCTACTCGAAACTCTTCGACACCCAACCAGCAAAGCGTCGTCCTGGTTACGCGAACTTCGCGGTTTCCAGCCCGCCGCTCAAACTCGTTCTGTTCGAGAATCCTGGCTCCGGTGGAACCATCAACCACCTAGGGGTCGAAGTCGGATCAAGCGCTGAGGTCGAGGCCCATCAGACAAGGCTCGCTACCGAAGGGCTGCTCATTGATGAGGAGAAGTCCACCACCTGTTGCTATGCACGCCAGGACAAATTCTGGGTAAACGGGCCGGATGGGATCCGTTGGGAGCATTACGTCGTGCTTGCCAACAGCGACGCCCCTGGCTTCTCATCCCTATTCACTGACAAGCCAGACAACGTCTGCTGTGCCAC
>JAKAQL010000043.1 GCA_021822605.1 Actinomycetes bacterium
TTCGTTCTAGGTTTTTAAACGAGGAAGAGCCCAGTGGCCTAGGGCATAGAAGGAGAGGGACTTGTGTCCCTAGTGGGTGCGTTCTCTCATGAATGTGTTCCTCGTGAGGGGGTGGCGGAGAGGGAGGATTGTCGCGGACCCTGCGATCAGTCAGGCAGTTCGGCAGGGCGCTGCAGGAGTGCGACAAGGGAGGGGGCTGCGTGTCCATGGTCGGCGATGTCGGAGACCTTTGTGAGGGTTTCAATGGTGAAACCGTCAAAGGCCGACTTGATCTCCTCCTCGTCGATGAGACGATCCTTGTCGGGAGGACCTGTCACGCCGAAGGAGTCGACGTGATGACCGATGATGTAAAGGTGGCCTCCGGGTGCGACGATTTGGCGGAGGTGGGCGTAGAGATCGAGGCGCGCTGGACGCTCTGGATGGATGTTCGCCAGGACCACTAGGCCAAAGGTGTGTGGAGAAGCGAGGTACGTGAACATGTCCTCGCAGACGGTTTCGATAGTCAGGCCCTCGCTCGCGGCGACGGTGCGGAGCCGCTCTAGTGCGACGTTAGCAAAGTCCACCGCGGTTACCTGGAAGCCCTCGCGAGCGAGGTAGAGAGCATTGCGACCCTCGCCACAGCCAAGATCGACCGCGTCGGTTGGGGTGATCGATGCGATCGCCTCTTTGAGGGATGCATCGGCGTCCGGGATCCAGAGTCGGTCGCTCTCACGGTAGCGATTGTTCCATTGGTCAGCTTCACTCATGTCTGCCTCCTTGTCAAGAATCCAGCATAACATTGGGATTGATAATCCTCCCTGGGTTAAAGATCTCAATGAGCTGGGAGAGGCGATGAAGTTCGTCGGTTGAGCGCATGAGTGGGAGAACCTCCTTTTTGAGCGTGCCGATCCCGTGTTCGGCACTGATGGAGCCACCAAGATCGACCGCTGCCTGGTAGATCATTCGTGACGATCGTTCCAGGGATTGATCGCCGCCCACGAGGTTGACATGGAGATTGCCATCACCGAGGTGACCGAAGCAGACGCATCTGAGGCCTGCGTGCTCGGCCGTGGCTTGGGCCCGCCGATAGAGTTCGCCGATTCGATTGATCGGTACAGACAGGTCGAGTTTGAGAGGTTTACCCAGCCGCGCTATCCACTCTGGAATGTTTTCGCGCCATGACCAGAGCCCATCGATCGCCTGTGCGGTGTCGCCGATCACCCACTCTCGATCAAGTTTGAGAGCATCGAACTCGTCAACGAGCGCAGACGCTGGTTCGAGAACCTCAACGAGGAGTGCACCGCCTGGGGCTCTCTCCCAGGGTGAACGGGTTGGGGCGAGTTCGAGCGCCTCAGGACCGAGGTATTCGATCGCGTTCACCGATGGCACGTGTCCACGCAGCAGCGCACCGATCTCCATGCCCTCATCGATCGAGTTCAACGGAGTGATGGCGACGGTACGCTGTCGTGGTCTCGGACGCAGCCGTAAGGTTGCTGAAGTGATGATGCCAAAGATGCCTTCAGAACCGATGAGTAGGCGTTGCAAGGCTGGTCCGGTCGCGTCCTTCAGCAGTGTCTCACGCGGTTCGATTGTCGAACCGTCGCCAAAAACGCAGGAGAGGTTGATGACGTTATCCGCCATTGGTCCGTGGCGCAACACATGGACCCCACCGGCGTTGGTCGCCGTCATTCCTCCAAGTGTTGCCGAACCTCGAGAGGCGATGTCGACGCCAAAGATGAGTCCGTAGCGGGCGATCTCCGACTGGAGTTGGGAGAGCGTTACACCGGCTCCGACCGTCGCAGTCATCGATATTGGGTCGACGGTGATTGCATCGAGGTGCTTGGTGGTCAGGAGGATCTCGTGAACAAGCGGAACGGAGCCACCGGCAAGGGAGGTATTCCCACCCTGCACAAGAAGCCTTTCGCGACGCCTGCCCGCGGCTCGAACCAATGTAGCGACCTCTTGATGCGTGTTTGGACGTAGCAGCAGGTCGGTTGCGCCGATGACTCGACCGGTCCAGTCGACGCAGTATTGATCAATGATGTCGGGATCAGTGACACACACCCTGTCTGCGAGGGAGGTCTCCAGGTCCAGCGGTCGTGCCACGGGTCCACTTTAGTGGACACCGGGATCCTTGTTGACCGCTACGAGGATCGCCAGGCCATCCAGGGATCTCTTCTAGTCAAGAGGAGGTGCGCCCGCTTGCTGCCAGACCAAGAGGCAGAGAACCTTGGCATGGGTTGGCCGCGCGGAAAGGTAGCCATGCTGATTGAGGAGGTGATACGGGTAGGCCGCAAGTGAGCATTGCGTTGTGCTAGTGTAGATTGCATGATCGATCATCGAACTCGGTTAGTAGCAGCGATTGGCGTCAGCGCACTGGCGCTGAGTGCCTGTGGATCGACTGCGGGGGCATCGTCTGGACCTCATCAGACTGCGAATGTGGCCTACGCTGGGTCGCTGGAGTTGTTGAACGAACAGACTATCGGCCCAGCCTTCGCCAAGGCTACCGGCAACCGCTATCTTGGCAGGGGTGCTGGATCGTTTGGTCTTGCCAAGGAGATAGCTGCAGGTGAGATCAGCCCAAATGTCTTCGAGAGCATCGGATCCGCTCCCATTGTCGAGCTCGAACCCTCGAAGACCTCTTGGTATGTCTCCTTCGCGGCCTCTCCGATTGTGGTCGCCTACAACCCGCACACCTCGTATGCCCCAACTCTGCGAAAGATTAGCCAGGGGAAACTTCCTCTCGCCCGACTCTTTGAACTTCTCGGATCCAAGGGGTTTCTGCTCGGTCGCACCAACCCCAATACAGATCCTCAGGGACAGGCCTTCTATGAGATGGTGGAGCTCGCCGTCAAGCGTTTTGGCCTCCCGAGGAACCTTGTAACAGGGATCCTTGGCTCCCTCGATAACCCAGCCGAGGTCTTCTCGGAGACCTCCCTTGAAGCGCGGTTGGAGGCTGGCCAGCTCGATGCTGCGAGCGCCTTTGAGTCACAGGCCATCCAACTGCATCTGCCCTATATTGCGTTACCAGCGTCGATGAACTTTGGAAGTCCAAACCTTGCCAAGACCTATGCAAGCGCGCGTATCACCTTGAGTGATGGTGCGGTCGTGCACGGGGTGCCACTGTCTGTGGATGCCACGGTGTTGGGACATCACGATGCGGCTGCCGCTGACGCTTTTGTCCGCTACCAGTTGCAATCCTCAGGTCGACGAGCCTTCATCCGGGCTGGTTACAATGTATACAAGCCTATCTTCGTGGGTGCTGATATCCCAGGATCTGTTCGGAACGCGGGCGAGGGATAGCCTGTTGATGCGACGAGCGCCGCTGGCATCCTGGCTTTCGATTGCCTCAACAGTCGCGATTTGGTTGGTTCTCATCGGACCTCTCATCGCTCTGTTGCTCAAGGTCTCGCCATCGCAGATCGTGACTGCCTTGGGCCAGCCAGGGGCCTTGTCACCGCTCGGGGTGTCTGTGGCGTCAGCGTTCATCGCCTTGTTGATCCTCGTGTTGTTGGGTACACCGCTGGCCTATGTGTTGGCACGATCACCGAGGCGCCCAGTGCGTTGGCTAGAGGCAGGAATGCTGTTGATGCTGTTGATGCCTCCGCTGGTGATCGGGCTCCTCCTTGTCTTCATGCTTGGTCCGCTGACGCCACTCGGTGGATTGCTAGCCAGGGTGCATCTGTCCGCCACGAATACCTTTTTCGCACTCATCGTCGCAGAGGTCTATGAGGCTGCACCGTACTACGTGCTCGGCGCCCAGTCGACGTTTGTTGGCCTCGATCAAGGCATGCTTGACCAGGCTTCGCTCCTTGGCGATACACCGAGACAACGTTTTTTTCGGATCTCCTTGCCCCTTTCGCTGCCACAACTCACCTCGAGTCTCGCGATCGCCTGGGCGCGTGCGATTGGTGCATTTGGTGCGGTTATCATCATCGCCTATCATCCCTATGGGCTCCCGATGCAGGTATGGACGACCCTCAACGAGGTGGGGTTGCAAAGAGCACTGCCCTACGCGCTTGTACTCTTGGTTGTCTCGCTGCCCTTCCCTCTGCTCGCCTTTCTTTGGAGCCGACATGCTCGCAGTTGACTTTCTTATCACCCGACATGGTCAGACGATCGAGTACTCATATGAGGCACGATCTGGGCGTAGGCTCGGCATCTTCGGTCCCTCCGGCGCCGGGAAGACGACCGCTATCGAAGTCACCGCCGGGCTTGCAACACCTAAGAGTGGCAGCGTGACGCTCGATGGACGTCTATTGACTCAGGTGGGTACTTCTAGAACGAGCGTTCTCCTACCTCCGCACGAGCGCCGGATTGGCCTGATCAGTCAGCGTCCGCAGCTGTTTCCACATCTGAGTGTGCGTGAGAACCTACTCTATGGGAAGGGGCAGCGAACGCTGGCACCACTGCTGCCGATGATCGAGCGACTGGAGCTGGGACCCTTGTTGTCAGCGCGACCTAGTCAACTCTCTGGAGGGGAGGCACAGCGCGTCTCCATCGCTCGCACCCTGGGGCGATCTAATCAGGTGCTCCTGCTTGACGAACCCTTCCAGGGTCTCGATGACCGCCTGCGTCGCGAACTCCTGCTGTTGCTCGACGACTTACTCGGCGCCCTTGAGATCCCAGTGGTGTTGGTGGCGCATGAACTGGAACTCGTCGCTCAATTCGCTGATGATCTCATCGTCATTGAAAACGGCCGGGCGCTTGGGTCCGGAAGCCTAGCTGCACTGTTACGGGAGCCTGCGACTGTCGCGATGGCGAAGATACTGGGTTACACGACGTTTGTCACGATCCATGGATCCTCTCGCATCGGAGTCCATCCTGAACGGGTAATTGCCGAGGCAGATCCGACACGAGGGTGCGTAGTGCCAGTTACCGTGCTATCCACACGCGACGTTGGTACCGGAGTACGCTACCGCCTGCGGTTGGGAGACCAAGAACTGGTGGTCACCTTTGCCGATCATCGACTGGATCAGGACGATCAACCGAGGGTGACGGTGCTAGATCCACCGGTGTACGGCCATGACGGGCGCTGCCTTGGTCGCTGGTCTTCTACTGTTGCATTTGCCGAGGACGGAGGGAGCAACCGATGAAGGGCGATCGCATACGGCTTGTCCGCATTGGACTGGGTCTATCCCAGCAGCAGTTGGCTACCCAGGTTGGGGTGTCACGCCAAGCGATCGCAGCGATCGAAGCCGGGCTTTCTGATCCGTCGCTCAAGGTGGCGATCGCCCTGGCAAGGGTGTTGAGGGTGAGCGTCGAGGAGTTGTTCTCGACAGCAGTTGTGTACCCGGAGGTGATGGCGACCTCAGTCGCGCCAGACCTCACGGCTGCAAGAGCTGATTTTTCCTGGGTTGACGGCCGCCCCGTCGCGCTGCCGCTCGCGGGCGATCATAGCCTCAACGTGGGCTTCGGTTCTGCCAGCGCAACCATCAGTTCGGTGTCCGTGGGTTCCAAAACCTCGCCCGCCAACGGACGAGATCCTAGTGCTATCACCCTGCATCCAAGCCGCGAGGTGCCTTCTGCGCTGATTATCGCTGGCTGTGATCCAGCATTGGCACTCCTGCCCAGTATCTTCACCCACGTTGATCCAAAGATCGGGTGCCTCTGGTGGCCAGCGTCGAATGGGGAGGCGATGGAGTTGTTGCATCAGGGGCTCATTCATGTAGCCGGTTTTCATGTTGCCGAAGGGCAGCCCTACCCGAAGATCGACGCTGAACTGTTCCGGTTTGCCAAATGGCGCGAGGGTCTGGCCTATCGATCAGACCCCCCGACACCCACGAAGATTGCCAAGGGCTACCGCCTGGCCAATCGACAGCCGGGTTCCGAGGCACGTCACATGGTCGATGAGGTGCTGAACGAATTGGGGGTTGTGGGCGAAACGGTGGCTGGCTATGCCTCGTCCATTACAGCTCATGCGCTGGTTGGCAGCGCGCTCGTGTCAGGAGTCGCGGACTTTGGAGTTACTATTGAGCCGGTGGCCATGGAATTTGGACTCAACTTCCAGCCGAAGGCTACGGAAGACTTCCTCCTGGCGATCCCCGCCGCGTACATCGCGACGCCCGAGGTCAGGGCACTCTTCCGGGCACTCACCAGCCAGGAGTTGCGATCTCAGCTAGGGGCGATTCGTGGTTACCTTGAGGTCGAGCGCAGTGGAGAGCCGATCCTCTGACCGTAGACACCTGGTGCACCTGATGCCCAACTGTGGACGACGTCGCTGCTGGACTTTGCGTGTGCCTCAAGGGTCGCTATGATGAAGGAATGGACGAGGCTCTCGCGGCAGACCAACAGTGCGTAATCAATCAACCCATTTCGTCATCACGCTACGATGCGTGGGCGAGGAAGATTCTTCGCATTCCGGACGTCCGACCGACGGTGCGCCGAGAGGAGGCGGCTGAACGGCTCTTTAGCCTTGCGATGGTCATCTCTGGGCTGCGCTGCACCCTCAGTTACGTTATTGTCCCCTTCATTCTTCCAGCGCTTGGGATCGGTGCTCTCGCTGGCTTTGGCCCAGAGATTGGCATCCCGATTGGCGTCGCTGCCCTGTTTTTTGACGTGAAGGGGATACGCCGTTTCTGGGTAGCGAACCACAAGTGGCGCTGGCAGATGAGTCTGATCTACCTTGCCGTGATCGGCTTGGTGCTCTATCTCGTGATCGCTGATGTGGTGGCCCTTCTCTGAGTCATCATCCCTCATCCGGTGATGTCTATGGGGGATGTTTGGGTGCAGCGGATGTCTGGGGCTCAGTGCAGTGTGGGTTCAAGTTTTAGCAGGGTTGGGTGCAGATCGGATGCGACACGTTGCTTGACCACCCTGAATAGGAGGCGGGGTAGAGCTTGATATCGCGGCCAAGCACACGAAACGCCAACACGAGCGCACAGGCGGTGACTCCTGACCCGCAGTAGGCCGCGACAGCCCGGTCATCGGCAAGAAGAGCCCGTATCTCTGGGTTCTCGGTAGCGTCTGGGTCGGTCTCGATCAGGTCGAGCAGGGTTTGCCATGGGAGGGATTTCGCGCCTGGAATGTGCCCGCCAACGCGGTCGATCGGTTCTTCGACGCCGAGGTAGCGATTTTGGGCGCGGGCGTCGAGCAGCAGGTACTCAAAGTTTGTAGCCTCAATGGCCTCCGTGGTGATGATACGATCGGCCGGCCAGTCTCGCCGCGTTGGGACCCAGGGCGCGATCGGCACTGGAAGGCAGGGACTCGTACAGAGGTCGGTGGGTCGGAAGCATTGCACTCCACCCGACAGCACGTAGGCTTCGATATCGAGCGCATCGAGCATCCACCATATTCTGGCTGCGATTGAACCGCGGGCGTCGTCCATCACGAGGACTTGGCTTGTGGAGTCGATCCCGAGCGACGCGAGGGAGTGGGCGAACCTGGCCGGTGATGGAAGCGGGTGACGGCCTGCAGTGGCGTCGTCGTCGGGTTGGGTCGCGACCGTGTCAAGATCGACAAAGATCGCGCCAGGGTAGTGTCCGTCGAGATAGCTGGTCAGGCCGTCGCGGCCGTCCAGGTACCATCGAACATCGAGCACAACAGGACGAGAGAGTCGTTGGATTTGGTCGCTTTCGATCAACGGTGCACGGTTCATAAGGCCACCCTAGATCGGAGCGGGACCAATCGTCGCTAGCTCAGCACTAGGATCGCGACGCCGATGCAGACGACGACGGCGGCGATAGCTCGACGCCTGCCAAGACCCTCTTTGAGAAAATACCCTCCGATCAGAGCCGCCACGATCACGCTCGTTTCCCGAAGGGCTGAGACGACACCCAAGGGGGCACGCTGCTGTGCCCACAGAACCGCAGCGTAGGCCAGATACGAGAGTCCACCAGCACCGACACCCAGGCCAAGCTTGTCGGTGAGCATCGGACGTCGTCGGCGGATGCGCAAGTAGGTGATCGAGAGCCCAAGGACGCCGCCTTCGAGGAGAAAAAGTAGGCCTGCATAGGCAAACGAGGAGTGAGCATGGCGTACGCCGATGCCGTCAACCAGGCTGTAGCCGCCGATAGCGAACCCCGTCGCGACCGAGAGCCAGAGCGTTTTGGTGGCATGAAACTCTGCGATCGAGGCCAGCGCAGCAGCGATGATGAGGACGCCGATGATCTCACCAGCACTCAGGCTCTCTCCCGCAAAGAGGAAGGCCCCGATTGTGACCAGGATCGGAGCGAGCCCTCGAGCCAACGGATAGACCTGAGAGAGATCGCCAAAACGGTACGAGTTCAAGAGGAAAATGTTGTAGGCGATGTGAAGCACAAATGAGATGAGCAGAAACGGCAGCGCCGCCTGATTGGGGAGGCCGAGGATCGCAATGGTGACGATCCCGATACCGGCGACGGTCAGGTTGATCCAAGCAAAAGCGAGGCTCGCGTCATCCATATACTTCGCGAGTGCATTCCAGGTGGCATGGGCGACAGAGGCCAGGAGCACCACTCCCAGCACCCAGAATCCAATCGTGGTGGCCTCCTCGCCGACTACCCCAACAAGGTTAACAAAAGATGAACGAAAGTCTAATGGAAAGTTACTAACGGGCGTCGTAGCCATGGCGCCGGCGGAAGAATCAGTAAATGGGTGCATTTGCAACTATACTGTAGGGATGTCTGTGAACTCGCCTGCCATGCCGGTGCTCTACCTCAGCCACGGCGCCCCACCCCTGCTCGACGATCTGCATTGGATCGAGGAGCTGCGCCAGTGGCGAGGCCGTCTGCCGACGCCGGAGACCATCCTCGTCATCTCTGCGCACTGGGAATCGAACCCGATCACTCTCAGCTCCTCCGGATCGGTACCGTTGGTCTATGACTTCTGGGGCTTTGAGGATCGGTTCTATCAGCTAGAGTACCGAGCACCCGGCTCCGTGCCACTGAAGAACTCCGTTGACCGGTTGCTTGCTGAGGTGCGTCAGCCAGTCGACCATGATGAACACCGAGGATTGGACCATGGCGCCTGGGTTCCGTTGATGGTGATGTTTCCAGAAGCCACGATTCCTGTGATGCAGCTCTCGCTGCCGACTCTCGATCCGAGTCAGCTATTTACGTTGGGCAAGGCACTCGCACCCCTGCGCGATGAGGGTGTCTTGATCATCGGTAGTGGATTCTTTACCCACAACCTCCGCGGAATGCGGTGGGACGCGGGCCCTGATGCCGAACCCCCGTCGTGGTCGCGAGAGTTCGACGAGTGGGGAGCAACTGCACTCATGACTGGTGAGGTCGATCAGCTGCTTGACTTTACGCATGCAGCACCGGCAGCCGCTATCGCGCATCCTCGTACCGAGCACTTCGCGCCGTTGTTCGTGACACTGGGGGCGGGTGGCGACGACCGGATTGTCAGTGAGGTGGAGGGTTTTTGGTTCGGTCTGGCAAAGCGATCGATTTCGATAGGCGTATGAGCCATTTTCTCGTGGCATTGAGGAATAAAGTGGGGGACAAAAGTAGTTGCAGGTTGCAAGCAACTAACCACTAGGCTGAGTTGACATGACAGTGGTTGACAGCGAGGTCTTGCCTCCGGTGTGAGCATGCTGTCGGTTCGTGTCAGTGTTCATCATGTCTTATGAAGGACCCGTGACCTGACGAACGTAGTTTGACGGATTTGTATGACAGATCCTTATAAAGGAGAGAAAATGGCGGCAACGTTAGAGGGGAAGCCCTCGTTCCGGCAGCGAAGTGCTGCCATGCGGGATCACCCACGGTACAAGTGGCTGGTCTTGTCAAATACGACACTTGGCGTGTTGATGGTCATGATCGACTCTTCGATCGCACTCATCTCTTTACCTGAGATCTTCAATGGGATCCACCTCGATCCATTGGCGCCAGGCAACACCTCCTACTTCCTCTGGGTCCTGATGGGTTACCTGGTCGTCACTGCGGTGATGGTGGTCAACTTTGGTCGACTCGGCGACATGTTTGGCCGTTCGCGTATGTATAACATGGGTTTCGCCATCTTCACTTTCTTCTCGATCATGCTCTCGATCACTTGGATGCATGGAAGCGCGGGTGCTCTTTGGCTGATCGCCATGCGTATTTTCCAAGGCCTGGGTGGTGCACTGCTCTTCGCGAACTCCGCAGCGCTTTTGACCGATGTCTTCCCGGCAAACCAACGTGGACTGGCTCTCGGCATCAACAACGTCACCGCTATCGCCGGGTCCTTCATCGGGCTTATCCTCGGCGGTGTCTTGGCGCCGATCTCGTGGAGGTTGATCTTCCTTGTCTCGGTGCCGGTCGGTATTGCCGGCACCATCTGGGCCTACATGGTTCTCCATGACACTGGCATTCGGATCAAGGCCAAGATCGACTGGTTTGGGAACTTTCTCTTCGCGGTCGGGCTGATCTCAGTCTTGGTGGGTATCACTTATGGAATCCAGCCATACGGTAAGGATACGATGGGTTGGACAAACCCTGGTGTCCTCGCCGCAATCTTCGGTGGCCTCGCCACCTTGGGAGTCTTTATCTGGCTCGAACTCCGTCTCGACGAACCGATGATTAACGTACGACTCTTCAAAATTCGGGCCTTCACGGCGGGTAACTTGGCGAGCCTCATGGCTTCTCTCGGCCGAGGTGGAATGATGTTCATCCTCATCATTTGGCTGCAAGGCATCTGGCTGCCGACTCATGGGTTTAGCTACTCACAGACACCGTTGTGGGCGGGCATCTATCTGGTTCCACTGACCATCGGATTCCTCGTCGCTGGGCCGGTCTCTGGCTACTTCTCAGACCGCTATGGTGCGAGACCCTTTGCAACGGGCGGCATGATCATTGCAGCGGGATCCTTCATCGGGCTGATCTTTCTGCCCGTGGACTTCTCCTATGTGGACTTCGCGATCCTGTTGGCCATCAACGGGTTGGCGATGGGACTCTTTGCCTCGCCGAACCGTGCTGGAATTATGAACAGCTTGCCAGCGAACCAGCGTGGCGTTGGATCCGGTATGAGTGCGACCTTCATGAACTCGGCGATGGTACTGTCGATCGGAGTCTTTTTTAGCCTCATGATCTTCGGGTTGCGTTCTCATCTCTCGAGTGCCCTCTTGACCGGTTTGACCAAACAGCATGTGCCAGTTGCGTTGGCGAGACAGGTCGCAGCGTTGCCGCCAGTGAGCACCCTCTTCGCAGCGTTCTTGGGCTACAACCCGATGTCCAAACTGTTGGGGTCCAAGTTGCTTAGCACCCTACCGTCGGCTAACGCCCATTATCTCGTCGGTCGTGCCTTCTTCCCTGGCCTTATCTCCCCGGCCTTTGGCCACGGACTCTCGGAGGCCTTTACGTTCGCCGCAGTAGCCTGTGTTATTGCCGCTGGGGCGTCGTGGTTGCGTGGTGGTAAATATAACGCTACCGATGCCGAAGAGGCGATGGAACACCTCCATGAAGAGCATCTCGCCCATGCAGCCGCTGAGCACAGGGTGGTTGAGTCCGTTGCAGGTGCGGATGACTCGGTGAAACCTGAGGAGATCGAGTCCACCTTCTCTGACTGACTCGCCAGCCAGGGTACGAGTAAGAGAAGGAGGCTTCGTTCCGCGGAGCCTCCTTCTGTCTGTGTAGACAACGAGGGCACTGCGTGGTGCGGATCTCCTCGCGCATGACACTTGTCATCATGAATTCATGCCAGCGTGCACCAGTGACTGGATCGGGCGCTTGCTAATGTGACTGTCATGAAAACGCTCCAAGACACCCCCTCGATCGTGCTGAGAGGGGTGACCAAGGCCTTTGGTCCAGTAGTTGCTGTGCGTGGTGTGGATCTTCTCGTTCAACCGGGCGAGACCGTAGCGCTGCTCGGCCCAAATGGAGCTGGCAAGACGACCACGCTCGACATGGTGCTAGGACTCGTGCATCCCGATCAGGGAGAGGCCGAGCTCTTTGGCATGCCTCCCAACAAGGCTATCGCGGCTGGCTTGGTAGGAGGCATGCTCCAAACCGGGACGCCACTCGATCATTTGCGAGTACGCGAGTTGATCGCGTTGATGGCGTCGTTCTATCCTCATCCACGCAGCCTTGATGATGTGCTGGAGAGGACTGGGTGTGACCAGTTTGAGCGTCAGCTCACCACAGGGCTCTCAGGCGGCCAAGCGCAACGAGTGCGTTTTGCGGCTGCCTTAGTTGGGGATCCCGACCTGCTCATTCTCGACGAACCAACAGCCGCGATCGACGTCGAGGGAAGACGAGAGTTCTGGCGAGCTATGCGTGAGGTGGTAGAGGATCGAAAGACGGTGGTCTTCGCGACCCATTACCTCGAGGAGGCTGATGCCTTCGCGGATCGGGTGGTACTCATGGCTAATGGACTGATTGTCGCCGACGGTACCCCCAATCAGATTAAAGCGAGGGTAGGATCCCGAACGATTCGCGTCACCTTTCCCGATGCTGACGTCTCCTCCCTGACCGCGCTTGACGGGGTAGTGAACGTTGAACGTCACGGTCCCACTGTGATTTTGACCTGTTCAGATTCGGATCGGGTGCTCTATGCCCTACTTGGAGACTATCCAGGGTTAACCGACATCGAGGTAACGGGTGGCAGCCTCGAGCAGGCTTTTGTTGAGTTAACTCGAGAGGGGGAGAATTGATGGGCCTGGTTTATATTCGTTATGAGCTGCTGCGTACTCTGCGTAACCGCAAGTTTGTGATCTTTTCGTTTGTCTTCCCCTTGGTACTGTACCTTGCGTTTGCGTCGGCGGATCGCCACGACAGAATTGGCGGGGTTCCGTTTCCACTGTACTACATGATTGCGATGGCTGGCTTTGGTTCCCTCATTGCGGCGATCTCTATTGGACCGAGGATCTCCGCCGAGCGACAGATGGGTTGGACTCGCCAGATGCACCTCACTCCCTTACCAACCTGGTACTACTTTGCGGCAAAAATTGTGGCTGGCTATATGATTGCGTTGCTCACTCTTGTCGTTATGTATCTCGCTGGCATCGCCTTTGGAGTTCATCTCACCATGGCCCACTGGTTGATCATGACAGGTCTGTTTCTTGTGAGCCTTTTGCCATTCGCTGTTATTGGTGTCATGATCGGTCATCTTCTCAAACCTGACTCGATGGGGCCGGTCACTGGTGGCCTCTCTACTCTGTTTCTGCTCGTCGGCGGCGGATTTGGCAACATCGGTGGCGATGGACTCATACACAAAATCTTTGAATTGATCCCCTCTTATTGGTTGATTCGAGCGGGGGCAGTGTCGCTTGGCGGCTCACCCTGGACCCTCGAGGGGTGGGTGGTGGTCATCGTCTGGACGGTAGCATTTGTTCTGCTGGCTCGGTACGTCTATCTTCGCGATACCTCGCGAGTATGATGCGAGGAGCGGCGAAGGCAGGTTTGAGGTGGACCAAGATTGGCACGAGCGGGTAGCACCAGTCGAGAGCGTGACCCTCACTTGGGGTAGGGTCGCACTTCCTCTTCTCTTTCTCGCCTATTGCGCACAGGTGGCCGGTGGCGTGTTCAGTTATGGTCACGGTGTGCAGCTTCTGGTTGGGCTTGGGGTCCTCACTGTTTTTGGTGGTCTCTACATCGCGCTGGTGTTCTTTACGAGGACCACACGTCGCTATTTGTTTTTCTCGATCATCGGTGCCATGCTGCTCTGCTTTGTGATCGAGTTGCCGATCGCCCGCGATGATGCGCTGATCATGTTGCTCTTTATCCTCGCTCCCATCATCGGGAGGTTGAAGACAAAGGCGTGGCCGTTCATCGCTCTTGCGATCGTGGGGTCGTACGCATTGCCTTTTGCTGAACCTAGTTGGGGGGCAACAGGGAATCTTTCGATGCCGCTGACGATCCTCTTAGCGAGCGTGATCGTCCTAGCATTTTCGCAACTTGTGCGGACCAACTGCCTGTTGGTTGAGACTCGCGATGAGCTCGATCGGGTGGTCCGTGAGGGTGAGCGTCTTAGAATTGCGCGTGACTTACACGATGTGCTCGGCCACTCCCTGACCTCGATCACCATCAAGGCCGAACTCGCTACCAAGACCTTTGATCGAGATCCAGAGCGCTCGCGTACTGAGATGAGCCAGGTCGAGGCACTTGCTCGACAGTCGCTTGCAGACGTGAGGGCGACGGTTGCGGGGTACTACATGAGTAGAACCATGGTTGGCGAGCTCGAAGCTGCACAGGAGTTGCTCTCGTCGGCGGGTGTAGAACTCACGATTGATCGCTCCGGTGAGGAACCCTCTCCAGGGGCAGCAGAGCTGTTTGGCTGGGTAATTCGTGAGTCCGTCACGAACGTGGTGAGGCATGCTCATGCCACGAATTGCACGATCCGACTACGATCAACCGGTATCAGCGTGCAAGATGATGGTTGTGGGGGCGAGGCAACGTTTGGCTGTGGACTCGCTGGACTAGCCGAGCGTGCGGCCCGCGCTGGTGGCTCACTCGACGCTGGACCGGGAAGTCCATGCGGCTGGCAGGTGGAACTTCGTATCCCGGTACGGAGCTGAGGGTGATCGATATTCTTCTCGCTGATGATCAGGAGCTTGTAAGAACGGCGCTGGTTGCACTCCTCGAACTCGAAGATGATTTCCACGTCGTAGCTACCGTTGGCCGAGGTGACGAGGTTGTCTCAGCTGTGGAACGCACGCAGCCAATGGTCGTGCTCTTAGACATTGAGATGCCTGGGTTGGATGGTATCTCCGCTGCTATCGAGGTGCATCGTCACTACCCGAACTGCCGCATCATCATGCTAACCACCTTTGGTCGACCTGGGTATCTTCGACGCGCAATGGAATCAGGTGCCTCCGGGTTTGTCGTCAAGGACGCTCCAGCCGCAACACTCGCTGCGACAATTCGCTCGGTAGCGGAGGGACGCACCGTTGTCGACCCGGTGTTGGCGGGAGAGGCGTTATCAATCGGCCAATCCCCGCTGTCCCCGAGGGAGAGTGAGGTTCTTGGAGCGTTCCGTCATGGGGCACCAGTTGCGGAAGTCGCAGCTCATCTGCACCTCTCCGAGGGAACGGTACGCAACTATCTCTCCTCGGCGATCACAAAGACTGGAACAAAGAATCGCGCTAGCGCTCTGTTGCGCGCCGAGGAGCTCGGTTGGCTCTCGTCGCCCTAAGTCTCAGTATGCGTGTGTGCCTAGCTCGTGAGCTCACACACAGACTCCACTGCGACTAGCCGTTGCTAGCGTCTCTAGGTTGCCAAGGAACTCGCGCCGCCATCGGGATCAGGTGATGATCTTCGCTGGACACCACGTATTTGGTGGAGATCGGCTGACAGGATCCTGGTACGGTCATTGAGAGCGTCTTCAAATTCTCGATTGGACCAGTCTCAACTCTTGGTCATCGCCGAGATCTTGTTCTGACCTCGTCGCTGCTCTGATGGTTAATGACTGCGTATGCCAAACCATCGCGGCACGCGGTCACGGTACTCTCGATACTCGTCGCCAAAGCGGGATGCGAGGTAGGTCTCCTCCCCCTCGATAACCTTCCAACGCAGGATCGCCATGGTCACTGGTAGAAGGGCAATGGTGACCGCGGAACGACGTGCGAGGCCAACTCCGAGTTGGTTGAGTAGCATGCCAAGGTAGATGGGGTTTCGGCTCCATTGAAAGACGCCGTTTTGGTTCAGCTGCTGTACTGGCGTTCGTGGATCTGGCGAGTTGCCGCTACGCACCATCGCGATGAAAGCGGAGCCGATCAAGGACCCGCCAGCGATCGTCGTCGTGTGCCCAATGATTCGAAGAAGCTTCGCTGGTGGCTGTCGCATGCCAACGAGACCGTCGAGGAGCGCGCCGACCCCGATCGCTCCGAGCACAAGGAGTGGTGGCGGAATGCGTGTAGCACTCGTTGTGTCGCTGAGATCTAGGTGAGATGTCTGCATGGATCTACCCTAGGAGATCATCGATGAGAGCTGTATCTCTGCGTACGCCCATGTCCGGGTTTGACCAAGGAGCGAGGTGGTTGAGTGTAGTCCTCTACCAAATCCAAACAGACCTCGGGCTGGAGGTGTGCCGTGGCAAAGCGAGGATCCTGATTCCTCGTCTCTTGGGCGCTAGGGGGAGACCTGAGCCATCGCGAATCTTCATTTTTGGGAGACAGGCGAACACCGATCCCTTTGATGTCGCACTCGGTACGGTCTTTCAACAAGGAAGATCAACGAGGTCAAAGGACTATGTTCCCTATCGAGGTGCCTTGCAGTGCGCGCGACCTCACCTTTCCCGTCATGCTCTGATACCAGGGACCCTTGATCTTTCGCAGTTGCCCCGACTCGCTGTCAGCCGATGGTCGCTGCCGTGACTGGGCCAGGGGATGGACTGGTTGGTGGATAGCTAGGTGCCCCCCCGAATGGGTAGACCACTCCGTTGGCGCCGAATAACCAATAACCTGCACCGTACGGCGTCGCCGCGATGCCGACGATGGAGGCAGGCGACAGTGGGCCACCTGGCATGAGGGGACCTCCCTGATGCCCTGGAGGATTCGGCGTCGCTGAGGTGACCTGCCCATAGAACTTCGCGCTGCCAAAGTTGTAGACCTTACCGGTGGATGAGACGAGCCAGTAGCCATGACCTCCCGGCGTCGCCGCGATGCCGACGATGGAGGCAGGCGACAGTGGGCCACCTGGCATGAGGGGACCTCCCTGATGCCCTGGAGGATTCGGCGTCGCTGAGGCGACCTGCCCATAGAACTTCGCGCTGCCACGGGTGAAGACCTGTCCAGAGGTATTGACCAGCCAATATCCGTTGCCAGCTGGAGTCGCCGCGATCCCGATAATCGGAGTGGTGGAGGAGCCAGGGGGAAGCGACCCGCGAGGAGAGGAGGCATGGTAGGAGAGCTGACCGCGAGGGCTCGTGGTCGTGTAGCCCTGCTGATAGGGGCGCAAAGGTGCTCCCGGTGAGTAGGAGACAAAGTCTGGCGCATGCCGTTCGGGTGTAGAGGTGCTGCTAAGGGGATTCGACGGGCTATACGTGGTGACGGAGACGTCATCTGCTTGGGGGACCGCGTCGACGATAGTGTTGGCTAGCGTGTTGAGGTTACTTGGTGTTGGATTCCAGGAGCCCGTGGCAATTCTGGCGTGGACGGTGTCGATGCCAGCGACTAACTCAGCGGGGTTGAACTCGCAGTGGCCAGCGTTGTTGACGTAGACTTGGGCGAGATTGTTGCCATTGCCGGCGGCATCGACCGCATCTTTGTACGCAGTCTCATTTTGGGGCGAGACGAGTCCGTCTCCGATGGTGTGCATGGTGAGGATGGGGATGTCGCCAGTCTCACCGTTGATATCGATTGCATTCTGGAGGTAGGTGACTGCTGATGGATCAGCGCTGATCTGAGGAGCGTTCTGTAGCGTGGCGAGGTCGCCGGCGAGACTCACCCCCGTAGATGCGGGGGGGATGGCCGAGTACAGCGCCTGGACCTCCGCTGCGTCAACAGACTTGTTCAAGACAGAGGCGTACTGCACGCCGGTGGTCCAACTCGGATTGCCGCCTGCCTTGGCTTCGAGATCCTCGCGGCCGAGGAAGGAGAAGGGAAGGTCGGTGGTCGCCAGCCATTCGATCTGATCGGTGAGCTGGGTGCTAAGGTCTGTTGCTGTGGGTTGGGAGGTAATCTGACCATTCCAGAACCAACCGGGAATGTCTCCGAGCGCTGCCACCAGGCTGAGTCGAGCTTGTCCGGCAGGTGTGGTCTCGGCCGTCTGGAGTGCCCCGAGGGCATCCTCTAGCTCGGTCTCCGCCACCGCGGTCGAGGAGAGATCGACGATCTTCAGGCTTGGATCGATCAACTCCTTAAAGGCGAACAGGGCGGTGAGTTGTTGGTTCCAGATTGGAACTGCACCACCACCATCGACGCCGCAGGCAATCAACGCTCCCGAGAAGGTCCCGATGTTCTGCTGGACGGGGCCCGCGGTCACGTCACCTCCCATAGACACGCCCTACGGAATGACCGACGAGATAGCCGTCGTGGTGTGATGGCGAACATAGGCTTTTGCGCGGTTCAAGGTGGCAATCTGATCAGTGAGGGCGGCCTTGACGGCCCAGCCTTGCTGGGAGTAGCTTGAACCGGCGAGGGCATAGCCTTGACCGAGGAGGATCTCCCAGCTGACTGGATCGGAGGCATCGATTGGTTTGGGGTCGGTCGCTCCATCGAAGACATAGCCATGCGAATACAGCAGGATGGTTCCGTTGAAGCTGGGGGGAACCTGGATTTCATACCCTGCACCATCGAGAGTTCCGGTGGTAGTGGCTACCGTAGTACTGCTCTGGGCGTAACTCGTTGCTTCCGTGGCAAAAAGTGTGAGCGAGGTCGCGACGGCGAGGCTAAGACCAAGCGCTACTGAAGTTTTGAACAGCTGCCATCTTATTCTGGACCCCCCAATGGTTCATATCTCCTCAACCTACCTTAGCCCGATCTATGCGAGCTCGCCTGGCAGCCCATGGTTTTTGACGCTGCGGTCGGCAACTCCCTCGCAGCGTGGTGATTGCACTACTATAGGATCCATTTTTCGATGGCGTGTGCGGTCAACGTGTCTGGATTGTGGATGGCGGCAGATCTCGATCTCCAGTGGATTACGCTCACCCATTGGGGTTTTGCTGCGGAATTCGAAGCTTAAGGGTACGACTGGAGGGAATTTTGCAACGTTTCGGGGTCTTTGGCGAACAGTGCTTGTGTTTGGTCATCCACGTTGGTTCTCTTGAGCCGAAGGTGACCGGCACGGTACTGCTGTTGCTTGAAGGGGATCAGGTCATTGTGGTCGATCCTGGCATGGTCTCCGCGCGCGAGGTTATTCTTGGACCGATGGCAAGTATCGGCATCGGTCCGGAGAAGGTAACTGAGGTCGTGCTGAGCCATCATCATCTCGATCACACCTTCCACGTTGCTCTCTTTGACCAAGCCAGTGTCCATGACTATCATGCGATCTACCGCGCTGATGACTGGACGAGTCGCCCGGCTGAGGGATATCAAATCTCGCCCAGTGTGCGTCTACTCGAGACGCCGGGCCACACGAGGGAGGATGTGAGCGTGGCCATCTCCACGAGCGACGGCCTGTGCGTCTATACCCATCTTTGGTGGACCGAGGAAGGCCCTCTGGAGGACCCATATGCGCCAAGTGCTGTTCAACTCGCGAGCGCTCGTCAACGCATCATCGACCTCCACCCGGACTGGATTATACCCGGCCACGGTCGACCGTTTCGACCTGATACCAAGGATCTCGTCATCTGAGACTGTCTGCCTCCTCGATCATCAGACTCTGTCGCTCGGCTCACTCTCGCGTCGAGCCACTGGCGCGTCGATCCACTAAGGTACAGGAACTATGGAATCCTTGCGCGCTCATCTTGAGTCCACCATCCGGAGCGACGTTGTCTCACTCCTCAGCGAATACGGCTCGATACCCTGCCTGTCACCGGCCTTCGATCGGAACTGGGTCGAGAGTGGCCACATCGAGCGTGCTCTTGCACTGTATCAGCGGTGGATTGAGACCCGCCAAGTACCTGGCCTCACCAGCCGTATTCAACGCATTGAGGGTCGAACACCGCTGCTCGTCGTCGACGTGCCTGGGACAGACGATGCGACGGATCAGACTACGGTATTGCTGTATGGGCATCTCGACAAGCAGCCAGCGACGGATCCATGGTCGGAGGGGTTGAATCCGTTCGAGAGTGTCTTGCGTGGAGAGCACCTTTTTGGTAGAGGCATGGTCGACGATGGCTATGCTGCACCGCTGGTGATCACGGTCTTGGAGGAGCTGGCGCGCCAACGTAGCAGCTATCCGCACTGTGTGTTGATCGTTGAGGCTTGCGAAGAGAGTGGAAGCCCTGATCTCGATGCCCACCTCGAAGAACTACTTCCCGCCGTCGGCCAGGTGTCCCTTGTGGTTTGCCTCGACTCGGGTGGCCTAGACTTTCAGCGGCTCTGGGTAACCTCATCGCTCCGGGGTAACCTCGTCATCTCCATAAAGGTCGCCGTGTTGGAGAATGGCGTGCACTCTGGCGAGGCTGGCGGGGTGGTTCCATCATCGTTTAGGATTCTGCGCAGCCTGCTCTCGCGGATCGAAGACCCGGAGACCGGCGAAATTCTGCCGGATTTCCTCAACGTCGAGACCCCAGGGTTCTATCGGGATGAGGCAGAAAGACTATCCCGGGACTTGGGTGACCCACTCGCGGGTCTCTTCCCGCTGCTTGGAACCACGCAATTGATGGGGATGGATGGCGCTGATAGACTCCTGAATCAGACGTGGCGTCCGTCGCTTTCCTTTATTGGCATCGACGGGGTTCCACCGGTGCCTGACGGTGGGAATGTGCTGCGTCCCTTTACGACCGGCAAAATCTCGTTACGGCTTCCTCCGACGATCAACGCCATCGCCGCCCAAGAACAGCTGGTTAGCTTGCTCTCTACAGAGGTGCCCTATGGAGCACACGTTGAGATAGAGGCGGAATCCCCTGCCCAGGGATGGGTGGCCAAGGAGCCGAGCCCTTGGCTCGCGTCGGCACTTGAGGAGGGTTCGAAGGAGGGGTTTGGGAAACCAGCCGCCTTCTGTGGCGAGGGTGGCTCGATACCGTTTATGGCGACCCTGGGTGAACGTTTCCCGAACGCTGATTTTGTCGCAACAGGAGCGCTGGGCCCGGGCAGTAACGCGCACGGTCCAGATGAGTCACTGTATCTGCCAGCAGCGGTTGGTGTCGCAACCGCGCTAGCTGTAGTACTAGGTGCTGCTCCACGATGATCACCTTCGTCGTAGCGCTGGGTGTCGCTGCGAGCAAAGACCAGGGCGACCGGGTAGGGCGTGTGTACGGCGACTGCCTTTGATGGTTGGTGACCGCCTGATAGCCTTGTAGAGGGTGGGGGTCTGCAAAGAACGAGGTGAAAGATGTCTACGTACGGTTGGTTCGAACCAGTCGAGCAACTTCTACTCGATGAGATCGATCTTTCAGATCTCGACTTTTGGCAGCGAGACTATCGGGTGAGAGAGGGTGCCTTTCACACGTTGCGTCGGGAGCGTCCCGTTGCACGATTCCCAATTCCGGAGTGGTTGCGCACCGAGGAGAGCGAACAGGGTACTTACTATGCCGTCATGCGCTACGAAGATGTGCTGAGGGCATCGCGCGATCCCGAGACCTTCATCTCCGGCAAGGGGGCTGTCTCGGTCATCGACCTGCCAGAGGAGTTTTTGGAGTTCTTCGGATCGCTGATCAACACCGATGACCCGCGTCATGCTCATTTGCGCCGGGTGGTACTTCGCGCCTTCACTCCGCGTCGTATTGAGCGTTTGGATGCTGAGATCGGGTTGGTGGCGCACCGCCTTGTCGAGCAGGCGAGAGATCTGGAACACTTTGACTTCGTGAGTGCCATCGCCGCCCCGCTGCCGCTGCGTATCATCGGAGAGATCATGGGTATCCCACCGGAGGCGGATCAGTTTGTCCTCGAACGATCTCAGCGCATCCTAGGGGCGTTGGATCCCGAGTTTGTCCCACCGGAGTTCACTCCAGATGAGTCGATTCTTACCGCTGCCCTTGAGCTGACTGAGTTCATGGGCGAGTTGGCCCATACTGATCATCCTGATGACACAGTGATTGGGGCACTCTTGTCAGCTGATGTCGATGGGGTGGCCCTTTCTCCTAGTGAACTCGCCTCATTCTTTATCCTTTTGCTTGTGGCTGGTAATGAGACCACTCGAAACGCACTGAGCATGGGAATGATTGCGCTCTCAGAGTTCCGAGACGTGCGAGAGGAGCTCATTGAGCGACCGAGCGCCGATCAGCTAGGGCGAGCGGCCGAGGAGGTCGTCCGGCTCGCTTCTCCAGTTGTTTGGATGCGTCGAACGCTCGCACGACCATCGATGCTCTCCGGAGTGCCGCTTGAGATTGGTGACCGGGTGCTTCTTATGTACCCGTCTGCCAATCGGGATGAAACGGTATTTCGCGAACCGTACCGCTTTCTCCTCGATCGCGACAACACCCGGCATCTTGGGTTTGGAGGATATGGACCACACCATTGTCTTGGCGCGCATCTGGCGCGTGCCGAGATCGTGGCGGTTCTTCGAGAGATGTTGACATTGATGCCGAACCACAGTGTGGCGGGAGTGCCAGAGATGTTGGTCTCAAACTTCATTGCCGGCATCAAGCGTCTTCCGCTCGACGCAGGTTGCTAGTCCCCTTCGATTGGGGGACGGTAGTGTGCTTCGATGTGGGAGATCGTACCGCGGAGGTGCTCGGGAACCCTTGCGTGCTG
>JAKAQL010000044.1 GCA_021822605.1 Actinomycetes bacterium
CAAAGCTGATCAAGCGCGCCGCAAAACCCCGTCCGCCAGGGCGGGGAAGGATAGACACATACCGATTTGAGAGCCTCAAACTCCACTACGAGCATATGCGAACGACTGTATTCACAAGAACAGGAGTTGTCTGTCCTTGCTCGTCACTGCTCGGACGCTCGTTATCTCTGGAATCTTGGATGAGAACAACGTAGTCTGTGGACACCCGATCGTACATGGAGAGTAACGACTAACACGCAAGCTCACGAGCTCGCCCAAGCTCATGGAAGGCCCCTGGCTAGGGGAAGGCTCATCTGCCATCCAAAGCCTTGCACGATCTGGATCGTGCCTAGCAAAACTGATCCAACAGGCCAGATCACTTCGGCAGAGCAACCTAGCGCAAGGCTGCTACGATCGAAGGCTTTGCCATCCGTGACCTTTCGGTCAGACATAGCAAGTTGGGACAGGTGTTCATTCCCAAGCGCGGTTGGGTAAGGTTCCGGATTAGCCAACCGTGGTCAGCAAGAAACGACCGATCTCACGCCCCGTTACGACATGATCTGCATGGAAGATCTCAAAGCCAAGCACCTGTCGCGCTCAGCCAAGGGAACGGTTGAGCATCCTGGCAAGAACGTCCAGACACAAGCCTGGGCTCAACCGATCTATCTCATCTCAAAGCGCTGGACTGTACTGACAACGCCTCACCGACAAAGCCCGCTTTGCTACCACTGCATCCGAGGTACTAGTCATCAATCGCGTAGGCACCAGTCAAACCTGTAGACACATGGAAAAGAACAACCGCTAGAGCCAAGCGCTCTTCTTGTGTCAGTCATGCGGACACACTACCAATGCAGACCCGAATGCAGCCATCACCATCCTTGCCAAAGGACGTCAAGGGACATCGCACGCTTTCGAACACAGCGACCCTACGAAGCGTCAACCACCTGATTTGGCTACCGCGTCATGTGTTGCCCTTCAGAAAGCTCGGTCCTTCAGGGCCGAGAGGATGTCACGCGTGCATTCCGGTATCGTTCTCGAGGGACCTTCCAATGGCGCTGACTGGTTGGGTGTCGGGTCCCATCCGGTTCTAGCGATTTGCCGGAGCCAAAGCTCCGTAGCAGTGGGTCTCGTTACCCCTAGCCATCAACGAGAAGAGAGTTGACTAGCCAACACCTTTCGCATCGGTTTGCCGGTCTCGGTGCGCGGAATCGATGCGACGGCGACAATTTTACGTGGGAGTTCCCACCGTTCGAGGGCATCAAGTTGACTGCGTAGTTGGCTGAGTTCCGGCACGGTTGTGCCGGTAATTGCCAGCGTGACGGCTTGACCAAAACGATCGTCAGGAGTACCGACGATACAGAGGTCGTCGAGCCCTTGGCCAAAGCGACTTCGAATGGCGGCTTCAACACGGAGGGGATTGACTTTGTGTCCACCGCTGTTGATGATCTCACTTGCGCGCCCGAGCACGCGGAGTGACCCATCCTCGTGCCAGGCCCCGAGATCACCGGTGGTCAGCCAGCCGTTAGCATCGAGAATGGGAGATCCATCGCGGTAGTGAGTTGCGATCATCGGTCCCTTGAGCTCGATCACTCCGTTGATGATGCGGACCTCGACTCCCTCGAGGGGTTGTCCGTTGTAGATGACGCCAGAACCGGTCTCAGTCATGCCGTAGGTGACGATTGCGTTGGACGGCACCTGCTCTGGCGGTGGTTGGGCTCCTAACAACACGACGCGGAACGCGTCAAAGGTGACTGAGGAGAGTGCCGCCGTCACCGCTACGGTCAGCGTCGCCCCCTCGGCTCGGGCTGCGTCGACTGAGGGTTGATCGAGCTGCTGGGTTAGCAGGACTCGATTGCCTAGCAGCAGCGACCTCGCGATGACGGCAAGCCCCCCGATGTAGGCTGGTGAAAGAGGACAGTACCAGACATCGTTCTCATCGATTGTGAGGCGGTTGCTGATCGCTTGTGCCGAGGCCATGAGGTTCTGGGCAGAATGCACGATCGCCTTTGGTGGCCCAGTGGTACCAGAGGTGGTGATCACGATTCGACTATCGGGTGGCAGCGGTGGGGGCGAGGAGTCGAATTGATGGATGCCGTCAGCGTCGATCAGTTGGTGTGGCGCCAGGGCGCTGAGTCGCTCGTGGATGCGTTCTCTTGGTGAGCGTGGATCGAGGACCGCGATGGCATCTTCGTTGGCCCAACACTCGGTGATGGAGTCGATCAGCCGTTGGGTTGGCTCCAGTTGGATCGCGACGAGCTTGTTCACGCCTCTAAACTAGCTGCTAGCCGATTGCTCCAGGTTCCTTGGATGAGGACGTCGGGCCCTCGACCTTACCACGGGGGTTGAGGTCGTGAGGGTTGAGCTCTGGTCAAAGGCAATGGCGGACAGGTGAGAAATAATTGCTGGCGGCATCTGTTGTTGGCAGGCAGATTGCGATGAGGTGAGTTGGAGGAGAGATGGAAGAGTTCGCTTGGGAGCCACGGGGCGAGTACACCGATATACGGTTCGAGGTGCTTGAGGGAATCGCCAAGATCACTATCAACCGACCAGAGGTGCGCAACGCCTTTCGTCCACAGACACTGTTTGAACTTCAGCGTGCCTTCGAGATCGCGCGGGATGACTCGAGTATCGGGGTCATTGTGCTGACGGGTGAGGGTCCGCTCGCCTTCTGTTCCGGGGGTGACCAGCGTATTCGAGGGGATGACGGTTATATCGGTGATGACGAGGTTGCTCAACAGGGAATTGGGAGGTTGAATGTTCTTGACCTCCAGATCCAGATCCGGCGCTTGCCCAAACCTGTCATCGCCATGGTGGCTGGATACGCTATCGGTGGTGGCCATGTACTTCACCTCGTCTGTGACCTGACGATTGCCGCGGATAACGCGCGCTTTGGTCAAACCGGCCCTCGTGTTGGCAGTTTTGACGGGGGTTATGGTGCCGGACTCCTGGCCCGAACGGTTGGCATCAAAAAGGCCAAGGAGATCTGGTTTCTCTGCCGTCAGTACAACGCAGATGAGGCCCTGCGAATGGGCCTGGTCAACACTGTCGTTCCTCTGGAGCGTCTTGAAGCCGAGACGGTGCAGTGGTGCCGGGAGATTCTTGCCCTGTCACCACTTGCTCTGCGGCTGCTGAAGGCCTCATTCAACGCCGCAGATGAAGGATTGGCAGGAATACAGCAACTGGCTGGTGATGCCACGATGTTGTTCTACATGTCAGATGAGGCGCAAGAGGGTCGTGACGCGTATCTGGCCAAGCGCCAGCCAGCCTTTGATCAGTTTCCGCGGCGGCCCTGATCGATGGCTTCGTTATCGGAGTGGGTTGAGGGAGCTCGCCCTCGCACCCTTCCCGCCTCTGTTGCGCCGGTGCTTGGGGCGACCGGTCTGGCGATCGGGGATCATCACTTCCATCCGCAGTTAGCGGTCCTTGCTGGGATCGTTTCGCTGGCTCTCCAGGTTGGGGTGAATTATGCCAACGACTACTCCGACGGGATTCGAGGCACGGATAATGATCGTGTCGGTCCGCTGCGCCTCGTCGGTAGCCGCCTGGCGACCCCAAAGTCGGTTCGCCTCGCCGCATTCGTAGCTTTTGGAGTTGCCGGAGTTGCCGGAGTGGTCATCTGTGCCGTCGTGAGTTGGTGGTTACTGGTGGTCGGAGCGGTGAGTATTGTTGCCGCGTGGCTTTACACCGGCGGCAAACATCCTTACGGCTACTACGGCTTTGGAGAGATCTTCGTTTTCATCTTCTTTGGGCTGGTGGCCACCTTGGGTACTTACTACATCCAGGCGTTAACTATCTCTCCAGCGGCGGTAGAGCTCTCGGTGGGTTTCGGGTCCTTCATCACCGCAATCTTGGTGGCCAACAATCTGCGAGATATCCCCGGAGACACGCAGTCTGGCAAGCGGACACTGGCGGTGAGGATGGGAGACGGCGCAACGCGCATCTTCTATGCGGTGCTCATGGTCGTCGGTGTGATAGCCTTTTCCCTGGCCGTGGGTTGGTCTTGGTGGCTATGCTCAGCACTCATTCTCTGCCTGCTTCTCGTCTCACCCCTGCGCGCCATCTTCGCACATGCCGAGGGTAGAGCACTTATCCCGGTCTTGGCGGGGACGTCGAGACTCACTCTCCTAGCAGGGCTGCTTGGCCTTTTGGTGTTTTCGTTGGTGCGCTAGTCCGTTGTAGTGGGGTTCGTCAAACGAGGAACGATCTCAATTGTGGAGTGATCGGTCCGGTCTTGTGGTCGCTCGGTGATAGACGTCCCGTTGGCCTTTGACTGTCTAGCAGCTGATCGATTTCAATCCTGTGCCAGTCAATGCCTCTGGTTCGGGCTCCTGAACTCTACGCGGCATCGGCTCAGAGTTGGTTCACATCGGCGGGTTGTTGCGAGTCCGTGACTGAGCATCGGTAGATCGGCCTCTGAGAGAGAGCAAGAGCACATCGCTACAACTGGTTGCACGGCTGAAGTGTTGTTGGGTTCTGTCGAGGAGTGTCCATTGTTGGTTACGCCTCAACGCCGTAGTGGCAGCCTGCGCAGCTGACGGTTGACCTCGTCTTTGTCGAAGGCTGTGGGATTATAGTCTTCACCGACCCACTCAAGCATGGCATCACGCTCGGCATGCAGCGGATCCAGGATGATCTCAAGGAGCTCTCCAAACCCCCATACGCCTCCGCAGTCCTCGGGCGGACACGCACGGTCTCCATCGGTGCATACAGGATAGGCGATACCCGCGACTCGATCGGTGATCTTTTCGACCAGAATATCGTGTTCCCAGCTATCACCGAAGTCATAGAGGTAACGCACGAGTGTCCCCTCCTTTGCGATCTGTCGCAAGTGGGCTCGGCTCTCGTCGTTGTCTGGGGGCGTGTCGTCCTCGATGTCCGTGCCAAAACGGAGCCCTTCGATGGTGAAGGCGTGAAGGTGACAGTCCTCCCAGCCAAATGCATTCTGGAGTATCCGGTGAAGATCGGGCAAAGTTGTGGAGTCTGCTACGAGGAGTCGGCGCCAGACCGGAGGCTGGGTGCCAAGAATCGTTACCTTTAACTGATATATTTGACCTGCCAATTGCGGTGCCTCTCTCTGTATCTTCTTAGTGTGTCATGCAGGAATCCTACCCGAAAAGATTTCACCGCTGGAGTGGTTCACCTCTACCGTTACGAGAGCGGCTGGCCTTTGTGCATCGAAGACCGGACGAGGTTGGTCATGGGCTGCTCGGTTGCAGATCGCGTATTCCGATCGGCATCTATTCCGATCGGCATCGTTGGGTAGTCGAAGGACTCGAGGGTTTCGATGAACTCTTGGTCACGCCGTTGGATGTGGTGGGCAAGGGAGGCGGCCAACATCGACAAGGCGTGAGCGCATCCCCAAAGGAAGATAGTCAATTCTCCGTGTTGTACTTCTTGATCAGTAGGCTCTTCGAGTCGATGTACCTACGATAGGTCGATCACACCTGTCCGTAGATCGGACATCTCCATGAGGGTATACTTTCCACCGATACGTCCCCAACCAGTAGCACTGCCTCCAGCTCCACCGAAAGGCATATTGATATCCCAGAAGCCCGTGGAGTCGTTGACGATCACCTGGCCGACACGTAGTTTCTCCATGAAGAAGTAGGCGCGACGCGTGCTCTCCGTAAAGACTGCCGCTTGGAGTCCAAGGGGGTCGCGGTTGGCGATTGCGAGCAGTTCTTCATCGCCAGATGCGGAGAGAATAGGAACCACGGGACCGAAGGTCTCCTCTCGCGAGACGAGCATCTCCTCGCGCACATCATCGATGACGGTCAATTCATAGTACAGGTCTGTCGGCATTCCCGGCTTGCGCCCTCCACCAGCCAGGATCGTGGCGCCGTGCGCCCGTGCATCGTCAAGGTGCCGGTCCATCTTCTTCGCCACCTCTTGGTTGTTCAGTGGACCAAGCATGGTAGCGGCGTCGAATGGGTCGCCGATACGAACGTTGGCTGTTTCTGCGAGACAATAAGAGACAAATTCATCGTGGACAGCTGCGTCGACCAGCACCCGTTCTGTGGCGCAGCACACCTGTCCGGCACAGAAGTAGGCACCGTAGACGGCAGCCTTGGCCGCCTTGGCGAGGTCGGCGTCTGAGCAGACGATCAGTGGTCCATTGCCGGAGCACTCCATAACCGTACGCTTGAGGCCCGATCTGGACTGGATAAGCGCCCCGGTGACAGAGGAGCCAATGAAGCCAACGGCGTCGATCTCCGGGTGGGTGACGAGCATGTCTCCGAGCTCTCCACCTCCAGGTAGCACGTTCACGAGTCCCGAGGGAACGCCGGCCTCTTCGAAACACTCGAGGGTCGCCAAGACGGTCATCGCGGTATGAGTCGGCGGCTTCACAATGTGCGCATTGCCCGTTGCAAGTCCGGGAGCGACAAATTCTGCCATCATCAGGACAGGGAAATTCCAGGGTGTAATGATGGCCCAGGTGCCGACTGGGCGGTAGAAGGTGAACATCCTCTTCTTCGGGTCTGAAGAAGGCATAGTCTCGCCATGGAGGCGCAAGAGATCCTCAGCGTGGAGATGATAGAGTTGGCTGGCCTCCTTGATGTCGGCGATCGACTCAGCGAGCGGTTTCCCCTGTTCAAGTGTGTGCAGCACTGCGAACTCGTCGATGCGACGTGCAATAGCATCTCCGATGCGATGACAGATCTCCGCCCGTTGCCACGGCCCAACCTCGCTCCATTCCGCTTGGGCGCGACGCGCCGCCGTCACGGCCATGGCTACTTCATGTGTACCAGCGATGGTTACATTCGCAATATGTTCCCCTGTGGCGGGGCTGGTAATGGCGACAACCTCCCCTGATTGCGGCGCAAGCATTGTGCCATCGATGTAACAACCCAACTCCTGAACCGCCATGGTGTTTACCTTTCGTTCTGTGATTCCACTACCTCTGAGTTCCGGCAAGAGAGGGTCGCTTGGAATCCTGCCGGGCTATCAAGCTATGCTCGTGGTGCCAATGTGCTTACGATTTCGTGAAGTACCAAGTGGAGGGGCGGAAGTTGGCGTACGGGTTCAATGGGTACCAACCGCCCAAGTCGTTCTTGGCAACGACAATCTCGTAGTCTGCCAGCGGCCACCAGAGGGACGCTACCTGCTTTGATAGGTACTCCTCATCGGCATAGAGCGGCTGTAGCCCTGGCTGCTCATGAGCCGCGGTGATCAGCTGGTTCGCCTTTGTAGAGTTGTAGCCACCTGCCCAGTAGTTTCCCTTGCCGAACTGGTTTCCACCCGCGGGGATGATCTCATACTGTCCAAAGTCCCACATGTAGGCAGAGTAGCCTGCCATGCCCCAGTTGCATGGACCCGGGGGGCATACCCCATCATTTGAGTACATACCGGTCAGCGACTGCCCGTTTAGCGAGACATCGATACCAGCCTGTGCTGCCGCACTCACGAAGGCTTCGACCTGTGCCAGGTAGCTCTGCACTCCGGTCTGATAGGTGAAAGAGATTGTGAATACTTTACCCTTCGGAATTCCAGGACCGCATTCGTTGCTCGCATCACCAGGTCGCTCGCAGACGTCCACACCGCTAGAGTTCTTGACCCAGCCATGGTCGGTGAGGAGCGTCTTGGCCGCCGAAATGTTATAGGGATAAGGATCAGTGCGAAGCGCTGGAGCGACGAGATCTGAGTTGGGGTAGACAGGAGCCACCCCGTAGTCAAGCAGACCATAGCCATGGAGCGTCTGATCGAGATAGAGATTTTCATTTACCAGGTGTTGCATCGCTTGGCGCACGTAGAGTTGACTCACGAGTGCCTTCCATGGCCCGGTGTAACCGAACTCTACCACTTCGTTGTAGAAATACTTCCACGGAGCCACCTTGAAACCGTGAGTTTGGAAGTAGCTGATTTGACCAGCATCGCTGTAGGGGATGAACCCGAAGTCGAGAACGCCAGAACGCACGGCATCGGTCTCGGCGGTATCTGATTGGAAACTGTAGATTGAGTAGCCGCTGAGATAGGGTTTCTCGGGCCCGGTATAGGCATGGTTAGCCGAAAAGACAGAGTAATAGGTTGTTGGGTTGAAACTCTTCAGGGTCCAGGGACCATCGACAACCTTCCAGAGCGGATTGGTGGAGTAGGTCGAAAGGTCACCAGATTCCTTGTAGAGATACTTGTAGACCGCGGTAGCGCCTGACGGCGTCGCAGCGTTGTGACCGACGGCACAGGTCGCACACGTCTTATCCCAAACTTGGCGAGGGAGGGGATAGATCCAAGTGAGCTGGTTGCCGGTAAACCACTCGGGGTTATACGAATGTGTGAGGTGGATGGTAAAGCTATAGGGTCCGTTGTAGGTGACACTCTTAATGTCATCTGGCATCTCACCAGGGACGTAAGGTGCGTAGTCTCCGAGCTTGGCTCCAGCAGCTTCAAGTTCAAAGAAGAAGCGTACGTCACTGCTGGTGACTGGCTGCCCGTCCGACCACTTCCAACCCTGCTTGAGATCGACAGTGACCTCGGTGTCACCATGGGAGTAGACGGGTGGATCGGCGATTGAGAGTTTGTAATTGACACCCGCTTTACCTCTCGCTCCTGCAAAGTACAGAGGGCGCCAGAGTCCACTCTCAACGTTGGAGTCGTAGTCTTCGTAGTTCGTCTCGTTCTCCAGCGGAAGTATCCAGCTGAAATCCTCTCCAATCGGTAACGCGTAGCTCGCTACACCGCCATGAATGGGAGTACCGGAGGTGCTCTTCACAGTCGTGGTGGACGATGAACTCGTCGAGGTGCTCCCACAGGCCGCTAGCAACAGCGATCCAGTAAAGGCGACGCCAAGAATCCTGAGAAGTCTCGATTGGCTCCATGGTTTGCGTTGTGCTCCGTTGCTCGTTTCGAGGCCCTTGTTATGCCGATCGGAGTTTGCATTATACCGATTGGAGTTTGTGATATCCATAGCTTCCCCTATCAAATTGGCGCATCACACCGTGGTTGTTGCGCGAATTATATACCCACCAGATTGAACTGTCACGAGAGCCTACTCCATTGCCACTGCGCTGTCAACAACCAGCAAGGGGTATCTCCATGACAAAAGCTCATGCTGAGACTAGCCCAATTTCGATGATGGGCCTCCTTGAGAGTGAATCGTTAACGGATCCGAAACAATCCGGCTTACGTTCGCTTCAACTGGACCAACAAGGATGCCTGGGCTGTGTAATTTATCGTGAACGAGTTATCATGAAATCTGTAAGGGATAGATGAGTCATCCGGCTCTATTACCTTCTGATGCCTGCGGATTCAGCACTGTGAGGCACTCAGTGGCGATCGGTGGGTCGAGCTGCCAGGATGAACCGTCACTTGCCGATTGGTGGCATGAATTGACCCAATGGTGTCGGTACCTACCTACGGAATCAACCGACATCTTGACCGAAAAGATTGCTATTCGTCTGAGTGTGCTTTCCTTGATCAAGTCGAGTTGCGGGTTGTAGGACAGCGCGGTAGAGGCATCGATGGTCATGGCTTGGCTTCGGCCTTATCGGAGAAACTCGGTTACTGCTGCTGCGACGAGGCGCGGTTGATCGTGGAGGGCATCGTGGGCGGCCTGGTCGATCATCTGCACTTCGCAGTTTGTCAGCTGGCGCGCTCTGTCCGCCATAGCCCGGTAGGTGGTATCGGTCTCTCCGAAGAGGTAGAACAGCTGGGTGCTGGTCTCCTGCAACGCGAGCGTGAGATCCGGTTGTTGGCCGGTGCCATAGCTTCGGAGGGAGGCGGCGAGTTGGGTGGGCTGGTTCATGAGGCGGAGGCGGAGGTCACTGTCGGTCAAGGCGCGATCCCCAAAGAGTGGTGCTCGGTTCCACTCGTCAAGGAACGCTCTTAGCTCTAGGTTTTGGTTCCCGAGTCCGGCGGTGTAGGGCAGTGATTCGAGTCGTTGCGCGAGCCTCTCGTCAGAGTCCTGTCGTTCCTCTCGTGCCTGGGCGGAGGTGATGCCGAGGTGCGCTGAGACCACGACCGCTCGTTCGATCACCCCCGGATGGGTCGTGAGCATCCAGAGTGCGAGCCGACCCCCCATAGAGTAGCCGAAGAGATCAAAGTGAGGAGCAATGGTTACGAGTGCGTCAAAGAAGCTGCTTGGGTCTCCAGGTTCGACGGGTGTCATGCCATGGCCGGGGCAATCGACGAACCAGATGCGCCGGTAGAGCGTTGCCAGTGGCGCCACGAAGTCCCTAACCATGGCGAGACGATTCTGGGTAAAACCATGAAGGCACACGATGTCCCTATCCTGTGCACTTGTTTGGACCATCAGGGCCGCTACCGTGGAGTTAAGGAGAGTTTGTGATATCGTCAGTACCGACACCAGATCCACCAAAACCAGATCCACCAACATCAGGGTTCCCAAAACCAGAACACCTCGGGGCAAACGTTCGTCTTTTCTCCATCCTGTTGGATCAGCTTAACAGGCTCGGCCTCCGCCATGTGGTACTCGCTCCGGGCTCACGTTCAACACCGCTCGCTGTGGCGTTAGCACATTCGCATCTTTCGGTTTCGGTCTGTCTTGATGAGCGTGCAGCCGCCTTTTTTGCCTGCGGCGTCGCGCGCCGGGGTGGTGAGCCAGTCATGGTGGTGACCACCTCGGGAACCGCGAGTCTGGAACTTGTGCCTGCGCTCGCCGAAGCCTCCTTGTCAGGGGTTCCACTGCTCGTGGTGACGGCGGACCGTCCGACCCGACTGAAAGGAGTGAGCGCTCCTCAAACACTCGATCAGGTACAGGTCATGGCGAGCTTTGTGCGCGCGTCGATCTCGCTGGAGTTCGCCGCTTCGCTCACCTCGCGTGATCTTTCCTCAGTCGCGCTGCAGTTGATGACTGAGCTGCGTGGGTCCCCCAATGGACCGGGGCCGGTCCAGCTCAATGTCGGAATCGAGGAGCCACTCCTCGGCGCTCCGATTGGCCAGGTTGACCAAGAAGGGGCGACGGTGTTCTCGGAGGGAATGAAGCTCCGTCGCCCCCTCACTCCTCGCCTGGGATCGCTGGATGCGGAGGTCGTCGGTGAGATCTTTCGCCCTGGGCGCTTCGGATGGCTCGTCTTCGGTGGTGTTGGTGACGGCAGCGATGGATCCATCCAGGCTGCGACAGAGCTCGCCAACCAGCTGGGCTGGGTGTTCGCTGTCGATGCACGCACGAAGGTTGCCCGCCAGGGGGCAACGGTGATCCATCTCGATCTACTGACCCGTGGCTCCATCCCGATCCCCGAGATCGTGGTGGTCATCGGCGACTTTCCGCTTGCTCGCAGTACCATGGGCGCGTTACGGAGGGTCGTCGAGGCAGGAGGTGAGGTGGTAACCCTCGGTGATCGCTTTGTGGTTCGTGATCCGGGGCGCTTCGTTACAGGCGGGTATGTTGTCGACGTAGCGGCGACGCTTCGTTCGGCGTTGACGCAGAACTCAGCAGTTTTGGCGGAGCCGCTAGTTACACCTGAAGGGACCCAACTCCTTGCGCTCGACCAACACATTGATCGAACGCTTGAAGACGTTACGCAGGCTGAGCCCGATAGCGAGATCGCCGTGGCCCGCCGGCTCTATGGGTTGTTGAGGAGTGATGAGGCCCTGTTCTCCTCGGCATCGATGCCGATCCGTTACCTCGATCAGTTTCGTGGCTATCACGTCGATCCGCCGTTGGTAGCGATGAATCGTGGAGCGAATGGCATCGACGGAGTGATCTCGACCTACCTGGGGTTTGCTCACGCGCAACCCCAACAACTCACGGCGCTTCTTGTTGGTGATCTTGCGGCGCTCTATGACGTGAGTGCCTTGATACACCTCCCGCTCCCGACTAAAGGCCTGATCGTCGTGTTGGACAACCAGGGTGGACTGATCTTCGATCAGGTGCCGCCAGCGTCGAGCATCAGTGCTGATGTCCAGACAGCGTTCTTTGTGACGCCGCCCCGGATATCTCCAGCATCGCTGCTTGAGGGGATGGGATTGAACGTGGTGAGGATCGCGAATGCAGAGGACCTCGATGTACTGGTTAAACGGGCGCGAGACGGTGAGTTCTTGATCGCAGTGCTTGAGGGAACTCGGGCCGCTAGCCATGCGGCGCTCGGTAGTCTTTACGCACAGATCGATGGTCAACTCATAAAGGAGCAGCCGAACCCGTGACCCTATCCGAGGAACTTCACTACCGTGGCCTGATCAACCAGATGAGTGCTGATGGGCTCGTCGAGAGCATGGATTTGGGGCATCTCTCTCTCTATGTGGGCTTTGATCCAACCGCGGACTCCTTGCACCTGGGGAATCTGTTGGGCTTGATCATGCTGCGCCGGTTCCAGCGCAACGGCCATCGCCCGATCATGGTGGCAGGTGGTGGCACCGGGATGATCGGGGATCCCTCCGGACGCTCGACGGAGCGCACTCTTCTCGATGATGAGACCCTGACCAAAAATACGGAGGCAATTCGACGGCAGCTAGAGCGGTTCGTGGACTTCACTGGCGAGGCGGCCGGTGTGCTGGTCGACAACCGCGAATGGCTCCAACGTCTCAACCTGATCGATTACCTACGCGAGTATGGCAAGCACTTCTCCGTGGCGACCATGTTGGCCAAGGACTCGGTGAAGGCGCGCCTCGGCAGCGAAGGGATCTCCTACACCGAGTTCAGCTATATGGTGTTGCAGGCGATTGACTTTCTTGAGCTGAGTCGACGCTTCGACTGCACCCTTCAACTAGGTGGTTCCGATCAGTGGGGTAACATCACTGCAGGGATCGATCTCATCCGAAGGGTGGATCAACGTGAAGCCTTTGGGTTGACGTGGCCGTTGATTACGAAGGCTGATGGTACGAAGTTTGGCAAGTCAGTTGGGGGGGCGATCTGGCTTGACCCACGGCGGACCTCGCCCTATCAGCTCTATCAGTTCTTAGTCCGCTCTGATGACTCCATGGTGCTGTCCTACCTCAAACAGTTCACCTTTCTCGATCCGGAGGAGATCGCTGGGCTTGACCGATCGCTTCATGAACACCCGGAGCGGCACGAACCTCATCACCGGCTTGCCCGGGAGTTGGTGACGTTGGTACACGGGCAGGAGGAGGCTGAACGAGCAACCAAGGCGAGCCGATCCCTCTTTGTGGGGGAGCTTGAGTCGCTCGAGCCGGACCTGCTCGTGGAGGCGTTGGGCGAGGCGCCGACCGTGAATATCGATGCACGTGAGCTCGAGGAGGGTATCGATCTCGTCGAACTCGTCTCACGCACTCCTCTCTTTGGGTCGAAATCTGAGCTCAGACGCACCCTAAACCAGGGTGGTTTGTATCTCAATGGCACGGCTCAGCGAGAGAGCATCACCATCACCAAGGATCTACTGATCGATGGCCGTCTCCTGGTAGTGCGTCGGGGAAAGAAGGACTATTGCTTGGTCCGTTGTGGTCCGGAATAATCGCGAAGCGCTTCGCGTAGCCGATCGCGATACTCAAGGAGTTCTCCATCAGACGCGTAGCGCTGACGGGGCCAGAGAAATCCACGCAGGCCGTCTTTATAGCGCCTGGGGATAACATGAACATGAAGATGCGGTACCGACTGAGAGACGATGGTGTTGGTGACGGTGAGGGCGCCGTCAGCTCCAAAAGCGGCTATCGATGCTTTGGCGACCGCTTGGGTTGTGAGTGTAATGCTTGCCACCGTCTCGGAGGAAGCCACCAAAAGATGCTCCACGTGTTCGGTGGGTATCACAAGGGCATGTCCGAGAAAGACCGGCGCATGGTCAAGGAGAACGCTAGTCTGTGCTGCACTCTCGACGACGAGCGGATTCTCTGGGTCTTTGATCAGGTCGCAGAACGGGCAGTTCATGGATGAAAGTGTAGTGACTGATGACGACGCGTTACTGCGACGTGCCCTCTGGGCGATGCCATCCGGACTCTATCTCCTGAGCCTGACCGACGGCGAGCGCTCGCATCTCATGACGATCTCGCTCGTGATGCAGGCCTCCAAGGAACCACGAAGGCTTGCGATGTCAGTCGAACGTGGGGCCTTGGCGCTTGAGTTCGTGTATGAAGGCGCCGCAGTTGGGTTGGTGTTGCTTGATCAGACGCAAGCCCCACTAGCTCGTAAATTCGCCAAACCTCCGGCCTTTGACCCGACAACGATGGTGGCGAGTGGGGTGTCGGTGGTTCGGGATTTCGGGTCAGGACTGCTCATGCCGCGTGATGCCCTTGGCATGCTACTTGGAAAGGTGGTAGCCATGGTCTCCCTAGGAAGCCATTGGCTCATCACGAGCTCAATCGATAGCATGGTAGTACGCCAACCACTCGAAGCGTGGCCAGCAGTGCTGTCAATGTCCGATACTCGCATGCACTACGGTGGCTAAAGAAGCAGGAAAGAGGTAGTTTGGAGCGGTTTCGTCGCGAGAATGGTGCCAGTGGTGTTCCTACCAGGGACATTGATACCAATGACGCCAATGTAGCAGGTGGCCGTGCAACGGACGAGGTTCCCGATCTCATGGCAGCGCAGGTGCATCGGCAGAGGATTCGGTTGCGCTGGGTGGCGACCGATACCGACCTGGTGGAGGTCGTCAAAGAGGCCAAGGCAGTTGGTTCGGTCGCGGTGGATACCGAGTTCCATCGAGAGCGAAGTTACTATCCAAAGTTGGCGCTCGTTCAGGCCAGGGTGGGGGACCTCATCTTTCTCATCGATCCGCTGGAGGTTGACCTCGCTCCTCTGGAGGAGATCTTCGCGGATGAGCAGATCAAGTTTGTTTTTCACGCGAGTGAACAGGATCTAGAGATCCTTGAGCGTGCCGTTGGTACTCGTCCAGTCCAGCTCTTTGATACCCAGGTCGCTGCTGGATTCCTCGGCTTGAGTCATGCCTCTCTTGGTGCGTTACTCAACCAGTACTTACACGTGACGATCGCAAAGGGGGCTCGACTCTCTGACTGGATGGCTCGTCCGCTCACCCCGGAGCAGATCGACTATGCAGCGACCGACGTCCTCTATCTTGAAGACCTTGAGCGCAAAATCGTCGCCGAGCTCGATGCCTCCAGTCGTCGGACCTGGGCAATGGAGGAGATGCAGGCGGTCGTGCGACGCCGGCGTTTTGAGGCACCGGTAGAACTCGCTTGGACGCGCATTCGCGAGTGCCGAAACCTCGACGACGAACAGCATCGACGGATCGCCGCGAGGGTGGCCGCTTGGCGTGAGGAGCAGGCTCGGGTTCGTGATGTCCCAGCCCGCTCGATTCTCTCGGACCTTGCCATCTCCTCCATAGCCAGAGCGGCACCAGCGTCTCGCTCGGAGTTGACGCGGCTCCGTGGAGTGGACGCTCGACGGCTCGACGCTAGTGCTGTTGGCCAGCTCCTTGAGCTGGTGGCAAGCGATCAACCGATCGGTACCGTCACCGCCGAGCTGGCGATCTCGGCGACCATGCGTCCGGAGTTGGCCCCCGTGGTACTGCTAGGGGCTGCGGTTGTGCAGGCAAAGGCCATCGAACTCGGTATCGACCCTTCGTTAATCGCTGCTCGTGATGATATCGTTGATTTTGTGATCAGACGACGTGGTGGTCTATCGCGGGGCTGGCGTTATGAGGTGTGCGGCTCCGAGCTCGGGGAGTTACTCACCGGTAAGCGAACGATCCAGGTCGTTGGTGACCACCATCTTCAGGTACATCCCTGTGCACCGATGTGAGACGTCCTCGCGGTGCGATCGAGAGGGGTCGATGGCGTAGGGGAGTAGCTAGACCGATGGCCGAAGCCAGACCGATGGCCGAAGCCTTTCGTGATCAGCTGTAGGGGTTATGTACCGGTACGAGAGGGGGCGAGGATGCCTCGTCGACGCAGGCTCATAGAGGTCTTGGCGCAAGGTTGCTGTGGTCGATATTGAGGAGATCCGGGCGAGCCTACCAACGGGAGATGAGTGTCGTTGTTGAGCGTTGATGTCCATCTAGGCGACACGGGCTGCACCGCCCGGCTAGTTATCTTCCCAAGAGGGATTGTGTCAGCGAAATATATCCACCAACCGGTCAGTCTTGCGTCGAAATCAGCCAGTGGAGTCTTTGTCTGTGGCACGCTCATTGGACGTATCCAAGGGTGCCTCCGTGAAGTAGACACGCAGAGAAGCCAGCCAACTGGGGTAGTACGAGTAGCGATGACGGTAAGGGCATGAACCGGAGGCGATAGATAGAGAGCATGGTCTAACGCTATCGCTCTGGACTACTCCAACTTGTCTTCGCTAGCGAGCATTTCCTGCGGTGTTGGTTCGGCTTCGCGGGTCTCGAGGGGCTTCACACCGCCCATCAATCCAGTCTGTACCAGATTGGTACCGAGAATTGCGCTCTTCGAGCGGGATCGTCCCGTTCAGACGAGTTTCTCGATCGCTCGAGGTCTCAATCCTCGGCCAGGTGTCGCCTACTAACATACTGCCAGAAACCTGGGATCGAGAACGCAAGCAATCCATGCTCGGGTGCGTGGATCACGCCCTTTCGGATCAGCGCGTCGCGCGTCGGCGATACTGCTGAGATCTCGCGATGCAGTGCTCGAGCGACATCACCCGAACGCACTCGGTCCGTTTCGACGTCCATCAACGCTGCCATGGAGACCAGGTACTTGCGCTCTGGCTCCGTTGTAGCCTCGAACCGAACTCCGTAGACCCCGGCTTCGATCTGCCGCTTCGCGACCGGCTCGGCAGCCATCACGTCAGAGAGGGTAATCATCTGGATGCGTCCGCTGCGCGCTGCGACGTTCCACGCCTCGAACGCGTAGAGCTGCAGGAAGTACGGATAACCAGCGCCAGCAGCGACGACCTTAGTGAGCGCATCCTCCTCCCAATCAACCTCTTCCGCGGTGGCTGGCTCGAGAATCGCTGCTCGCGCGTCGAGGTCGTGAAGGTTGTCTGTCGACTCATAGCGAAACCGCTCGGTATAGGTCGCGGCTTTTGCCATGTAGGAGGGTAGGTGTGGTAAGCCAGCGCCGATGAGGGCAAACGGTAGTCCGTCACGTAGCTCCTGAGTCACTTGCACCAGTGCACCAAGACTTGCTAGCGAGATGGCTTGCATCTCGTCAACGATCAGCGCCACACCGAGCCCGTCCTTGCTCGCCGCTGACGCAAGTCTTGCAAGGAGTTTGGCCAGTTCTTCGTAGGTCGGCCGAGATCTGCCAGCCCCGATGGTTGCGCCACTACCTATCAGCTGTAGGCCACCTCCGCGTCCTAACATCTCCCGTACGCTGCGGGTCAACTTGGCGCCCGGACGCAGCTGATCTGCAAAGCGATCAGCGACACCAGCGAGTGCAGCGTCAACTGCCAATCCGCGACGCAATTCGAGGTAAGGTGCGTACCATCCTGCTCTGGCGAATCGGGCGGCGATCTCCTTCAGCAGCACAGTCTTGCCGACGCCACGTAGGCCCACGTAGATGAGGCTGTTAGCCGAGTAACCGGACTCAAGCTGACTTCGAACGCTTTCAGCTAGAGCCAGTTGGTCTGACCGTCCTACGAGCGCCCTAGGGCGATCACCCGCTCCGGGTGTGTAAGGGTTGGGTCGGATCGATCCGTTCGTCGCCATACTCCTATAGTATAAGGGTTTTCTATACTATAGGATCTATACTGCAGAGTGAGACATGCGAGCGTGACTTTTCGCTTCTCTGATAGCACACAGCCAGCGCTCAAGGCGCCACGACGGCTCGTTGCGCGCTCCTTCGCCCATCGAAGCAAGTTTTGTGCACCCGCCTTGCGGACATCGGCATGTTTTCTGAACGCACCAGAGCTACGGCGAGCGTGTTCCCATCGTGAGAAGGAAGGTGAATCACCTATCCGGGGAGAACGGCGCTCGCTCTTGACGCATTCGCGGATAACACTCAACAGAGCTCTCGACAGTTCCGACGCAGTATGAGCGAGAGCAGTCGTTCTGGGATCGCTGGTTAGGACTCTGGAGGACGTAGGTCGATGGTCAGGGTGAGAATACCATCCTCTAGCTTGGCGACTGCGTCACCGATCACCGCGTAGTCGAAGTAGTCTACGGAGGCCTGCTCGACGAATTTCGCGCGCTCAGCGCCCTCCACTGGAGGCATCGGACGGGATTTGACGGCCGCCGCTCGCTTCTGAAATCTCTCGATCATCTCTTCTGGATTGAATGCATCTGCCACTATCGCTCCCTTGTCGTTTGCACTCCCACGCCGGGCTCGGGTTGGTTGAGTGGTCCGCCTTCACCATCTCGGTAGGTCCGCGAGGCCTGCTCGTCTTCGCCACACCGGTGACGGCCGACCCTCACCACCTCTTGCCACGCCGTTGTCTTTGGAATCTATCCTACCCCCGAGGTGTTTTGACCTGGTAGCTGGAGATCTTCGAGATCAAAATCGCTAAACTGGCTGTTGGACGTGCGAGGAACGAATAGGTCTCGTCAGAGTGAGTGGGAGTAGCGCGTGAAGAAGGGTCGTCATCGTCGATACGAAGAGGCGCGTAAGGCAAAGCGAGGAATCCCGATTCCGCTCATTCGATGTGAGGAGTGTGGAGGCGATTCGGTTCATGGACATGCCGACTGGTGTATGGCCTATCTCGACGATGAAGAGCTCCAAGCCGCTCCGTCTTCCTATGGCCGTGATGAAGATTCGGAGGATTGAGTCGTCGCCACCGCATTGTTTACGATCTCGTTCCCACAACCGTCATCGGCGGTATCCTCTGTTGTCGGGCGTTCTCGCGATGCGGGTAGCCTCGGGGTAGTCTTCCTCCACGGTTGGCGTCGTGACCTTAGCGATTGGACTCGCGTTATCGAGTTGCTAGGAGACGATCTCTCGATCCTCACGTTGGATCTGCCCGGTTTCGGGGACTCTCCTGAGCCGCTCGTCGCCGTGAACTCCATGGGTTACGCCCAAGCGGTCGCTGAGGTGATTCGCGAGTGGAGGCGTCAAGCCGGAGTCGGTCGGTTGCTTGTGGTAGGCCACTCCTTTGGCGGTCGTGTCGCTATAGAGCTAGCCAGTATGGTGGCTCCCGAGCTCGTCGACGAGCTCGTGCTCGTTGGCGTTCCGATCATCCGACCGAGCAGTCAGGCCAAGACGCCTCTGGGTTATCGGGTCATTCGTACGTTGGCAGGAGTGGGAGTGGTGTCAGAGAAACGTCTGGAGCAAGCGAGACGGCGATATGGCTCCGATGACTATCGGCAGGCTCAGGGTGTGATGCGGAAGATCTTCGTCGAAGTCGTGAACGAAGAGTACCTCGATCACCTTCTTCTGATCCAGCGGCCGATCTGGATGCTCTGGGGCGCACTTGATCAGGCGTGTCCCGTTGCGCAAGCCCGGCAGGCGGCGAGCAGCAGTTCGTGGGCGACGCTCAAGGTGCTCGATGGGGTCCATCATCTGGTTCCACTCGAGGATCCTCAAGCGATCGCGGACCTGATCACGACTAGAGTGGTCGAGTCGTAGTCCGGGAGGTTGACCAAAGCGATGGGTCATGAGCTTGCCGTTGTGGCGGCGGTCATAATGGGTGTAGCTGCTCAACTTCCGGCGTTGAAGTGGGCCCGAGTGGGGCAGCGGGAACACTATCTACCTGGGCGCATCGGGGGGTTTGTTGCGCTCTGGTTGCGCGCATCCTTTGTCAATCAGGCGTTGCTCGTCGTGGGTCTGGTGCTGCTCGTCGGGAGTTTTGTTCGCTCGCTTGGGACTGACGCGCACCTCGTCATCGCCGCGCTGTTGGTGCTTTGCCTCCTAGCCTCGCCGGTTGGGCTCGGCTTCCGAGGACGAACCTCCAAGCTTGCGTTGACTGCGCGAATGAGGCGTCTGCTGGTGACAGTGGCGGTCATCGACATCGTTTGGACGCTTGTGGGTTGGCTTATTGGGGCTCCTCTTGGCTTTGCCTTGTTGAGCGGTTATCTAGTGCCATTCGTCGTTGAGCTTGCCCTTACTATGACACGGCCTCTAGAGGACCGTCTACTCCAGCGGTACGTAGATGACGCGACGGAACGGCTCCTGCGCATACGTCCAAAGGTTGTCGGGATCACCGGTTCGTTTGGAAAGACGACGACGAAGAATTATCTAGCGACCCTCCTCGAGGGGTCCGTGCGGGCCATTGCCTCACCCGCCTCCTTCAACAACCGTGGTGGCCTAGCCCGTTCAATCAACGAGCGTCTTGTTCCAGGGACTGAGGTGTTCATCGCGGAGATGGGTACGTTTGGGCCTGGAGAGATCGCTGCACTCTGTGCTTGGATTCCACCTCAGATCGCCGTGCTGACGGCGCTTGGCCCTGTTCATCTGGAGCGCTTTGGATCCGAGGCATCGATTTTACGGGCGAAGCTTGAGATCACCGAACAGGCATCGGTGGTCATTATCAATGTGGACTATCCGCGCCTCGCCCTTGCAGCAAAGGCGCTCGCCGGGAGCGCGATCGAGCGAAAGATCATCAAAGTCTCTGCGGTCCTGCTCGACGCGGATGTGACGGTCAAGCCGAACGAGGAGGGCGAGCTCGTCATCTATCTCAAGGGGCAAAAGCTCGCCAAGATCGATGCCGGCGATATTGCTCCCACCAACCTAGCTGCCGCCATTGCCGCCGCGCTTGAGTGTGGTGTGACGCCGGAGGCGATTGGTGCTCGGCTCGGGTTGATCACCTCCCCAGCGAACCGGCTGGTGACAGCGATCGTTCCTGAGAGCGGTGTCGAGGTTATCGATGATACCTATAACTCAAATCCAGCTGGAGCACGTCGAGCACTCGTGGCCCTCGATCGGCGCGGTGGTGAGATGGCCTCTAAGTTTGTGGTGACGCCCGGAATGGTAGAACTCGGGAAACGTCAATACCCGGAGAACTACGCGCTTGGAAAGGCAGTGGGCCACGTCGCTGATGAGTTGATCGTCGTTGGCAAGACGAACCGAGCCGCCTTGGTCGAGGGGGCTGCGGAGGTACAGGCGGATGCCCAAGGATGCCACCTGAAAAAAGTGCTGACGGTCAAGGATCGAACCGCTGCGATCGCGTACGTGAAGCGTGCCACGAAGCCAGGCGACGTCGTCCTCTACGAGAACGATCTGCCTGACCATTACCCGTAGCCAGCACTGCTGATGGGCAGCATGACCCGTCAGGAGGGTTTGTGGCTTGAGTATCCGTCTCGATCACGGTTGGCACCTGGCGGAGTTCCGATAGAGTTGAGGCGTGCACTCTAGGCGTGCAGCGTGTTACAGTGCCGGTGACGATGAGGTAGCCAGGCCGGACAACGGCGTGGTTTGGACCGTGGAAAGGAACTTCGGTATGGCGGTTGAAGTGGTGGAGTCGACATGAGTTCGACGATTGCTGTCCTGTTTGGAGGACCCTCGCCAGAGCATGACATCTCGATTCTGACCGGGTTGCAGGCGGCGCACGCGTTGCTGGGCGCCGGGAGTACGGTGGTCGGAATCTATTGGTCCAAGACCGGTGAGTTCTATCGTGTTCCACCCACCCTCGAGGCTCCTGCCTTTGCAAATGGGGTGCCGTCCGAGGGTGAAGCGTTGATGCTGATCACGGGTAGTCGTGCGGGATTCGGCAGCCTCTCTTCGGGGCTGCGGCCAAAGTTGGAGATGATGGCGATCGATGTGGTCGTCAACTGCTGTCATGGTGGACCGGGGGAGGATGGCTCGATCCAAGCGGCGATGGACCTCGCTGGCCTTCGTTACACCGGTCCCTCCACCGCGACGGCCGCTATCGGCATGGATAAACTCAGTTTTGCCGCACTCGCCGTCGCTGCGGGACTTCCCGCACTGCCACGCGTGGCAGCTGACGGCGAGATTCCATTTGAGGGTCCCTACATCGTCAAACCGCGTTTCGGCGGATCTTCCATCGGCATCGAGGTCATTCGTGATCGGGGGACGCTCCGTGATCGGGTTCGCGATAGCGTACATCTGCGCTCCGGGGCGGTCGTTGAGCCATTTCGTGAGGATCTTTATGACCTACAGATTGCGGTCCGAAGCTATCCCGAGCTCCAGCTCTCGGCGATCGAGCGGCCCACTCGCTCTGCTGGGGTGGCCGCGATACTGACGTATTCAGACAAGTATCAGCCGGGAACCGGAATGGCTTCGGCGCCACGGGAATTGCCAGCGCTCCTGCAACCCGAAGTTAGTGAGCAGATTCGCGATGTAGCTGCCAGAACAGCTGCTCTGATCGGATCCCGCGGGGTGGCCCGCATCGATTTTCTTGCGAGCGATGCTGGGGAACTCTTTCTCAACGAAGTCAACACGATCCCAGGTTCGC
>JAKAQL010000045.1 GCA_021822605.1 Actinomycetes bacterium
TGCACCGTTTCATCGTAGGTAGCCATTCCAACATCTCTGCCTTCTCGCCCTCAGTGATTTATTTTTTTAGCCGCGCACACACTGATACTGAGACCTAGGTGTGCTAGACCAATATCTCAACATTGCTCCACAAGCTATGCCCATGCGGACTCCGAAAACTCGGGACATAGAAACTGCTGATCCACCCAACAATTGATAATGTGGCTGTGTGGAGAACACTGAGATCGCGCAACACATCGAGATTTACAGGAGATACAATTCCGACATTACAGCGAATCGCACGAAATCTGACCCATTGATGCTCCTCCTTGTACAATAAAATCCAATGAATTCCCCTAAGGAACCAGCGGCGGAGGTAACCAAAGACGTCGGAGCCCGGGTGGCCGAGTCCTTATAAAACAAATGAACACTTGTGCCGGTGCAGCCTGAACACTATTACAAAATAATGTTCACACCAATTTAATACAGGAATAACTCGAACGATCATTCAATCCTATTCCTGTCTATGAGGTTGCGATATGCAGCTATTTGCAAACGCCGCAATAACACTATAACGCTTCACTCTCAGATGCGTTAACAACGACTTCGTGCGACCGAGCTGCAACATCATTAGTTAGACTTTTATTGACTGACTCATCTTATCAGCATCACTAAGCCGAGGTGCCATGCTCCCTGATCATCATCACGGGGCTGAGTACGCTCAGAATATTCGGACCATCGATGGAAGACAATATACACGAAACACCTCTTCATGAGTGCTCGTGGCAGCGGACTAACAACTTCAGCTAGAGGCGCTGTTGAGAGACAACAATTGTGTATTCTGAGCATTGACCGCCGTCCATGTTTGATGAGTGATGAATAACTACAATGGCTATCTGGCGTGGCTCAATCGATACGGAACGTTTGTATGGCAAGCTTAGGAACGCTATGATGTGCATCCTTGCGAACATCCGCCAAACACAAGTTTGGCTCGTAAATGGCCGTTACCACAGGGCAGGCCCCGTGTTCTCTGATCGCTGATCACGATCAGTAGTAGAACCGGAAACGGCTGCACGAGAACATCGCCCACCTATCGCCAATTGCGGTTGGAAATCCAGCGAAGCCAGGAGACTACGATGGTTAGCCAGTTTCGATGTCCCATTTGATAACCAAGTCCACAACTGATTAACATTCTCCTCTGAACCATTCTGTTGAGGACGGGAAATTGAACCTTTGAGCCGCGCTGCATTGGTTGAAAATGTCAAAGCCCCGTTTTTATCACTCGGAGTTTTCGGAGAATGCCCTCGAAGTTTTTCAGAGTTTTGGTCACTTACACTGCCACCAATGCAGAGGCGAAGTGATCGCGTGACACGACTGCGGACAGGCTCTGCACTGCACCAGTTAATAGATTGGCCGCGTTGTGGTCAGCTGTCTACTTCATCCAAGTCCCAAAGCTCGCTAGTCCTTAACACCAAGACCGGACGAGCATGATGCACGCTCGAGCACAGATCCAGACCTTGAGAGAGTTACTGAACCTACCACGGTTCATCAAGACTTCCGTATAGTACGTGCAACGAGCGTCCTAGCGTCGGTCACCGATTCGAGTGGTAGGGTAAAGCATCACAGGGCTTCCGTTCGATCAAGCAATGCCAAACGGTCGCGACAGGGGAAGATCACGGGGAGGGTTAATAGCGTGGACGTCTTCGAGCTTCGCGACCGAATGGTGGCCGAATACGAGAGCTACGTGATGAGCTACCTTTCCATCGCTGACAAGAAGCTGGAGGCTCGAGTACGAGACGAGCTTGCACAAGGTCTGCTCTGGCCGGAACCGCGAATCGGACTCAATCCAAGTTTTGAATCAGGAGGCACAATCTCGGATCTCGTGTCTGAAGGGCTTCTCCATCCTGAGTGTCAGCGGATCTTTCAGATCAAGAATGAAGCTGGTAGGGTTCTGAGGCCCTTGGAGCTACATCGACACCAACGCGAAGCGATCGAGATCGCAAGAGCTGGGGTCAACTACGTCCTCACGACTGGAACCGGATCCGGTAAAAGTCTCGCCTACATCATTCCAGTCGTCGACTCAATTCTGCGAGAAGGACCAGGCAGGGGAATCAGGGCCATTGTCGTCTACCCGATGAACGCGCTCGCAAACTCCCAGGAACAAGAGCTTAGAAAGTTCCTGAACTACGGGTACCCGGATTCCCGGGGTCCCGTGACATTCCGCCGCTACACCGGCCAAGAGGGCGATGATGAGCGCCAAGACATTATCGAGAACCCACCCGATATCTTGCTCACCAACTACGTGATGCTTGAGCTCATCATGACCAGAGTTGAGGAACGCAGGCTCATCGATGCAGCATCGAACCTGCGGTTCCTCGTGTTTGATGAGTTTCACACCTATCGGGGTCGACAAGGGGCCGACGTCGCCTATTTGGCGAGACGAACGAGGCTGGCTTGTGGTGGCGATCGACTCCAGATCATCGGCACCTCAGCCACGATGTCGAGCTCAGAAAACCAAGAACGAGAGATTGCTAAGGTCGCCAGCACACTCTTTGGAGCCGAGGTTTCTGAAGATGCTGTTATCGGTGAGAAACTCCGAAGGGCAACGAGATCTCGTGACTTCACCAATCCTCAGGAGCAGAGCGAGTTGGTCGCGCGCCTTCGATCGGGCGAGGATCCGGCCGAGTCTTTCGACGAATTTATCGATGATCCATTGTCGAGCTTTGTAGAGCAGCAGTTTGGGCTCGCCGAAGATGCAACTGGGCGCCTGATTCGTCAAAACCCTCAACCCATTGGAGGATCCTCCGGAGTGGCCCAGCATCTCAGCGCCTTGACCGGCATTGAGCCTTCGGCTTGTGAGCGCGCACTTCGCAAGCAGTTGTTAACTGGGTATCGAATTCACCCCGAAGGCGCGAGGTTTCCCGTGTTCGCTTTCAGAGTTCACCAGTTTCTCTCTCGCGGTGATGCGGTATCGGCCACACTCGATGTACCTGAGCGTAGAGAGATCTCATTTGATGGGGAGTCCTGGACTGTCGGGGAGACCGGAGTGCGTGAAGCGCTCTTTCAACTCGCATTCTGCCGAGAGTGTGGCCAAGACTACTCCGTGGTCTCTCTGGTGGGAAGCACTGCCAAGAGCCTACATCGCGACCTTCAGCTCCAACGCGACATCGTGCCACGATTCACACCGCGACCGTTCGAAGATCGGGGATCAGACATCGAAGGAGAGAGTGGGTACCTCTTCTTCGGCAATTGGGAAGACGAGGGCACCGACTACTTTGATGCACTGCCAGAACAATGGGTGACCTATCGCAATGATCAACCCGCCGTTGAGAGTCGATATCGTGAACGACTACCCAAGGCCGTACAGGTTGCCAAGGATGGAGTCATCGGCCATGGTGGCGTACGTGCCTTTTACTTCCGCGCGCCCATGCAGTTCTGCCTCGCCTGTCACACCTCTTACGGCGCTCGCCAGCGCTCAGATCTACCAAAGCTCTCCACACTTGGTACTGGAGGCCGTTCGACAGCGACCACCATCCTGTCGCTCTCGGTGTTGAAAGAACTCCGTGCAAGCGATATCAGCCAAGAAGCAAAGAAACTCTTGGTGTTCACCGACAACCGCCAGGACGCTAGCCTTCAGGCAGGACACTTCAACGACTTTGTCGAGATGACGCAGCTTCGATCTGGACTGTATCGGGCGCTCAACGCAGCTGGAGACTCTGGACTCACCCATGAAACTCTCACGAGCGCTCTGTGCGACGCACTTGGCGTGGACTTTGCGACGTATTCGGCCTCGCCAGATGCGCTCTTTAGTCAACGACAGAGTATTGAACGCACCTTCCGAGAGGTTCTTGGATATCGCGTCTACCGTGATCTTGAGCGAGGATGGCGAATCTTCTCGCCAAACCTCGAGCAGACTGGGCTCCTGCGAATCGACTACGTTGATCTCGATGCTATCGCATCGACCGAGAGCCTTTGGAGCGATGGGCACGAGGCCCTGAGTGGGGCGAGTCCTGACACGAGACAGACACTAGTCTCGGTTCTCCTCGACTACCTTCGCAAGGCGCTCGCCATCAAGGTCGACTACTTGAACCCTCAATTCCAAGAGCAGCTCGTTCAAAACTCTGGTCAGCACTTGCGACCTCCTTGGGCTCTTGATGAGAATGAGCAGCTGTTCACTGCCACCGTAGCGTACCTTGGGTCTACCCAGGGGAATTCCCGACGCGATACCAACATCGTCAGACTCGGTCGGTTAAGTGGTTATGGTCAGTGGCTCAGGCGGAGCTCCGCCCTCCCAGATCTCGTGACCCCACTACCCTCAGACGAAGTTGAGACGGTAATCAGCCAACTGCTCGAGATCCTAGTTCGAGTGGGGCTCATCGAGCAAATCCACCGTCACCGTGAGGGATCCGTTGGCTACCAGGTCAAGGCATCAGCGATCCTGTGGCGTTTAGGGAGCGGTGAGATCGCCCACGATCCAATTCACATGCCTAGGGCTCCGGAGGGGGGTCGGCGTCCCAACTCTTACTTCCAGAACCTCTACAAGGGAGATGCCAAAGATTTGGCTGGTCTTGAGGCGCGAGAACATACTGCCCAGGTTCCAGCTGAGGTTCGCCAAGATCGGGAACAAAGGTTTCGCCAAGGAGAGCTCGCCGCCCTTTTCTGTTCACCCACCATGGAGCTTGGTGTAGACATTGCAGAACTCTCTGTGGTTGGACTTCGCAACGTTCCGCCAACGCCGGCAAACTATTCGCAGCGCTCAGGGCGGGCTGGGCGATCTGGACAACCGGCACTTGTTTTTGCCTATGCGACAACTGGTTCACCACATGACCAGTACTTCTTCAAGCGACCTGACAAGATGATCGCTGGTCAGGTCTCTCCGCCTTGGCTCGATCTGGCCAACCAGGATCTCGTCAGAAGTCATGTCCACTCTCTGTGGTTGAGTGCCGCCAACTTTAGCCTTGAGAGGCGCTTGGCTGATCTTCTCGACGTCAATGGAGAGCCCCCGGTACTCACGCTCAAAGAACGCGTTGAGGCAGCTCTTGCTGACCCCACACCAAGAACCTTTGCGACAGAACGGGCGAGAAAGATGCTCGCTCCCTTGGAGAGCGAGCTCAAAGAGGCAGGCTGGTGGGGCGAACTGTGGCTCACCGAGACGATGAACCAACTGCCTCAGCGCTTTCAGGAGGCAACTCAACGCTGGAAGAGTCTATATCGGGCAGCGAATTCACAGATTGCGCTCCAGAACCGAATCTCCCTAGACGCCTCACGATCGCCCAGAGACCGCCAAAATGCCGATCGGCTTCGCAACGAGGCAAGAGCGCAACTCGAGCTTCTTCTACTCGACAACAACGCATCAACCCAGTCAGATTTTTACTCCTATCGATACTTTGCCGCCGAAGGGTTCCTGCCGGGCTATTCCTTCCCTCGCCTGCCTCTCTCAGCCTTTATCCCAGGCAGGAGACGCGGTTATGGCGAGGATGGCTTCCTTGCTAGACCTCGCTTCCTCGCGATCAGCGAATTTGGACCACGCAACTTCATCTATCACGAAGGATCTCGCTACGAGGTCAATCGCGTCATACTGCCCGTTGGGCGAGGTGTAGGAGTAGATGGTGAGGGAGTGCTGACCCGACGAGCCAAACTCTGTGCGCACTGTGGCTATCTGCACCCCATGAACTCCGAAATCGGCCCAGATATCTGCGAGAGCTGCGGCAGCGAATTAGGAGTGGCGATTCCCAATCTCTTTCGCCTAGAGAATGTGGTCACCCGACGCCGGGAGCAGATCAACTCTGACGAGGAGGAGCGAAGGAGGCAAGGGTACGAGGTGAAGACGAGTTACCGACACGCCGAGGCTTCGACGTTGCACGGTGATGTCATGATCGACGATGCCGTCGCCCTGCGCCTCACCTATGGACAGGCAACAACTTTATGGAGAATCAACGAAGGCTGGCGGCGGCACGCCAACCAGGCAGAGGTTGGCTTCGGACTCGATGTCGAACGAGGTTACTGGGCGAGCCGGCCCGAAGAACAGGCAGAAGCAGCTGAAAGTGATGCTGACCCTATCAACACTCGAATGATCCGGGTCGTGGTCCCCTACGTTGAGGATGCCCGTAATATGTTGATCATCGAACCCGTCAATGGCATGGTCGACTCAGCTCACCGCACAGATCTCATGGCCTCGTTGCAGTCTGCACTGAAGCACGCGATCCAAATCGTCTACCAGCTCGAAGACAACGAGCTCGCAGCGGAACCGCTCCCCGGCATCGATGATCGTCGGTTTATCTTGCTCTATGAGGCTTCAGAGGGTGGAGCGGGTGTGCTCCATCGCCTCATCGAGGAGCCCGACGCCTTCGCGAGGATCGCACGAGTCGCAAGGGAGCTCTGTCATGTAGACCCTGACACTGGACGCGATCAGACAACCAACGGCATCACTCCATGCAGGGTGGCTTGCTATAACTGCCTGCTGTCCTATTACAACCAGGGCGATCATCGCAACCTCGATCGTCAGCTGGTGCTGCCACTACTTGGAGACCTCATGCGCTCGATTACCCAAGCTACTGGTGGGAGCCGTGATGTCGAGGCTGCAATCGCTAAGCTGCGAGCAGCCACCGCGAGCTCACTTGAGGATGCTTGGCTCGACTATCTCGTGGAGCACCGACTGCGCTTGCCATCGAGTGCTGCGCACCTCGTGGAGGCTGCGCGTTGTCGCCCTGATTTTCTCTATGAACGCGACTATGTGGCGGTCTTCATCGATGGCCCGGTTCATGATTACCCCGACATCCAACTCCGAGATGAGGCGGCGACCAATCGCCTGCGCACGCTCGGTTGGAGTGTGGTGCGCTTTGGGTATCAAGATGACTGGAGCCAGATCTTTGCCAGCCGATCCGACATCTTTGGAGTAGAGGCATGAAACACGCGGTAGGGAGCCTGGTACGGGTTCGTGGTCGAGACTGGGTGGTGCTACCCGAATCGGCAGAGGATCTGCTCGTCCTTCGCCCACTCGGTGGAACGAGCCTCGAAGTTGCTGGTGTGTTGACCGCAATTGAGCCAGTTGAGTCTGCGACCTTTCCCCTCCCTAGCACGAAAGATCTCGGTGACCTTCGCTCGGCACGAATGCTCACCGACGCTCTCAAACTTGGGTTTCGAGCCTCAGCGGGACCTTTTCGAAGCTTTGGAGGGCTCGGCTTTGAGCCAAGGCCCTATCAGCTCGTACCGCTCATGATGGCATTGAAACTCGATCCGGTTCGCCTCCTCATCGCCGATGATGTCGGAGTTGGTAAAACTTGCGAGGCGCTCATGATCTGTGCTGAACTCTTGGCTCAAGGCGAGATCAAGCGACTCTGTGTGCTTACTCCCCCTCATCTGGCCATCCAGTGGCAAGATGAGATGGCGACCAAGTTCGGCCTCGAAGCCGAGGTGGTACTTGCCTCGACGGCTGCCGCCCTTGAGCGGGGTTGTCGAACCGGCGAGACCCTTTTTGATCGCTATCCAATCACCATTGTCTCCACGGACTTCATCAAGGCCGATCGAAGACGCTCCGAGTTCTTGCGAAGCGCGCCGGAGATGATCGTCGTCGATGAGGCCCACACCGTTGCCGCGGATACGAGCATACGCTCTACCCGGCATCAGCGCCACCAGCTCATCAAGGAACTTGCCGCCGACGACCATCGCCATCTCATTCTGGTGACCGCGACGCCACACTCTGGTAATGAAGATGCCTTCCGGTCATTGCTTGCGCTCTTGCGTGAGCAATTCGCTAACCTCCCAGAGGACCTCTCAGGAGACGAGCACCGACGGCTCCGTGAAGCGGTGGCGCGCCACTTAGTGCAACGTCGAAGGGCAAACCTTGTTCACTATCTCGGTGATACCCAGTTCCCGGAGCGCCACAGCAAAGAGGCATCCTACCGATTGAGTGAGTCGTATCAGACCTTACTCAACCAGGTCTTTAGCTACGCCCGGTCCCAGACGAGTGAGCGCCTAGGAGCCTCAATGGGTAACGAGACGGGTGGAAATCGGGGGTGGACCGATCGCTTGCGTTGGTGGTCCGCCGTGGCCTTGCTGCGAGCAATTGCCTCCTCGCCCGCCGCTGGCGCTGCTACCTTACGACGTAGAGCACAGACCCAAGAACTAAGCGATCCCGAGGATGCAGAGCGAATGAGCCGGCAGCGGGTCATGGACCTCTTTGGCGAGGATGAAGATACTCAGCTCGATGAGGAGTTGGGCCTCGTCACCGATGAAGATGCCGACCCCTCATCGAATGCACGGCAACGAAAGCTCCGGGAATTAGCCAAGCTTGCTGATGCCTGCCAAGGCGACGCGGATGAAAAACTCATGCTCGCACTCGATGAGGTTCGTCACCTGTTAGCTGATGGGTTCTCCCCCATCATTTTTTGTCGATTCATCGCCACCGCTGAGTATCTCACGGCAGAGCTGCGCACTCGGCTCCGTGGGGTCGAAGTTCGCGCCGTGACCGGTAATGTACCCTCCTCTGAGCGCACGACGGTGGTCGACGAACTCGCCCAACACCCAAAACGAGTTCTCGTAGCAACAGACTGCCTTTCTGAGGGAATCAACTTACAGGACTATTTCAACGCCGTCGTTCACTATGACCTCTCCTGGAACCCAACCCGCCACGAACAACGTGAGGGCCGAGTCGATCGCTTCGGACAGTCCTCACCAGAGGTACGAGTCGTAACCTGTTACGGCAGCGACAACCGAATCGATGAGTTGGTGATGGAGGTTCTCCTTCGAAAACACGAATCGATCCGCAACTCTTTGGGGGTCTCCATCCCGGTCCCAGGAGATCCGAACGCGGTCGCTGAAACCCTGATTCGAGGGATGCTCAGCCAGGGAGAAGCGCTTGTTCAAGGGACTCAGCTCACGCTGGAGGGCCTTGGACCCAGTGAGGCCAAGCTTGCTGAGGCTTGGAATGCGAGCGCCAGACGCGAAGAGGCACTACGTAGTGTCTTTGCACAAAACACCCTGAGCCCAGATGTTGTAGCCAAAGAACTCGAAGAACTCAACCAAGCGATTGGCACTATTGACGACCTTCGTCGCTTCACTCGGGACGCCCTGGTCGCAGAAGGGGCAGCGGTGAGCGATCAGGAGCCGATGGTGCTACACCTTGAGAGAGCGCCGAATGCCATCAAGGACCTCGCCAAGGGGGCGAGTGAAATCAGGTTTCGATTCGGGTCCCCTCCTCGGGATCCGAGGGAGCGAGAGGCCTCCAGAGTTGAGCCTTTCATTGCCGGACTGGGTGCCTGGGTACTCGACTCCGCCCTCGATCACGCAGGACCGGCAGCACGCGCAAATGTGCGTCGCACCCCAGCGGTCACACGAATAACCGCGCTCATCGTCGCTCGCTTACGGTTTGAGCTCACCACTCGAGCCTCTCAGCTCTTGGCAGAAGATGTTTTGGTCACAGGTTTTGGTGTCGAGACCATTGAGGGCGATGCGTTTCGCCCCACCTGGCTCGCGCCCGAGGACTCACTGAAGCTCCTGGATGCCGAGTCGAGTACCAACGTTTCACAGTCCCAGGCCGAAGACTTTCTCACCCTCATGCTTGCCAACCACCAGGATGGGTGGAGGTCCGGATTACTGGAGCAAGCCGAACACCGTGGTACAAAATTGCGCGAGAGTCATCTTCGCGTACGCGAGGCTTCTCGACTTCGCAGCACAGTAGACGTGAGGCTCATGTTGCCACTTGATCTCGTAGGACTCTATGTCTTGTTGCCTGGAGGCTCACGATGAGGACTCAGTCATCCACTACGGGGATCACGAGCGTCGGTGGGCTTTTGCCGATCGAGTTTCTCACACGACTCCGTGACCCTGACTCCGGCCTCGAGGGGGTTCGCCCAAGCGACTATCACCTCGGGTCCAACGAGCGGATCACCGAGATCATCAATCGATCGTGGAATCGACTGACCAACGCCTGGGCTGGATTTAGTGAAGCGCTTGCACAACTGGGTGACGATGACACGGCGGCCGGGCTTACCCGAGATAAATGGCTCGGGCTCGTCTTCGTCGAACTCGGGTTCGGACGACTCCAACGGGCCAAATCCGTGGAAATCCAAGGGGAGCTCTTTCCCATCACCTACGCGTGGGGCTTGATCCCAATCCATGTGGTGGGAGCCCGCGTAGAGCTTGATCGACGCACACCTGGGGTGCAGGGTGCTGCCGGCAAGAGTCCGCACTCCCTCGTCCAGGAGCTGCTCAACCGCTCACCTGAACATCTGTGGGGAATGGTTACGAACGGCCTTATCTTGCGTATCCTTCGTGACAATGCAAGTCTTACCCGGCAGGCCTACTTAGAGTTCGATCTCGAGGAGATCTTTTCCAACGAACGCTTCGATGACTTCGTGGCCCTCTGGATGATTGCCCATCAGAGTCGCTTTGAGGGCGAAGACCCAAGCGCTTGCTGGCTCGAACGCTGGCGAGGCGAGATCAACGAGTCCGGAATCCGCGCACTTGATGCCCTGCAGGGTGGCGTACGACGCGCCATTGAAGCCATCGGAGAAGGCCTGATCACCAACCCCGACAACCAGCGCCTACGTGCGGCGCTTAACGCAGGTGAGTTGAGCCCTCTCGAGTTCTATCGCGAGATCTTACGACTCATCTATCGGATCCTCTTTCTCTTTGTGGCTGAAGATCGCAACCTCTTACACGGACCTGGGGCCGACCCGATCGCTGCCGAGCGTTACGAGAAATGGTACTCTACGAAGCGACTGCGCCAACAGGCATGGGGTTCACGCTCAGACCGACATGCTGATCTATGGCAGATGCTCAAAGTCGTGATGCGTGGTCTCGGTGACCCAGCCGGCCTCGCACCACTTGGACTGAACGCTCTTGGAAGCTTCCTCTGGAGTGATCAGGCAATCTCCGACCTCCTCCATACGACGATCAGTAACAGACACCTAGCTTTAGCAATTGTGCATCTCTCAACCACCGAGGCAGAGGGCATACGACGCAACGTCGACTTTGCGAATCTTGGTGCAGAGGAGCTTGGGAGCGTCTACGAAGCCTTGTTGGAGCTCACTCCTGTGATCGACGGGGAGGGTGGGCCTTTTGTCTTACGAGACGCACCTGGGAATGAACGCAAGACCTCGGGGAGTTTCTATACCCCAAGCGAACTGGTCGCTAAGCTCCTCGAGACCGCACTCGACCCGGTGATCGAGGAGGCGCTAGTGACCCAAGACCCAGAGAGCGCGCTCCTTTCTCTGAAGGTCCTCGACCCCGCCTGTGGATCTGGCCACTTTCTCATAGCCGCCGCCCATCGGATCGCGGAACGCCTCGCGGGCTATCGAGTCGGGGAGCAAGAGGCCCCTCCGGCTGAGGTGCGCCACGCGCTTCGGGAAGTGATTGCTAAGTGCTGCTATGGGGTTGATATTAACCCAATGGCAGTTGAGTTAGCCAAGGTGAGCCTCTGGATGGAGGCGATGGAGGCTGGAAAACCTCTGACGTTTCTTGAGCGCCATATCGTCACCGGTAATGCGCTCATCGGCACGACTCCAGAGTTGCTTGCCAAGGGGATTCCCGATGGTGCTTATAGTGCTCTTGAGGGAGACGACAAGGCGACCGTCGCTGCAACGAAGAAGCGGAACAAGAGTTTCTCCCAACGTGGACAGTCGACCCTTGGTGTCGACGAGGCTCGCCGCGAGAGAGCGGCCTTCGCCGAGCAGGTTGCGTCTCTTGACGCGATCGACGACGAGAGCATCGCTGATATCGCCGCCAAAGATGAGCTTTGGAGGGAACTCCAGCATCACGAGGCCTTCGAGCGCGAAAGATGGGCCGCCGACGCGTGGTGTACCGCCTTCTTCTACCAAAAAGTGCCTCAGGGTGGCGAAATTACCAGCGAGACCGTCGAGAAGATTCAGCTCGGCGGTTCCGAAGCACTAGGGTCACGCGAACACGACCTCATTGAACAGGCTAGGCGGGACTATCAGTTCCTCCACTTCCATGTCGTATTTCCTGAGGTCTTCTTCCACGCAACTGGACCCGGTTACACCGCAGGACCGAACACTAACACAGGGTTTGATGTCGTCCTCGGTAATCCACCTTGGAACAAGTTGAAGTTGGCCGAGAAGGAGTTTTTCGCCGTCTCGGCTCCTGAAATCGCAACGGCAAAAGGAAGTGCAAGAAGGAAGAAGATTCAAGAGCTAGCTTCTACTGACCCCACCCTATACCAGTCCTACCGGACAGCATTGGTCCAGGCATTACGGGTGAGCAAGTTCTTGCTTGGGAGTAATTGCTACCCCTTGACCGGACACGGCGATGTGAACAGCTATGCAATCTTTGCCGAGCTCACACGCCAAGTCCTCGCGGCTCGTGGACGGTGTGGGGTCATTGTCCCGACCGGGATCGCCACCGACGATGCTACGAGCGCCTATTTTCGAGATCTGATCTCACATCGCTCTCTGGTCAGCCTCTACGACTTCGAAAACAGCTTGCCTCTCTTTCCGGCCGTTCATCGCAGCTACAAGTTCTGCCTTCTCACCATCGCCGGCCACGAGCGACAAACTCCGGCTGCCGATCTGGTGCTCTTCGCCCACCACGTCGCAGATCTCGATCAACCCGAGCGGCACGTCGCCCTCTCAGATGCCGACTTTCAACTGATCAACCCCAACACTGGCAATCTTCCGATCTTTCGAACGGCGTTTGATGCCACGCTCGCGCGCCAGGTCTACGAAAGAGTACCCGTTCTTGTACGAATCGGAGAAGATGCAAACAACCCGTGGGGGGTGACCTTCAAGAGACTCTTTGACATGACCAACGATTCTGCCTCGTTTGAAACCATCGAGACGCTGCGTAATCAAGGTGCGGAGCGACGAGGGAATCGCTTTGTTGCAAACGGCGGCAAGAGATATCTGCCGCTCTACGAAGGCAAACTCATCCACCACTTCGATCACCGCTTTGCAACATACGAGGGGGTGTGTGGGGACAAGCCGGATGACGTGAATAGTTCGCACAAGACGAATCCCAACTGGACAATCCTGCCACGCTACTGGGTGAACGAGTCCGAGGTGCGAGAGAAGCTCCATGGCTGGGATCGGGAGTGGCTGATCGGGTTTCGGGGCATCGCACGATCGGTAGACGAACGCACCCTGATTGCCTCGGTTTTACCCGTGACGGCAGTAGGGAACAGCCTGCCTCTCTTGCTCGCTACTGGTACGAGAGGCAAACGGGTTGGCGCCTTAGTGGCATGTATCAGTTCAATCGCATTGGATGTCGTTGCTCGGATGAAAGTGGGGGGCACCAACTTCAATTTGTTTATTGTTCAGCAACTACCGGTGTTGCCTCCAGACACTTTCGATCAGATTGTCCCTTGGGATGAAAGCTCGGACCAGAATCTCGTTGAGTGGATCGCTGCTCGTGTCCTGGAACTGACCTACACCGCGTGGGATCTCAAGCCTTGGGCTCGCGAACTCGGCTATGACGGTGAACCCTTCACCTGGGACGACGAGCGTCGGATGTCTCTACGCGCTGAACTCGATGCCTGCTTCTTCCATCTCTACGGATACTCGCGTGAACAAGTAGATCGGGCGATGGAGAGTTTCCCGATCGTCAAAAGGCACGATGAACAAGATTTCGGAGAGTACCGGACGAAGCGCCTGATCCTCGAGCACTTTGATCGCTACTCGAATTAGCGGATAGACGGTCTTTCGCAGCCTTGTTGAGAACAATAACAGTGGTGTAAGGCCAACGAAAATTTAATTGGCCTGACTCAATCGGCCCCGCTAATCCATATGGGTTTGCAATGAACCACCTCGACCGACGAGCCGCTGTACGGGTCTCTTTCGTTGCCGTTCCTAGACGACGGTGAACCCAAATGGCAGTTGCTGACGACCGGTGGTCGAGAGCAGAAGCAAGCCAGCGTTACCGACCTCAATGGTTAACCCACTAATAATGGAGAGGCTCTGGGCTGCTGGAAGCTGAGGTACTTCGAGTGCGTGACCAAGGGCGCAAGCAAGGTCACAGGTGTGCACAGTGAGCTCAAAGGTGCGGGTCGGCAGGTAGTCGGCGAGTCGCATCCCACCAACAGGTGTGGTCACCAAGGCATTTGCTTGAGCGCACATGACGGTGTCGAGTACGCGGTTGGCAACCTCCTCTACCGAGACGGCTGGGTTGTCTCCGAGTGCAGCGCCGGCATCTCGACCACGTTGTGCGACTGTCACAGGATCCCCGCTCGAGGCCAAGATCAGGGTAAAGTATTCGACCGGCGAACTCACCTTGGCCGAGGCCGCTGGATTCGCGAGATACGATTCGACGGTTACGAGCGCTCGACTCGTGTGTCCGACCAAATCGCGGATACTCCACTCTCCCAGGCCGGGTTCGTCGTATCGCCCAGTTGCTACGAGAAGAATTCGGACAAACCACTCCGTTGCCTGCTTGAATGCTTCTCTGGTTTCATCCCAGTCGCTCACCGTGAGGAGTCTACTGCAGAATTCGATCATTTCAGAAAGCGAACCTGGACCTATGGGACAGTCCTAGGTGGGGTGTGTTCGGGTAGCCATCAGGTGTCACACCTAACCCCTACCTCACCTCCTTTCGCGTTCTTACCACTCAGGTCGGCCCTCGACGGTTCTGGAGCGCCGTGTCACGCATATCAAAGCCACCGTCGCCCTGACCGATGACAAGCGCAAAGTCCATCACATCCGGGTCTCTACCACCCCAGATCCGGAACAACGCAAGATCTTTGAGTTTCTAGGGATTGGTGACCCCTTGCCGAGGAGAGCCAACGTAGTAGCCACTTTGTAGTGCCCTATCCAGAGTGACTAACCCTCTGAACTGGGAGTTGTGGGGTAGGGGTCGAAAGATGGGTTCACAAATAGCTGTGCAAGATGTATCGCCTGTCGATCGGTGAGATCTGCTACCTGCGTGCGACAAGAGAAGCCATCAGCCAAAACGGTGGTTGCCCGGTCCGCCTGTGCAAGTGCGGGAAGTAGTGAACGCTGAGCTACCTTGAGGGAGAGCTCATAGTGACCACGTTCCATCCCAAAATTACCCGCGAGTCCGCAGCACCCACTAAGAGTATGGACCCGAGCGCCGGCTGATTCAAGGAGCACCCTATCGGCCTCGAATCCAATCACCGCATACTGATGACAATGCGGTTGAACTATCACGTCCCGTCCAGCCAGAGAGGGTGGATTCCAGGGGGAAGATTCCCGTATTCGCGCCAGGTTTAGTACCTCGGCGAGGGTAACAGTCGCCTCCGAGACTGACCGTGCTCGGTCATCGTCCACAATCTCCATAAGTTCGTCGCGAAGAACGGCCGCGCATGACGGCTCAAGCACCACGATCGGCAATCCAGCTGCTGCCGACGGTGCCAACGCCTCTACTAAGCGGCCAAGTTTTCGGCGAGCTGTGTCGAGTTGTCCTGTCGAAATCCACGTAATCGCGCAGCACAGGCCCGCAGGGGCTATCTCCACCGCATAGCCCGCCGCATTCAGTACTTCGAGCGCGGCCTCGCCAACCTCGGGTGAAAAGTTGTCAGTGAAGCTATCCAGCATCAGTACGACGGTCCGTGACTTCGTCGAAGACCCTGCAATCGGGGTGAGTGGCGATGATTGGTGTAAAGAGGTAAAGGTCCTGCGGGCGAAGCGTGGCAGCGATCGACGAGGATCGATTCCGGTCATTCGACAGGTTAGTCGATGTAGGGTGGTATTAGAGAGTGCCTTATTAACCGGAGTTGGTAGCAGTGATGCGAGATGTGCCCACCGCGGGAGCCACCCAAGCGTGTAGTGGCTGAGCGGACGGATCCGGTGACGATAGGTCTGATATAAAACTTCTGACTTATATCTCGCCATGTCTACCCCTGCAGGACAATCGCTGGCGCAGGCTTTACAGGACAGGCAAAGGTCAAGAACCTCATGGACTTCGTGGGAGCGCCAACCATCTTTGATCACCGTTCCGTTGAGCATTTCCTGTAGTACTCGGGCGCGTCCACGGGTCGAATCCTTCTCGTCCGAAGTCGCGAGGTATGACGGGCACATGAAACCACCACCGTTGGTGTTATCGGCGCGGCACTTTCCTACACCGACGCATCGAAGAACTGCAGCACCGAAGTCGCCATGATCTTGGGTCAATGCGAAGCCACCTCGTCGAATAATGACCTGCTGATCCGGTACCCTCAGATCTCTGTCCAGTGGTCGGGGCTGCACAATGACCCCCGGATTGAGCGAATTTTTGGGATCGAGCAGCCCCTTGAATTCCTCGAAAGCGCGAATAGCTGTCGCACTATACATAAGCGGAAGGAGTTCACTCCGGGCGCGACCGTCACCATGCTCCCCAGAGAGCGACCCTCCATAGCTCGCAACTAGTCGGGCAGCGTCAACAAGAAAAGGTCTCAATAACTCTGCGTGATTAGCGAGTGCGAAGTCGAGTCGGACATGAATGCAGCCATCACCAAAGTGACCATAGATCAGTCCATCAAGTCGGTGCTGGCTTAATAGTTCCTGAAAGTCCCGCAAGTACGAACCCAGTACGTCAGGAGGGACAGCTGCATCTTCCCAGCCCGGCCAGGCCGGCGCCCCCTCTGGAGTACGTCCGGCAAGGCCTGCGCCATCCTCTCTAATACGCCACAGCGCACGTGAGTGGGCGCCGTCGGGGATTAACAGAGATCCCATTGCGTCTGCTCTGGCCACAATGGCCTTCCCGATATGGATCGCTTCCGCCTCGGAGGCTCCGGCTGTCTCGACAAAGAGCCATCCATGGCCTGCTGGTAGTTCGGGCGTACTCGTGTTTGAGCGATGTCTTTTGACTACCTCTACGAGGCGCGAGTCGATCCCTTCGATAGCCTGTGGTGAAAGATCCATAATCGCTGATACAGCGTCGGCTGCGGTTGCCATGTCCTGATAGCCGAGCACCACCAATGCCTTGGCCCTTGGGGTGCGTACAAGCCCAAGTTTGGCCCCAACGACAACCGTACAGGTGCCTTCAGTCCCTACCAACGTTTTGGCGAGGTCCTCTCCTCCTGCCTGCGTCAGGTGTTCTAAGGAGTAGCCTGACACCTGGCGACCGAAACGACCAAACTCACTAGAAATCGTCTGCTCGTAGCGGCGGACGAGATCGCTCAGACCCGGAATCTGATCGAGCCCCTTGCTCGCAAGAAATCGGCGCCCGGTCCCGTCAATCACATCGAGGGAGACCACGTTCTCTGCGGTACGCCCGTAGGCAACCGAGTGTGCTCCGCAGGCATTGTTGCCGATCATCCCACCGATGGTACAGCGGGAGTGGGTCGATGGATCGGGGCCAAACCGTAAACCTGCGTCAGCCAATCTATTCTGCAGCGCATCTAAAACCACTCCGGGTTCAACGGTTGCGGTCATTCCGAAGGGATCGACATCTATAACCCGATTGAGGTATCTACTCATGTCTAGCACTATTCCAGGCCCCACCGCATTCCCAGCCACCGAGGTCCCAGCGCCACGGATGGTGAGAGCAACACCTGTTGTTGCCGCTACCTGCTGAGTGGCGATCACCTCATCAACTGAGTGCGGAAACACTATCGCGACAGGAACGACTCGATAGTTGGAGGCATCACTTGAGTACTGAGCGCGTCGGCTAGAGCTGATATCGATTTCGCGTACTCCACACTCCTTCATTAGTGCAACGAGTTCGCTAACTGCATCAAGATCAACGCGGGAACTTCCAATTGGCTGATGATCAGCCTGGCGCATTCGTACTCTTTGACTCAGGGCTGGTACTGTCAACTCTTCCAGTGTCGTGGTGATGCTTGTGGGAGTGAGAGTGCATGCCATCCATCGGGTCTCCGGCACGGAGTGGTTCGGCCTCATAACGGCCTTCGTGGGCGAGGATGGGACGCCTATCGCCAGCGAGTTCTGGATAGCGCTCTTCAATTTGTTGACGTTTCTCCACTGTTTTTCTAAGTGATGTCACGTACTCTTTGTTGCCTTCGTAGGTACCCCTCCATGTCTGAGGCATTGCCTCTTGGCGTGGGAGAGGGTTGGCTCGACCCCCAATCGCAAACCGTGAGGGCAACCTCGTCATCTCCAGTCCACATTCTTCGCACGCTGGTATGTGCTCATCCAGGGCGAGGAGCACCTCAATACGGTGTCCATTCTCGCACCCTAACTCATAGATTGGCATCTTCGGCTACCACAACTCGATTGAGTGCTCAAAGATCCTCGCGATATCCTCTTCATTGACAGGCAAAGGGGCGGTGGCTAGAAGTCGTTGCTGTTTCATAGTCCCTTCCACGAGATCGGAGATATCGAGTTTATTGTAGCCAACTTCACCGATTCCATTTGGAATACCAATATCCTTCATCAGCTGGATGAGGGCATTTGGTAGCGCCTCGGATGGCTCAGCCGCACTCTGCTTTTCTGGCGCCAGCATCCTAGCTACTGCAAGATGCCGCTCTGGTTGCGCTGTAAACGTGAAGCGAAAGGCCTCTGGGGCTGTAAGCGCTACCGACATCCCATGGGGAACCATCGGCTCAGCCTGCGGATATCCGCGGGGGTGAAAATCCCTTACACGTCCGGCGATCGGATAGGCATTTGCATGCGGTATATGGACCCCAGCGTTGCCGAAGCCCATGCCGGCAAAGGTAGCAGCCATCGCCATATCCATTCTTGCGTTGATATCGTCCCCGTGGTGAACGGCTCTACGAAACGATCTTGCGAGTAACTCCAACGCACGCATTGACCACATGTCCGCTACGGGATTCGCTCCACAGTAGGGCACCCGCTGCTCGGCATGCTTGTGCTCGAATGTAGTATAAGGTTTAGCGGTGTAGCTCTCCAGGGCATGGCATAGAATGTCCATCCCCGTTGCGGCAGTAACCTCTCTCGGCTGGGTCACAGTAAGCTGCGGATCGACGACAGCCAAAGTCGGACGGAGTCTAGCATGACTGATGCCAGTTTTAACCTTAAGTGCCAGCACGTCTAGCACGCAGATTGTGGTGCTCTCAGAGCCAGTGCCTGTTGTTGTCGGCACGGCAACAAGGGGGTGTAATGGTTGACTAGGTGCTTTCCCTCCCCCCACCGGAGCATTGATGTAATCAATAAGCTCGCCAGGATTAGTGGTCATCAGGTTGATCGCCTTGGCGGTGTCGATACTCGACCCCCCACCGACCGCGACGATCCCATCCCAGGGTCCTGTAGCACGAGCGTAGTCCACTGCCTCTTGGAGGCTTGTATCGGTTGGTTCTACATGGACCCCGTCAAAAACATGGGCTTCGATTCCATATTGTGCCATTTGATCTGCGATCCGCTGTGGAGAGCCGGTAGCAGAGATGCCCCTATCTGTCACGACCAACGCCCGTTTCACACCATACTGTGACAGATCAAAGCCGATCTCATCAGCGGAACCTGGTCCGAACTTCAACATTGGCGCGCCGTAAGTAAATATTGTCTCTTGGTTAGTAGTCATGATACACATCCTTTTTAATAAGTTGTACGGGCAAAAATCATTCGTAGTAGCCTGCAGGAGCAAGTTTCATTGATCGCAACTGGGCCGCATCGTGCCCGAAAATTAGCTTCGCATTTGTAGACTCTGCTATCCCCCGAAGTTTTTCTACTGACGAGTACCACGCCGCGAGGTCGTTCACGATTGCTGCTGGAGAGGCCGGTGGTCCGTACGAGTCGCCAAGATAGATTGCGTCGGAGGTGAAGATCATCGGACCAGTTTGCGGCAGATCAACTTTCATTGACATCGTTCCTGGCGTATGGCCAGGTGCCTCAATCAAGGTCACTCCTGGGAGGATTTCGGTATCACCGGATACCGTTTCGAAGTCTAGGCCTTCGTAATCCGCCTTTAGATGAGCGCCATTGAAGAGGCCGTCGTAACCAAAGGCGAACGCTTTCTCTTTGTCGTTGCAGATCAGTCGGGCATTGGAGCCCTTAAAGAGTTGCAGATTACCGGCATGATCAAAGTGGAGGTGCGACGCGACAACGTAATCGATATCTCCAATCTCAAGTCCGATCTGGTGTAATCGAGAGTCGAAGTACTCAGTCTCCGAGACCTGGTCATACGGGAAAAACTCCTGGAGTCCGGTGGGTTCCCACCGCTTCTCCCAGTCTCGGGGGCAACTCGTATCCCAGAGGAGTCGACCCTCTGGTGTCTCGATTACCACTGCATGGGTGGTGCATGGGTACCACTCCACTGGTCGATCTCGCTCTCCGCGGGAACGGATTGTCCTCCCGGCTTTGAGAAGTAACCAAGTGAGGTCACAGCTCATTGCCCCGCAATCCAATACGTGCAATTTCAGTGGCGCCATTTTCGAACCCTCCTTCGTAACGCACAAACGCTGCGTTGTGCAGCTGCGTTCACCAAGTGTGCCACAGTAGCATGCTACATGTCAAGGCCTATTCTGTTTATGTAGGTGAAAGCGGTGGCAGACGATGGGAGTATGTTGAAAAGTTTGAACAACGGCCTGACTCTTACCGACCAAGTCGTAGCGGCGCTTCGTGAAGCGATCCTGGTCGGCGAACTGCAACCTGATACGCTCTACTCCGTCTATCGGATCGCTGAGGAACTCAACGTATCTCGTACACCAGTACGTGAGGCGATGCTCAGATTGGCTGATGCGGGAATGGTCCGCTTCGAACGCAATCGTGGCTTTCGAGTCTTAAGAACCTCAATACACGAGGTACAGGAGGTCTTCCAACTTCGGCTTCTCCTTGAGGTCCCCGCAGCCTATCGAGCTGCATACGAAGCCACTGACACCCTAGTCAAAAGCCTGAGAGAGTGCCTAATACACATGCACCTGGCAGCCGTGGACCATGACGAGTTGCGCTTTATGAATCACGACCGCTTACTCCACGAACTCGTCCTTGGAACGTCTGGGAATAAGAAACTCGTTTCACTAGTCGAAGATCTGCGGTTTGTTACCATGACCCTCGGTGCCAGCACGGTCGATCGTTCTAGAACGCTACACGACATCGCGGATGAGCATCAACCCCTTGTCGATGCTATTGCCCAGCGGGATCGTGTAGAAGCGGCCTATGCGATGCGCTTCCACATTATCCATACCGGTCAACTCCTCCTTGATCAGCTGATCAAGGAGGGACGTGACCCCTCTGGACTTAACCCGTCGTGGGCAGAATTCTTCACCACTAACCCCGATGTCACTTAGTTCAGAAGTCAAGCAAGAACAGAATGGTGTGAACGGCAATACGGTCTGTATGCGCTTTTGGTGCATGGCCGACGCAGCATTGATAGAAGCTAAATATCATGCGTTGTCTGGCTGGCTAGATGAGGCCACGTTGCGGATATGGGCTGCGGTAGAGGCTCGTAGTATTGGACGTGGTGGAGTAAGCATGGTTTGGCAAAGCAATTGGCATGTCACGGACGACTATCTATGCGGGACTAGCTGAACTGGAATCATCAGCGCCAACCACTCAGGACATGCGTGGCCCCAAGCCCCGTGTACGGGCAGTAGGTGGAGGTCCAAAGAGGTTAACCGACAAGGATGCCGGCCTGCTTGATGCGCTTGACGCACTAGAGGTTGCCCGGACAATCGAAGACAGCATTGGCCGCCGATAGACCAATGAGGTTACTGGCAAGCGTCACAGGCATAGCAAAGCGCAGGCCAGAGATGTCTATGCCTGGGCTAGCCCTAGCTCGATCGCCTGCAATCTTGAACAGCCATCGAGTAGCACCGTAGTGTCAGCCGACCAAAAGATCGGGATTCAGATGGCTATTCTTGCTCTCCTGAAGCCACTTTCTTGTAACTTGTGAAAGCCGCAAATTCTAACTCCTGAAACCGATTCTTGTAACTCCTGAAACCCGCCGATCCTCCTCGTTTGACGTCATGGGTCGACGAGTTGAGATCTCCCTTCCGCGGTTCCCTTGGTCATCCTCCTTCCTCGTTGAGCTCCTCTTGAGCTTTGACTTTGCGCATCGAGTCACCGGTGAGCTCAATCACCCGTGAGGCATGAATGATGCGATCCATGATGGCATCGGCTGCGGTCGCATCCTCCATGAGTGCATGGAACTTGCTAACCGGGAATTGAGAGAGAAAGATCGTCGAGCGCAGCTCTACTCTAGCATCGATGATCTCTAGGAGTTCCCGAGAGCTCGTCACCGAGACGGGTGAGAGCCCAAAGTCGTCGAGGATGATGAGATCGAGTCGGCGAA
>JAKAQL010000006.1 GCA_021822605.1 Actinomycetes bacterium
AGGATGGTTCAGATTGACAATCGCCCCGACAACTGGATGACCGTTCATCGCGGTATCCTTTCTAACGCATGCGCGTAAATAAGACTCCCAACAACAGAGCTATCCTCGCGACTCTCGGAGAAATGCTCCAGAAACCATCCTATGGAGTCACGATTAACCCTGTTAGGGACTTTGGTCACACAAGATCAGAGTGTTCAGGCTCATCACAGAATCCGGGAGGCTAGGTCTCACTCCATCGCAGAGCATCACCAGGCCAGCACACCTTGACCCACTTCAAAGAGTGTGGAGGAGCAAACTCTCCGGGCTCCCACCGTGACAATCACTTCGGAATCTGGGACCAGGGTAGCTCCTTGTCAGATCGCGGCTCACCCGGTAGGCCAAGCACACGCTCGCCCAAGATGTTTCTCATCACTTCAGAGGTTCCGCCTTCAATCGTGTTGGCGCGAGACCGCAAGAACGCCTGCATTGCCGTTCGCGAGGAGGTCTCTCCATGAACACCCGCAAACTCAGGACGACGCATGCGATAGTCCGGATAGAACAGCGATGCACCTTGCTGAACATCGACGCAATACTCGTATATTCTCTGGTTCAACTCAGCGTTCGCTAGCTTCACGACCGAGCCTTCAGGACCTGGATTTCCCTGCTGTCGCTGAGCCGCCGCCCGAAGCGAGGTCAACCGTAGGGCCTCCGCACTGCACCAGAGTTGCATCAGCTCATCGAGTGAGCCACTCGGCCTCCCCATCGCCTGGAAAGCTCCGATAGCCTCTGCGATCGCACCACTGCTCCTCGGTAGGACAACGCCACCAATCGAGGCCCGCTCGTTCATCAAGGTGGTGATCGCGACGGACCACCCTTTGCCAACATCGCCGAGCCGCATGGTATCGGGGATACGCACATCCGTAAGATAGACCTCATTGAACTCTGCTTCACCGGTGATCTGGCGCAATGGCCGAACCTCGACGCCCATCGATCGCATGTCCAACACGAAATAGGTCAGTCCGCGATGCTTGGGTGCCTCAGGGTCGCTTCGAGCTACGAGCATTCCCCACCGGGCAACATGAGCAAGTGTAGTCCAAACTTTTTGTCCATTCAGGATCCATTCATCCCCATCACGGATCGCCCTCGTCGCCAAAGAGGCGACATCTGAACCAGCTCCAGGCTCGGAGAATAGCTGACACCAGATCTCTTCACCGGTAAAAAGAGGGCGTAGAAGTCGTCGTTGCAGGTCGGCCGACCCATAGGTCATCACCGTCGGGGCACCCATCCCAACGCCGATTGGATTGCTCGCAAAGGCAGGAGGAATGTTTGCATTCGCTAGCAGTTCATCGACTACGCCTTGTAAAGCCGGGCTAGCTCCGAGGCCACCAAGTCCAACCGGATGATGAACAAACGCAAGGCCACGATCGTACTGTTCTCCGCGAAAGCCGACTCCCCCGACCGTCTCGAAATCGACCTCCTCCAGCAGCCGGAGCGTCGCTCGACGCACCTCGGGTTCATTCGCCATCATCTATCATCCTCCCGTCTGCTAGCCTAGCAAAACCAAGGCGACCCCACCGGACAGCCGGCTCGGATGAGGCTCGTCTCCTCAGCGTAGACGAGCCGCGATATCCTCACGGAGTGCCTTCACATGACCCACCCAGTGTGAGGCCAATGCGTGGTAGCTCTCGTCAGGCCGTCGACCGCGGTGAAGCTGTTCGTGCATTGATGCCGCGATAGAAAAACTCGTGAGTTCGCCCCACCGACTACGTCTGGATGCGAACCAATCAAAAAAAGCACAGACCTGTGACGACTCCTCACGCCGATGATCGAGGTGGCCAATGACCAAGGCATCGTTCAGCAGCAGGAAGTCCTCAACAGCGAAGACTCGACGCGGGAAATGGAGTAAGTCGCCGCGATCCAGAACGCTCAGCAGTGCTTCGAAGTCAACGGGACGCGAATAGAGATAACCCTGTACGAACTGACCTCCTAAGTGGATCCAACGCGACAGTTCATCAATCGTCTCGACACCTTCTGCTACGACACGGATCCCCGCTATCCTGGCGAGGAAGCTCAGGGAGCTCACGACCGCGAAAGAGTTGATGTCCATACCAAACCGCGAAATAAAGGAACGATCGATCTTGAGCTCATCGACATCGAGGAGGGCGACGTTACTCAGCGAGGCATAACCGGTGCCGAAATCGTCGACGGAGACTGCAACACCAACCGAGTGCAACATGCCAATCATGGAACGGGCAGCGGTGAGATCGTCAAGTGCGACATCCTCGGTGATCTCAATGGTGAAATGCCACGGTTCCTCAGCTGCAAAGGGTGCCACATCCTGGGCAAAGTGCCTTGAGAGGAAATGCGATGGGGTTACATTCAGTGAGACGTTGAGGTCGGGATAGCCAGAGGCTGCAAGCTGGTGGTGTGTCGTGAGCGCGGCTTGGATCGCCCGGTTACCGAGCATACGGGCTAGTGCCGGGTCGCTCTTGACCTCCTTCAACACCGATTCAAGCGGCACTCCGTCCCATCGCATCAACAGCTCCACACCGTTGATGGTGCCTGTCGTGCCATTGACTTTGGGTTGCAGCGCGAAGTAAAGTTCACCACTCTCGATGGCCGCGGGAAGTCGGTCGCGAACCTGACGACGTAGCTCGATAGACCGAGCAACCATTCCTCCAAAGAGGTACGAGCGCGCCTTGCCAGCATCCTTCGCGGCATAAAGGGCCTCATCTGCGTAAGCGAGGAGGTTTGGGTAGTCGCGTCCATCGGTCACCGACATAGCCCAACCCAACGATCCAGTGATTCGGAACTTCTCACCAGTGGCATTCACGAGTTCCATGACTCGGCCTGCGAGTTCATCAACTGCGCAGAACTCGACATCGGCGATACAGAAGCCAAACTCGTCACCGCCGAGGCGAGAGACGAAATCATCACCAGTGATGAGCGCACGTAGGCCAGCCCCGAGTGCTTCTAGAAACTTATCACCTGCCCAGTGGCCAGCCGTATCATTCAATTCCTTAAAACCATCTAGGTCGAGGATACCGATGGCGACCTCACGTCCTGATAGCAGCAGGTGACGGACTTTCTCTTCAAATGCGAGCCGGTTATCCAGACCGGTGAGCATGTCCGTTCGAGCGGCTATGCGTTGGACATTACGCTCTCGCTCAAGCGCCTGCTTCAGGTTCAAATCGGCGATCCCCTGCTCGATCATCTTCACCACCGTTTCGAGCAGTGAGAGGACCGCGGGTGTCACCGTGTTTGTCACCTGCGACATGACCGTAACAGCGCCAAAAACTTTGCCATCTTTGTGCACAGGGAGCGACACGCCACAGTTCCAACCAAAAGTTCGGAGGAAGTCGATCCACGGACTCACGGTAATGTCGCCAAGCTCATCTTGGTTCCAGACGACCGTATCGGTCCGGATGGCACGCAATGCCAGGGGTCCTCCGTCGCCGACAAGGTCAAGAGGGACCATGAGGGCGCCGACCTCCTCGGCCCCACGTCCAGCGCTAGCCATTGGAACCAGCCGGTTTAAGTCTGGGCTTGGGACCGCAACCCAAGAGGAGGTGAAGACACTCTCGGTCACGAGTACGTCACAGAAGGACTGCAGCAGCTCAACCTCTGAACGAGCCGACACCATAATCGAAGCACTCTGGAGGACAGTTAAAGTGAGATTGTTTAACCAGCGGTTCTCCCACTCCGAACGGTTGTGTTCAACACGAGCGATTGTCTGTCGCATCAGCTCAGACATCGAGTGTACGACATCTTCACCAATGCCCTGGTCGGCCTGATCGTCAATTGCGAAGATCACCACGCCTTGGCTCCTGCCATTCACGACGATCGGCAATCGCAACACCGCGCTTCCATGAGCCAACAGCGCAGCCGTGTCATGCAACCCATGACGCTCTGCACTTCCGATCAGACCATTGGTAACGATCTCGCGCTGGTGACGAAAACAGGTCGCAGAGGGTCCAAGTGGTTGAGGCGCCTCTGCCACCGATATCTCGAGAGCGCGAAGCTCCTCGTTGGCGGAGTCGCTGAGATCCCCCCACGCACCCGCCCAACGCAGTACATCGGATTGCGCGTCCAAACACAAAAAAACAGCCTGGCTGATCAAGGTGTCACCTATCAGCGTCTCTGCAACATCTCGTATGGCCGTTACCCAATCAGTCACCATCGATGATTGGAGTGCAACCTTTGTCTCCACGATCCGGTCAAGCAGTCGCCGATGGGCGAAGGTGGTTCGCGCCTCAAAAAGCCGACCCAACTCCGAACCCAGTGCACCCATCATATCCTCGATATCGACCGGCATCGGATCTGACTCTCTCCGATAAAGTGCTAGCGCAGCGCTTCTGTTCAACGAGAGCGGAAATGGTACGACGATAGCAGAACCGAGCTCATGGTGTTTAAGCTTCTCGATCCAGGGCTCAAAACGGTCCTCAACATCACGTGAACTCAGAGAGACAGCACCGGTGCGCAGGGCGGTACCAACAGGACCCTGACCACGCAGGTCGTTCGGATCGGTCCTCAGATCGAGTCCTGCCGCATATTCCCTTGCATCACCAACCGCCGCCACAATAGAGATCTGGTCATCGAGCCCAGTCGTTGGCGTGCCAAGTGCGGTGGCAAGATAGACCAGCGGCGACTGGGTAGCTCGCTGGACCATCTCCACCAACTGCTCGATCAGCAACGACTCCGGCATCTGCACATACCGATCAAACAGATTCGCGACCTCGACGATGGTCTGTTGAAGTGCCTCGCGCGCACTCCATAGACGCATGCTCGCCTCGCTCGTGCTCGCGAGCAGCTCCTTTTCGTGCAATAGGAGGAGCATCTGCTCCTGCTCGTCGAGGATGTCGGTTAACTCGATACGATAGAGCGAATAGATCAAGTCGACCCATGCTGGCCGGATAGCCATCCGAAGATGGACATCCCCAATACGAGCGATCACGTCGTAATCGATTCGGTGCTCCGAGAAGAGTCGGATGAACTCTTCGGTGATAAGTTGAGCGATACGATCAACCTCGGAGGCGTCACCCTCGCGAAGGGTTTCGAGATCCGAGTTGATGAGTTCGCGAACCTTAGGCATCAACTGTCGTAACGCCTTAATCGCTCTTCCTGGAACTCGACGAGCCTCCAACCTTGACCTCTCGGGTATCTGGCGCCCTGCCAAAAGATCTGAGCCGACCTCTGAATGAACCTCCATACCTCAGCTCCTCGGTAGCGCACACTACCCAAAACACCTTAGAACATGCGAAACCAACTTCTTACCCCTTCTATCGGCATCTACCCCTCGAACCTGAGGTATCCCCCAAAACTGGCAGAAGTTGTCAGCTAGGTGCACAATAGAGGAATGACTAACTTTGCACTCGATGAGGAGCACAAGCAATTTCGTTCAGTACTCCGGTCCTTCGCTGAGAGCCGCATCGCGCCTCATGCACAAGAGGTGGACGAGACGGCGAGCTTCCCTTGGAAAAGCTTTGAGGCTTGCAAGGAGATGGAACTGCCTGCCCTCGCCATTCCTGAAGCCTACGGGGGGGCGGGTGCGGACAGCATCACCAATGCGATTATGGTTGAGGAGCTTGCCCGCGTCTGTGCATCAACTTCACTCACGATGCTGATCTCAAAACTGGGCATGACACCGGTGATCTATTGGGGGTCGGAGGACCTGAAGCGCAAATATCTGCCACGAGTTGCCGCTGGAGACGCACAGGCCTCCTACTGCCTCTCCGAACCGGACGCCGGAAGCGATGTCGCAGCGATGACGACCAAAGCTGTGCGTGATGGTGACCACTACGTACTCACCGGAACCAAGTACTGGATCACTAATGCTGGCATCTCGGATACCTACACCGTCTTTGCGAAGACGGATCCACAAGCCGGCCATCGAGGCATCACTGCCTTCCTTGTTGAGGCTGACTGGGGGGTCAAAGTTGCCAAACTTGAGAAGAAGCTCGGCGTCCGAGGGTCCCCTACTGGAGAAGTGACCTTCGATGAGGTGCACGTACCCGTGGCGAACCGTATCGGAGAAGAGGGACAGGGCTTCTATATCGCGATGGGAACATTAGATCGATCTCGGCCGACGATCGGTGCTCAGGCCGTCGGAATCGCGACCGGCGCCATCGATTACGCGGCAAACTACATTAAGAACCGACATCAGTTCGGACGCCCGGTCGCAGACAACCAGGGGATCCAATTCATGCTCGCCGATATGGCTACCCGGGTAGAGGCGGCACGAGGGCTTGTCTATCAGGCATGTCAACTCATCGATGAGGACCCCGACGGCCAGCTAACCAAGTTTGGCGCAATGGCCAAGATGTTCGCCTCAGATGTAGCCATGTCCACCACTGTGGACGCCCTTCAGCTCCTTGGCGGCTACGGCTACACCAAAGACTTTCCACTCGAGAGGATGATGCGCGACGCCAAGATCACCCAGATCTACGAGGGAACCAACCAAGTCCAGCGCATCGTGGTCGCTCGTCAAGTCCTAGGAGGCAAGTGATGATCCAACGACTCGGCGTGGTGGGAGCTGGTCTGATGGGCTCGGGTATTGCAGAGGTCGCATCTCGGCGTGGCATCGATGTAATCGTCGTTGAAGCCGACGACAGCGCAGCACAGGCGGGCCTGACTCGCATCACGAAATCCCTCGATCGTGGCGTCCGCTCTGGGAAACTGACCGAACAAGCCAGAGAGGAGGCTCTTAGCCACATTAGGGTCACCACCGCCATGGAGCAGCTAGACGACAGGGAACTCGTCATCGAAGCGGTCATCGAGGACGAGGCGACCAAACTGGATATCTTTCGACGACTCGACGCCATTGTGGAGGATCATGCCGCTGTCTTAGCCTCCAACACCTCGTCAATCCCTATCATGAAACTAGCAATGGCGACCAAACGTCCAGAACAAGTGGTTGGTATTCACTTTTTCAATCCCGTACCCGTCATGCCGCTGGTGGAGGTTGTCACCTCGTTGATGACCAATTCCAAGGTGGAGCAGCAGGCGAATGAATTCGCGGGTGGGCAGCTTGGTAAGCACGTGATCAAGTCGAAGGATCGAGCTGGATTCATCGTTAATGCCCTCTTGATCCCCTACTTGCTTTCAGCGGTACGGATGTTTGAATCTGGTTTTGCAACCGCCGAGGATATCGACACCGGCATGGTTGACGGTTGTGCTCATCCAATGGGACCTCTTGCGCTCGCCGACCTCATCGGTCTGGATACCACGATGGCGGTTGCGCAATCTCTCTACGAAGAGTTCAAAGAACCCCTCTACGCCCCACCGCCACTCCTATCGCGGATGTGCGAAGCTGGACTACTCGGACGCAAGGTGGGGCGCGGGTTCTACCAGTACAACTGACGTGCGACGCGCACGCCCCACAGCACGGCGAAGCTAGGATGGTCCCCTGACCCAGAGTCCAAAGGAGGAGCCGTTGCATCCGTCGCGTCCAGAGAAGGTTCGGTTCGCTCCGTCGCCGACCGGCTTCTTCCATGTCGGAAGCGCTCGAACGATTCTGTACAACTGGCTCGTCGCGCGAAAGTCAGGGGGATCGTTGCTGCTTAGGATCGATGACACCGATGCCGAACGAAACCGCGAAGAGTGGGTTGACGGCATCTACCGTGCCATCCAGTGGCTCGGCCTTGATTGGGATGAGGGTCCAATTCGTCAATCGAGCAGGATCGAGCAGTACCAGTCGGTCGCCTTCGACCTCCTCCACAAGGGTGCCGCGTACTGGTGTGACTGCACGCGTGAGGCGATTGAGGAGCGGAAAGCTCCGGGAACGCCGCCCGGTTATGACGGTTTTTGTCGTGACCGCGGACTCGGACAGGGGCCAGGTCGAGCACTCCGCTTTCGGGTCCCAGACGGTCCGGTGATCGTCTCCGATCTCATTCGCGGTGAAGTCACTTTCCCAAGCGGATCGATAGAGGACTTCGTTCTTCTCAAGTCATCGCTAGCCCCGCTGTACGTCCTAGCGAACGTCGTCGACGATATCGACTTTGCTATCACCACGGTGCTGCGTGCCGAAGAACACCTACCCACCACCCCCAAAGCGGTCCTCATCCATCAGGCACTAGCGAGTCCCATTCCCCGATTTGGCCATCTTCCAGTTCTCGTGAACGAGCAACGACGTAAACTCTCCAAGCGGCGCGATCGTGTCGCTGTGGAGGACTATCGCCAGCTCGGTTATCTCCCAGAACCAATGATCAACTACCTCGCACTACTCGGGTGGAATCCGGGGGATGACCGTGAATTCTTTGCCCTCGATGAGCTCGTCCATGCCTTCACCCTCGAACGCGTCGGCCATTCTCCTGCCTTCTTCGATGAACAACGCCTGCTGCACTTTAACAAGTCCTATCTCGCGTCCCTCTCCCCTGCAGCCTTCGCAACCGTTGCCCATCCTTTTGTTGCATCGCTCATCGCTTTGCACGCAGAGGGAGAGGAGCGCTTTGTGCAAATCGCGCCTGAGGTTCAGACGCGAATCGGTACGCTCTCCGAGCTGCCCGCGATGATTGGGTTTCTGTTTCACTTCGACCCTAACTACCAAGAAATCGTGAAGAGACTACGCGCCGATGACATCGGCTACCTCGCACGGGTGAGCGCAGCGCTACAGGATCTGGAGCACTTCACCGAGGAGGAGATCGAGACCTGTCTACGCGATGTTGCAGCCAGCCTTGCCACCAGCCTCCGCAAGCTTCAGGCACCCATTCGTCTCGCCATCACCGGTGCTCCCGTTGGACCACCTCTCTTCAGCTCTATGGCCATTCTGGGACAGGATGAGTGCGTCACCAGGCTCGACAGTCTCTACAGAGTTGCGTCCAACGAATGACCTTCCACTGGCAAAGAAGGTAGCCCTTTCTCTAGGGTGAACCGATCCAGAATGGACGGTGACCTGGGTAGCAACTGCTAGGATCAAAGGGACCTTCGGGGGTGGTGTAATTGGCAACACTGCAGATTCTGGCTCTGCCATTGGGGGTTCGAGTCCTCCCCCCCGAGCTTTTAAGGATGACCACCATCAAGTATTAGACCGTTGTGGGCGCATATTTGCAATCGTCTCGACGTTCAACGACGGTGGAGTCGCGGACGGACAACAGCAGATGACTCCACGCTCTGACGTCTACGCTCTTAAGAGGGCCTCTCCCGGGGACTCAATCGTGGTCGACGTGAGGTACCATCGACGCCAGAGAGCACGCCACACACTGTGGCACCGGATAGTTACCGTCGCAAAAACCGTGCTCACTGCACAACTGAGCCTGTGCATCCGCGATGTCCACCCTGTTGCTGTCGGAATGCAGCCACACGACCTCTTCTCATGCTCGTTGGCAGGAGCCGACAGCGTCCCGCTCGGCTTCTCTCATGGGGTCTCGCTATTCGAGGCCTTCTCTCGCGCCCGCAATAACCGATTGAGACCATTGAGATAGGCTCTCGCCGATGCCTCAACAATGTCAGTCGAGATACCCCTGCCTGTCACCTCAGCGTCGGGAGTTCGCAGGGTGACAACCACATCTCCAAGGGCGTCCACCCCACCCGTGACCGATGTAACGGTAAAGCCGGTCAACTGGGCGCTCAACCCAGTCGCCTCCGAGAGCGCCTGACCGATAGCATCGACCATCCCGTTACCAACAGCATCCGCCATCACCGCATCGTTATCGATTTTGACAGCCACGCTCGCCTTTGCTGACTCACCTGAAACCGCTGCGACCGACAGGCTGATGAGTTCGAAACGATCCGCAACGACCACCCCAAGTTCATCAGTGACGATCGCCTCGAGATCGGCCTCGGTGATCTCACTCTTGCGATCCGCCATATCCTTGAAGCGCTCAAACGCAGCATTGAGCGCATCTCCGGCGAGATCAAAACCCATATCATGCAGGGTTGAGGTAAACGCATGCCGACCAGAGTGCTTCCCGAGAATGATCTGGGATCCCTGTTGCCCCACCGCACTCGCATCGATCACCTCATACGTGCTGCGATCCGCGAGCACACCATGTTGATGGATGCCCGATTCGTGAGCGAACGCGTTACGACCGACGACCGACTTGTTGTACTGCACTGGGTAGCCGGTCAAACGCGATACGAGACGCGATGCCTTAGCCAACTCCTCTGTTCGGATCTGCGTTCCAAGGCCGCTGAAGAGATCCGACCGGACACGCAAGGCCATCACCACCTCTTCAAGGGCAGCGTTGCCGGCTCGTTCGCCGATTCCGTTGATGCAGCACTCCACTTGACGCGCACCCCCTGCCACAGCAGCAAGCGAGTTTGCGGTCGCCAATCCAAGATCGTTATGACAGTGGCTGGAGATCACATACGTTCCCTGGACGTTACGACGCACATCCTCCACCATTCGACCGAACTCCGCCGGGATTCCGTAGCCTACGGTATCGGGGATATTGATGGTCCCAGCCCCACTATCGACTGCAACCTGAATAACCTCATAGAGGAAGTCCAACGGCGTGCGGGTTGCGTCCTGCGGGGAAAACTCAACATCGTCGGTGAAGGAGCGTGCGTGTGCCACGGACGCCTTGACCTCCTCAAGCACCATATCGTTCGTCATCTTGAGCATGTGGGTGAGATGAGAGGGAGAGGTTGAGATGAAGATATGGATGCGCGCTCGCTCGGCATCACGCAGGGCCTGCCAGCATCGATCAACATCACGTAGATGTGTGCGTGACAGTGCTGCAATAGCCGGACCTCCAACCCGACGAGCAATCGCCTGCACCGCCTCGAAATCACCCTGCGATGCGACCGGAAAGCCTGCCTCTATATAGTCAACGTTCAGGCGTGCGAGTTGTTCTGCAATCTCCAACTTCTCGAGCACGTCGAGTGATATCCCAGGAGACTGCTCACCATCTCGAAGCGTTGTATCGAAAATAATAACCTGTTCGTTCACTGTTCCTCCTCATGTTCAAGAAAACTTCTGGAATGCACATCCTTGTGAATCTCCCGCGCTCCACCTACCGATCGAATCGCTTCGGCAACCCCCGCAACCAGCAATTTCCCTCCGGAAACAAAAAGACCCTCCGATCAATGATCAAGAGGGTCTAGGGCGATCACCAACGTGATCGCCCTATGTAAGAAGAAGTCGCTTGCTTGCCAAAGTAACCATACGCGCTAGACCCTAATCGACCTCTACGACAGATCCGACCGACTTCGCGTAGATGATTCCAGCATTGGCCTCCAATACCTGAACTATCTCTGGGGCAACCGGACGCGACACGCTGAGCAACATCAGTGCGGTCCCATCATCCACCCTCGGCGAAACCGCCATAGAGTCAATGGAGTATCCACCGTCTCCGAGAACTTTGCCGACAACTCCAATCATGCCTGGCTGGTCGAAGTTGCGGACAGCCAGCATGGACACCGACGGAGGCACCTCGACCCAATGACCATCGACAAGCACGATCCTCGGCTCCGCGCCACTAGCCCCAGCGAGCGTCCCACCGACCACATGCTCCGGCGTACGAAGGATAACGAGGTTACGGAAGTTCAGGCTGTTTGCAACCGTCGTTTCCCGGATCTCCAGTCCTCGCTCTGAGGCGAGTTGGGGTGCATTCACATAGGATACGGGTTCATTCAGGCCGACGGAGAAAATCCCCTTGAGGATCGAAAGTGTGAGGAGTCGGGTATCTTCGTGGGCGAGCTCTCCTTGATACTCGATCTCAAGAGAACCAGGTAGTCCCCCCGTCAAGGAGGAGATGAACTGGCCGAGGAACTCCACCAAGCCGAGATACGGTCGCACCTGCGCAGAGGCCTCTGCTGCATTCACATTCACAGCGAATGGAACAAACTCGTTGGCAAGCGCCAACTGAACCTGTTCGGCGATGGTAATACCCGCCTTGTTTTGGGCCTCCTCAGTACTTGCACCGAGATGTGGAGTCACCACCACCATGTCAAGTCCGAGCAATGGTGACCCTGTCGGCGGCTCCGTCGTGAAGACGTCCAACGCAGCTCCCGCAACCGTTCCATCGAGGAGAGCGCCGTACAGTGCCTCTTCGTCGATGATACCACCCCTTGCCGCGTTGATGAATCGGATACCTGGCTTCACCTGTGCAAGGAGCTCCTTGCCGATGAGTCCCTTAGTCTCCTTAGATTTGGGCAGATGAATCGTCACAAAATCAGCCCGCTGCACAAGATCCACCAGCGAGGTCAGCTCTACACCCATCTTTTTAGCCCGTTCCTGGGAGATATAGGGATCGTAGGCGATGAGCGTCATACCAAAAGCCAGTGCCCGCTGGGCTACCAATGCCCCAATTCGCCCGAGTCCAACAATACCGAGCGTCTTGCCGTACAACTCGACACCTTCGAACTTCGACCGTGCCCAGGTGCCGGCGGTCAGACTGGCGTGCGCCTGCGGGATCTGTCTCGAAAGCGAGAGCAGCAAGGCCATGGTGTGTTCGGCCGCGGAGATAATGTTGGACTGAGGCGCATTGACTACCATGACGCCGGCCTGTGTTGCGGCCTCCACGTCCACGTTGTCCAAGCCGATTCCAGCCCGGCCAACAACGATCAGATGCGGCGCGTGCGCGATGACGTCAGCCGTCACCTTGGTGGCCGAGCGAATGATGATCGCATGCACATCCTGCACGGCCTCGAGGAGTTCCTCGGGAGAGAGGTCGAGGGCAACGCGGACCTCATGTCCCGCTCCTCGAAGGATATCAAGCCCTCGATCCGCAATAACCTCGCTCACCAAAATGGTAGCCACATCTACTCCCAACTGTGTTGTCACCGACTGTGTTCCGACGAAATACCGTGATACCGGTTTACTCTGGCTCCATTGCCTTCGCTAATTGCCCAGGCTGGATGTCGCCACCAACAAGCCGCCTTCCCCTGACAAACTGGACCACCTCAGACCGGCCGGTTCCAAGCCAAAGTTGCAATATAAGCCTGCCTAAAGTCTAGTGACGAAGTCTCCAATCCGACCAATTCCGTCAACAATACCCTCGTCCGATAACGCGTACGATAGCCGCAGATAGCCAGGTGCATCGAAGGCCTCGCCAGGGATCACCGCGACCTTGGCGTGTTGGAGCAAAAGCTCCGCTAGACGATAACTCGACCCGATCGGTTCTCCCTCAAAGGGCCGTGCAAGGAGGCCCTGCACCGACGGGAAAACATAGAAGGCACCCTGCGGCCACATCACGTCGATCCCTTCGATGCCGGCGAGAAGTGTGACGATACTCTCCCTTCGGCGAGCAAAAGCCTCGCGCATGTAGCGAGTCGCCTCGAGGTCAGCCGAGAGTGCCGCTATTGCCGCGCGCTGAGGAATATTTGACACGTTTGAACACAGCTGCGATTGGAGCTTGACTACGCCCTTAGCGATATCGTTGGGCGCAACGACCCATCCAACGCGCCAACCAGTCATTGCAAAGGTCTTTGCAACACCATTGACAAGGATCAAACGCTGTGCCAGCTCTTGGCTCGCAAAGGTTCCGATCGCCGGAGCACTCCCCATGCCATAGGTCAACTGCTGATAGATCTCGTCGCTTACGACGTAGAGGCCGCGACGATCTGCGAAATCAGCCAGAGCAGCGCTCTCCTCGTCGGAATAGACAGCACCCGTAGGATTGGACGGGGAGACATGTATCAACATCTTGGTGCGAGGCGTGCAGTAGCGCTCGAGCAACTCTGGCGTCACCTTGAAGGCGGTGGATAGATCGGTCGGTACCGGGATGGGCACCCCACCAGCGAGACGCACCACTTCCGGATAGGTCACCCAGTAGGGGGCTGGAATCAGCACCTCATCGCCTTCATCCAATAGCGTCATCATCGCGGAGTAGACCGCATGTTTGCCTCCATTGGTGACAACCACCTGGTTCGGTTCCACCGAGAGCCCGCTCAGCTGCTGAGTTCGCTTGGCGATGATCTCGCGAAGCTCTGCAAGCCCGGCGGCAGGCGTGTAATGATGGTTACGAGGATCACGCGCGGCTTCGACAGCGGCTTCAACGATGAAAGATGGCGTTTCAAAGTCAGGTTCTCCCGCCGCAAAGCTCACCAAGTCGACTCCACGGGCTAGCATCGACTTTGCTGTCGCATCGATCGCGAGCGTCGCAGATTCGTTGAGCTGTTCGATTCGTGCTGAGATGCGGCGAGAGGACATGCGGTTTCACCTTTCGAATTGGAGCGACTATGAGTGCGAATTCACCCATCACCTTACCGCCAGAGATGCTGCCCTCCGACGGCAGATTTGGTTCTGGCCCTTCGAAGATCCCAACCTTCTTCCTCGACGGTCTTGCGGAGACCCAAGATACGCTTCTTGGAACCTCCCATCGCAGGCCAGCCGTGAAAGAATTAGTTCGAGTCATCCGCGAGAGGATGGCCGAACTATTCAAGCTCCCCGATGGCTATGAGGTCGTCCTCGGGAACGGTGGAGCTACCCTCTTCTGGGATATGGCGGTTCACTCCCTCATCACGTCATCCAGTGAACATCTCGTTTTTGGGGAGTTCTCATCAAAGTTTGCTGCTGCGGCACGGCAGGCGCCCTTCATTGATTCCGTCAAAGAGGTGAAAGCCGAGTATGGGTCATGTCCCGCCCTCGAAGAGGTCGAAGGTGTCGACACCTACGCACTCACCCACAACGAGACGTCAACAGGCGTCCTCGCTCCCCTCAAGAGGCCACAGTCAAGCGACGCCTTGGTCCTCGTCGATGCCACTTCAGCGGCTGGGGCAGTACCGGTTGAGCCCTCCGTCTTTGATGCCTACTACTTCTCTCCTCAAAAAGCATTCGCCTCTGAGGGTGGACTGTGGATCGCGCTGCTCTCACCTCGGGCGATTTCACGTGCAGTCGAGACTGTTGCCCTCGGGCGCTACATCCCTACCATGCTCGACCTCTCCGTCGCGATCGATAACTCTCGAGAGAACCAGACCTACAACACGCCTGCGATCGCTACCCTCTACCTCATCAACGCACAGCTCGAGTGGTTGCTCTCGCACGGGGGGCTTTCCTATGCCGCTAAACGCTCGACAGACTCGGCCGCCATTCTCTACCAATGGGCTGAAAACGCGTCGTACGCTCAACCCTTTGTGAGCGATCCGACCCTCAGATCACCGGTCATCGCCACCATCGACTTCGATGACAACGTCGATGCTAAGGAGATTGCAGCCACGCTCCGAGCCAACGGCATCGTCGACACCGAGCCCTATCGCAAGCTTGGTCGCAATCAACTCCGCATCGCACTCTTCCCTTCGATCAATCCCAGCGATGTCGAGGCGCTCACCCAGTGCATCGACTTCATCGTGGGACAGCGCTGATACGACGCACAAACGACGAGTTACGCGATCCCCTCAAGGGGATCAAGGCTCAGCTATAGTGTCAGCTCTTGCTTGCCGAACCCTTAGCCAGGGACCGTGCAGAAGAGAGCCGCTCCACTCAGTCAACCAAGAGACTCGGAGTCCATGGTGGACGGTGCTGTTCGTAGTCGCGAATCTTTGCCTCCTTAGTCAAGCTGATCCCGATCTCATCGAGACCGGCCAAAAGTCGTGCCTTGGCGGTGGGATCGATCAAAAATCTGAACTCCAGAGAGGCTCCTGGTACGCTAACACGTTGGCTCTCTAGGTCCACTAGGATCTCAGTGGCTGGCTCTCTAGTGACAATGTCGAGCAGCTGTTGCACCTCCTGCCCACTCAACTCCACGGGCAGAAGACCAACCTTCAGTGAGTTATTACGGAAAATGTCGCCAAAACGCGGTGAGATCACCACCCGAAAACCGTAATCCATCAATGCCCAAACGGCATGCTCTCGGGAGGAACCAACCCCGAAGTTCTCACGTGCGATCAAAATCGTTGATCCTGCGAACTGTTCGTTATTGAGAACAAACTCAGGGTCCTGGCGCCACTCAGAGAACAATCCTTCGCCAAAACCAGTGCGCTCCACACGTTTGAGCCACTCGCTTGGAATGATCTGGTCGGTGTCAACATCCGATATCGCCAACGGAACAGCGTGCCCACGCAGTTCGGTAATCGGTTCCATGCCCTCTCCTCTCTCAATAGTTCTTGGTGATGGTCACTGAAGATCGGTTGGTGAACTAAAGGTGCCACGCAGAGCAGTCGCTGCAGCGATCGCTGGCGAGACAAGGTGTGTACGCCCACCTCGACCCTGTCTTCCTTCGAAGTTACGATTCGACGTCGAGGCTGCACGCTGACCAGGTCTGAGTTGGTCAGGATTCATGCCCAAGCACATCGAGCAGCCCGGCTCCCTCCACTCGGCCCCAGCTGCGCGAAAGACCCGGTCAAGCCCTTCCGCCTCCGCCTGCTGCATCACGCGACGAGAGCCCGGCACCACCAGCGTACGCACTGCGGGATTGATTTGTCGGCCCTCAAGGACCTTGGCTGCGATTCGAAGATCCTCGATCCGTGAATTAGTGCAGGAACCGATGAATACCACATCGACCGCTATGTCACGGATGGTAGTACCTGGACGAAGATCCATATAACGTAAGGCGCGATGGGCGGCCTCACGTTGCGGTGCAAGCGCGAATTGATCTGGGTCAGGGATCACGCCATCGATGTCCACCACTTGCGAGGGATTGGTTCCCCAGCTGACCTGAGGTCGTAGCGTGGTGGCCTGGATGTGGACCTCTGTATCGAAGACTGCACTGGGATCGCTGGCCAACGCGGTCCAGGCCTTGGTCGCCTGGTCGAACAGCTCCCCCTTTGGAGCAAACTCACGGCCGAGAAGATACGCAAAGGTGGTAGCGTCAGGTGCGATCATCCCCGCGCGCGCACCAGCCTCAATGCTCATGTTGCAGATCGTCATTCGAGCCTCCATCGACAGATTGGAGATGGCCTCGCCTCGATACTCAATGACGTGCCCGATACCCCCACCAGTCCCGATCTGCCCGATGATCGCAAGGATGAGATCCTTAGCGGAGGTTCCCTGGGGGAGAGCGCCGTCAACCGTCACCGCCATTGTCTTTGGTCGTACCTGAGCGAGTGTCTGCGTGGCGAGGACATGCTCGACCTCGGAGGTACCAATACCGAACGCTAAGGCACCAAACGCCCCGTGAGTGGCGGTATGCGAGTCACCACAGACGATCGTGAGACCCGGCTGGGTAAGCCCCTGTTCTGGACCAATCACATGCACGATACCCTGACCTTGCGAACCCATCGGGTAGTACTTGATGCCAAACTCATCGCAGTTTCGCGCCAAGACCTCTAATTGCTTCGCACTGATAGGGTCGGCGATAGGACGGTCAATGTGCTCGGTTGGGACGTTGTGATCTGCCGTCGCAACGGTGAGGTCTGGCCGACGCACTCGCCGGTTGGCTAAGCGCAAACCATCGAAGGCCTGCGGAGAGGTCACCTCGTGAACCAGGTGCAGATCGATATAGATAAGATCGGATTCTCCAGGTCCTCCTCGGTCTACCAGATGCGATTCCCAAACCTTCTCGGCGAGCGTTTGTCCATTAACCACTGGTCACTCCCCCTTTCTCTGCTGCATTCGAACCATCTTCTTCATCCAGAGCCCTTCAGCTGCCTGATCGCACGACATGGGCTGGCCAGCTTAAGGCCCTATGAAGCCTTGACATTGGGCGCGACTAAAGCCGGTCCTTAGACCCTACGGATCGCCACCACCTCCACCTTAAGCAGTCCTCCTGGCGCCTCGTACTCGACCCAATCACCAGTGGCTGCACCTGTGAGTGCCTGACCAAGAGGCGATGTCGGCGATACGACCTCTACCCCTGCCCTCCGCTCCTCAATCGAACCGAGGAAGTACTCGCTGATCTCATCGTCATCCTCATAGCGGAGTGCTACCACCAACCCGGGGCGGACACTATCAACGTCTGCCCCCTCATCGGAGACGACAACAGCACTCGCGAGCAACGACTGGAGCTGACGCACTCTCGCCTCCATCTTCCCCTGGGCATCTTTTGCCGCATGGTAGTCACCGTTTTCGCTGAGATCGCCGAGCGCGCGGGCGGACTCGATAGCCTTTGCGATCTCAATTCTGCCTGTCGTAGTGAGCTCGTGCAGCTCAGCAACGAGTGCATCATACGTGGCCTGGGAGATCGTAGTTTCCGTCATGACAGACACTCTAGCGTCTTGTCCACAGCATCGCTTGCGAACCAAAGGGGTCATGGTACCCAAGGCGCATGGCGAGTTGCACTCCCTCTCTCAGGGGTCAACGCACTCCCAACAACCGCCCGACAACACGCAAAGGGGGTTCAGTCGCTCATAAATTTCGAATTTTCGCTGAGAGGGCCTACAATGGTCGGGTACGCGAAGTTGAGGGTGTGGAGATGAGGCAGGACAGGTGACCTATCGTATTGCCGTGGTAGGTGGGGACGGCATCGGGCCAGAGGTAACCCGAGAGGCGTTGAAGGTCGCCCGGGCAGCCGGTGCTATCTTGGAGACACGCGAATTCGAACTCGGTGCCGCTCACTACGAGCGCTCTGGGGAGGTATTGCGTGACGAGACGCTCGCCGAGCTCATGGATTTCGACGCCATCTTACTCGGGGCCATTGGTCCTGCGATCGGTTCAACCACGGTTCCGTCAGGGATATTGGAGCGTGGTCTCCTGCTGCGTTTGCGCTTTGCCCTCGACCTCTATATCAATCAGCGACCCTTCCTGACCTTGGACCCAAGCACCACCACCACTCACAAGCCCGTCGATATGGTGGTTGTCCGCGAGAACACAGAAGGAGCCTATGTGGGCGAAGGCGGGCTTCTCCGCAAGGGAACCGCCTACGAAGTGGCCACCCAGGGCTCTGTGAACACCCGCAATGGAGTCGAACGAGCAGTTCGCTTTGCCTTCGAACTCGCGCAATCACGAGACCGGAAACTGCTTACCCTTGTGCATAAAACAAATGTACTCACCTACTCTGGTGACCTATGGTATCGAACCTTTCTTGAGGTCGCGACCGAATACCCGGCCGTCACAACCAACTACAATCATGTCGATGCTGCTTGTATCTACCTCGTTGAGGCTCCGGAGCGTTACGACGTTGTCGTCACCGACAACCTCTTTGGCGACATACTGACCGACCTAGCGGCAGCCGTCTCCCAGGGCATTGGGTATGCGGCCTCTGCGAACATCAACCCCGGACGCACTGGACCTTCTCTCTTTGAACCGGTGCATGGAGCCGCACATGATCGCGTCGGGACCGGTCAGGCAAACCCATATGCTGCCATTCGATCCGCGGCGATGATGCTGAACTTCCTTGGCGAGACCGCGATCGCCGCGAAAATCGAACGCGCACTGACGGTGTTGCCGCCCAAAGGGGCAACGACCACTGAAATAGGTGATTTCTACCGAGAAAGGGTGACCCACTAATGCCAATACAAGCAATGAAGTATGTTTGGATGAATGGTGAGCTGGTTCCGTTTGAGGATGCCAACGTCCACGTTCTCACCCATGCACTCCACTACGGTTATGGAGTCTTCGAGGGAATCCGAGCCTATGAGACTCCGCAAGGTTCCGCGATTTTCCGGCTCACCGACCATATCAACCGTTTCTACGAATCCGCCAAGATTTTGATGATGGAGATCCCCTACACAGCCACTGAACTCATCGAAGCCACCAAACGGCTGGTCGACGAAAACGGTCACGCGTCATGCTATATCCGTCCCATCGCCTACCTCGGTTATGGTGAGATGGGGCTGAATCCGTTGACCGGCAAGACGGATGTCGCGATCGCTACCTGGCCATGGGGCGCCTACCTCGGAGAAGAGGGCCTTGCCAGGGGGATTCGCGCAAAAATCTCCTCTTTCAAACGCCACGACCCCAATATCATCCCACCAGCCGCCAAGACCACCGGTGGCTACATCAACTCAGCACTTGCCAAAGCAGAGGTCATCAAGGCAGGTTACGATGAGGCCATCATGCTCTCCGGCCAGGGAAACGTCAGCGAGTGCACGGGTGAGAACATCTTCATCGTCAAAAATGGCATGCTTCTCACCCCATCCGACGCATCTGGTGCACTCTCTGGCATCACCCGCAAGACCATCACACAGGTCGCCAAAGACATGGGTATCGAGACACACGAGGCCCAGCTCCTCCGAACCGACCTCTATCTGGCCGATGAGATGTTCATCACCGGCACCGCCGCTGAGGTAGTACCTGTCAGTTCAGTCGATGATCGCGTAATCGGCACGGGCGAGCCCGGCAAGATATCCAAGGAGCTCCAGCGACGCTATTTTCAGATCGTCACTGGCAGCGATCCTGCTTACGATCACTGGCTAGAGTACGTGAAGGGTTAACATCCTGCGTCACGTCGATATCTACGATACGACCCTGAGAGATGGGTCACAGCAGGAGGGTATCTCACTCACCGTGGAGGATAAAATCCGCGTTGCCCGTCAGCTTGACACTCTTGGAGTCCAGTTCATTGAGGGGGGCTGGCCAGGGGCCAACCCCAAGGATGCAGCGTTCTTTGCCAGAGCGACCGATGAGCTCAGTCTGCAGACCGCCCAGCTTGTCGCTTTTGGTTCGACCCGTCGCGCAAATGGGGATGTTGCGAGCGACCCTAACCTTAGGGCGCTGGTCGCCAGCGGTGTTACCCATGTATGTATCGTTGCTAAGGCCTGGGATTACCATGTGGTCCATGCACTTCGTACCTCTCTCGATGAAGCGATTGCAATGGTGCGGGATTCGGTGGCCTTCCTGACCGAGCACGGCTGTCGCGTCTTCCTCGATGCTGAGCACTTCTTCGATGGCTTCAAGGACAATCCGTCCTTCGCTTTGTCGGTGCTCGATGCCGCCGAGGAGGCAGGGGCGACGACGTTAGTACTTTGTGACACAAACGGCGGTACGCTGCCGTCAGAGATTCCCACGATTATCAACAGCGTCAAGGAGCACGTGTCACTGCCAATCGGTGTCCATTTTCACAATGACTCCGGTTGTGCCGTTGCCAACTCCCTCATTGCGGTCGATCTTGGAGCAAGTCAGGTACAGGGATGCCTCAACGGCTACGGCGAAAGGACCGGTAATGCCAACCTCATCCCCATCATCGCGGCGCTCTCGCTCAAGGAAAAGATCACAACTATTCCTCCTCATAATCTGGAGCTCCTCACCCCCACCGCCCGTCACATCGCTGAGATCACCAACCTCCCCCTCTCCCCGCAGACCCCCTATGTGGGTGCATCCGCCTTCACCCATAAGGCAGGCCTCCACGTCAGTGCGATCGCCAGGCGCAGCGATGCCTACGAACACATCAGCCCTGAGCTCGTTGGCAACCACAGCCGTTTCGTCGTATCGGAGATGGCGGGTCGCCAGACACTTCTGATCAAAGCGGCTGAACTCGGACTCGAACTCACCGACGACGCGACCACATCGCTCCTTCAGCGCCTCAAGGATCTCGAACATCGAGGATACCACTTTGAGGTGGCGGATGGCTCACTTGAGCTACTGATGCGCCAGGCTCTCGGCTGGACACAGCCTTACTTCCAGGTCGAGTCCTATCGGGTTACGACCGACGGTTATCGTGGACCAGAGCTACTCACCGAAGCGACTGTCAAGGTGCAAGTGCAGGGCGAACGCATCATCGCAACGGCTGAGGGAAATGGCCCTGTTCACGCACTCGACCAGGCACTCCGACAGGCCCTCCAGCGAACCTACCCCTCCCTCACCACCATGGGACTCGACGACTACAAGGTACGAGTGCTTGACACCTCGAGTGGCACCGATGCAATCGTCCGGGTTCTTATCGACTTCTCCGATTCCGAGACGCAATGGACGACGACTGGCGTCTCCACCAACATCATCGAGGCATCGTTCTCAGCGCTGACTGAGGGCTTTGTACTCGCCCTCCTCAAGACCACATCAAATGAAGGGAGCGCACCGTGAGTCAACCAGACATGGTCGAGATCAGTACAAGCGAACGGGCACCGCTATTCTGGGCTGAACCCGTCAACCCGGTAGAACTAGCACTGGACCGGCCGGCCGAACTCACCGGTCGCAGGCTCGCTCAGGGACAGTTGAACGGACGCCCGGGCCCCGATCAGGGTTACGCACTCGCCCTTTACGAACATCTCGCTGGTCAAGTTCAAGCGCTCCCTACAGAACAGCGCGCCGATATCCAGGCTGGCGTGGTTGCCTGCGCCATGGCCATTGCAGGACGCTTAGGAAGAGCTCCAATTCTGGCAGATCTTAAAGTGGTGCTCGAACACTTCGGCTACCTCGGGGGTGCCACCTCAGAGCAGATCCGCATTCGCCAGGACCGCTTCAAGGGGATCGCCCATAACTACCAAGCACTCCGGCGGATGGTGGCCTTTACTGAGATGGAGCTCAACCTCCAAGAATGACTCGCGGACCCTTACCCCACGATAGATAGTGCCACGTCCAGTTGATCATCACCGACGCTTTGTTCCGTGAGCCCAACAGAGTAACCACGTGTAGACCGAGCCAGGCCAACCAGGCAGCGGTCCCGCTGAGACGTATCCCACGGCCCACCTCCGCAACGGCTGCACGTCGGCCAATGGTAGCCATCGTTCCCTTGTCACGATAACGGAAAGGGTAGGTCGCCTCCTCCTTGGCGAGCGAGCCGATTTGGCGAGCTGCATGGCGTCCGCCTTGGATGGCCGGCTGTGCAAGTTGTGGCAACGGTGTACCAGCGGGATCGGAGGCAAGGGCGACGTCGCCAATAGCAAAGATCGACTCCGAACCCAACACCCGCAGGTCTCCCCCCACCATCAGACGACCGCCGCGACCGGTGGGAAGGCCGAGACGCCCGATAACCGGTGGCACCGCCACCCCTGCGGCCCAAAGGACAAGGCCATTCTGAATCTCACGACCACTGTGGAGCAGAATGACGCCCGGCTCCACCGCCTGGACCGCCTCCTGCAAGAGAACGGTGACACCGCGGGTACGCAGCTCACGCCGGGCGTACTCGGAGAGCTCCTCATTGAAAGCCTCCAGAAGCCGGGTCTGTTGTTCTATGAGGATCACCTTCACATCATCAGGGTTCAGACTGGTATAGTCGGTATAGAGGGCCTTGTGTGCCAGCTCAGCAATGGCACCAGCGAGTTCAACACCCGTCGCACCGCCACCTACCACAACGAAGGTGAGGGCACCATCACGGACTCCGTGCGCAACAGCTTGCTCGAACTGGTGAAAGAGGTGGTTTCTCACATCGAGCGCATCGTCGAGGGTGTAGATGGCGTGTGAATACTCCCGAGCACCCTCGATGCCGAAGTAGTTGGCGGTGGCGCCAACTGCGAGAATGAGGTAGTCGTAATCGATGGTGCGCCCATCCTCGAGGACGATGAATTTGCGCTCTGCGTCGACGGATGCCAACTCGCCTTGTTCAAACTTGGTTCGAGCCATGCTCCGGATGACCGTCCTGATGGGGAAGGCGACATCACCTGGATTCAACCCAGCAGTGGCTACCTGATACAGCAACGGCTGAAAGGTCGCAAAGTTATGACGATCCACCAGGGTGACATCGGCGGAGAGCTTCGAGAGCTCCTCCACTGCTGCAAGCCCGCCAAAGCCAGCACCCACGACGACCACCTTTGGACGACCCGGAGTGCCCGCAGCTGCAGGTGCTCCAATTTTACGCTGACGAAGTCGCGTCGTTATCATCCTTACCTCCTCGCGCTTTCGATCGAGCATAATAGACACCAGGCTTTCGACGGTTGTCCGTAACCATCCCTTAATCTTGTGCGGTCTTGGTCTCCAAGCGACGCGTCTGGTGACTCAAGGCTCGCAGTGCTTCGGCATCTGAGTAGATGACGACTCCAACGCCTTGCATCTGAGCTTGTTGAAGCCGCTCCACCACACCTACGGTAGGCTCGAACGTCGACGGCGCTAGCACCACCCACACCGGCAACAATCGAACGAGCATGATCGCAAGTGAAAGCCGAAACCTACCTGCCTTATCGAGCCGACCAGCGGGTTCATTGGCCACAGAAAGTAGGTCAACATCACCGAGGACCGCTCGAAACGGTGGCACCTTCCCGAGTCGAGGCGGTCCTACGCGTACCGCAAGTGCAAGGTGTTCAAGCACCTTGAGTGAGGGCATCGGAGAAAACTCTTCGAAGGCGATGCCAAGAACGGAGCGCGCCTCCCGACTGCCAACTCGAGCGCCGAGGACACTGATCTCGGCGTTGGGCTCCAACCCGAGAAAGGCCCGAGCAACCAGATCAGGCGATCCGCCCGTCAGTAGCATCGTCTCACCTTGGCCGAGCTTCCAGGTACCCAACCGTAGAACCTCACCCCTGTGGCTGACCGAACCCTGCACCTCGAGCACTGGCTTAGGTGTCACGCACCTCTCCTCGCCACCAACTCACCAGCGATATCCCTACGATCCCCATAATGACCGAAAAGCTCGATCCAGTGATGACATACTCGAAGAAGAGACCGTGTGCTCCAAAGGCGTTGTTGAGCTGCACAAGCGGAGCCAACGCGCAGCCAGCGAGCGCAACCGCGAGCACGCCGGTCACCCAGCGTCCCTGTGCGAGGGAGGGGTCTACCGCCATAACCCGTAGAGCGACTCCGGCCCCGAAAAACCCCACTCCACAACCGAGCGCTAGGACCAAGACGGTCCCAAAACCGACCAGGTAGCTCACCCGCCATGCGACTCCGATCGCCGCCACCAAGAGTACACTCGCCAACAGCGCGGGCAAGACCGACCCACGTCGGCCATAGGATCCACGCGTCCGTGGTAGAACCCCGAGAAGACCCTCTGGGCGCACCAACGTGGATGCGATCGGGCTCAACTCCCAACCCAGCCAACAGCCGAGTGCCGCCACAAGAGGTCCTAACACCAACAACCCCTCCGCAAGACCAATACCGAGAGGAACCAACGCGAGTGCTCCGAGCAGTAACCTCAACCACGTCCTAGGGCCCACCCGGATCACACTGATCGCCCCTAGGGTCAACCCGGGATACCGCAACAACGACGAAAGACTCCATGATTGGTCCACCAGCCGATCATCGGATGGCAACCCTCGAGGGGATTCGGGAGCCCATCGAGACCCAACGAGGACCACTAACCCGATGAAAAGCGCAATCACCGATAACTCCACCGAACTACGGCCGATGAGCAGTTGTGCAGCACCACGTTGGATGACCAGCGATCCACCACTCACCAGTCCGATCATCCAAAGAATCGCTCCAAGCCCCAGCCCTAGGTCGATCCAGCGAACCAGCATCGTCCACCGATTTAAACCCATCAACCAGACTCCGAGCGCACCCCCGAGTAGCAGCCAGGGCACGAACCCTTGGCGGACCAAGCCTTGGTGCCGCAGGGCATACCATGCCACCCATGAGTAGACAATCGTCACGGCCAGGATCAACACCGCCAGTGGACGGCTCCAACGGCGTCCAAGGCTGATGACACTGGCAGAGACAAAGACTGCGAGCAAACCACCACCGAGCGCCGCATTGGGTAACGTATGCACAACCCTATCCAGGTCGCGATCAAGGACCGCTACCAAAACGATGAGGCTAACAACCCCCCACACGACTGACTTACGCCAGGCACGCAGGGCGAGCGAGTTGATACTAACCGCCAGACACCTCGGTGATTTTGGACTTCGTTGACAGGAAGGGCATCATGGCACGCAACGTCGCACCAACTTGCTCAACCGGTTGATCCTTGGCCTGTTGGCGCAGCTTGTTAAAGTTTGGACGGCCAGCCGCCATCTCATCGATGAGTTCGCGTGCGAATGTTCCATCCTGGATCTCGCCAAGAATCCGCCGCATCTCCGCTCGTGTCGCCTCATTAATCACCCGCGGTCCACGCGTGAGTCCCCCATACTCTGCGGTCTCTGAGACCGAGAACCACATGCCCGCCAATCCATTCTCATAGAGAAGATCAACGATGAGTTTCATCTCATGGAGGCACTCGAAATAGGCTGACTCCGGTTGATAACCAGCCTCAACCAGGGTGGTGAAACCAGCGACAATGAGTTCACTCAGACCACCACAAAGCACCACCTGCTCACCAAAGAGATCTGTTTCAGTCTCTTCGGCAAAGGTCGTATCGAGGACGCCCGCCTTCGTTGAGCCGATTCCCCATGCGTAGGAGAGAGCGAGCGCGTGACCTGTTCCCAGAGGATCGTTTGCGACGGCGATCAGCGAGGGAACACCGCCGCCCTCCTCATAGGTACGACGGACAAGGTGTCCGGGTCCCTTCGGGGCTATCATGATCACCGCCACATCCTCGGGCGGGACGATCTCCCCGAATCGGATGTTAAAACCGTGAGCAAAACCAAGAGTTTGGCCTGGACGGAGGTGTGGTGCCACCTCATTGTCGTAGATCTCTTTTTGCACTGTATCCGGGGCGAGGAACATGATCAGGTCCGCCCAGGCGACCGCCTCAGGTACCGACAAGACCTCGAGTCCACTCGCCCATGCCTTGTCTCCTGAGGCGGATCCTGGACGGAGCGCAACCCGCACTTTGACACCTGAGTCCGATAGGTTCAACGCATGGGCATGGCCTTGCGAACCATAACCAATGATGGCAACACGGGTGCCGCTAATGATGGATGGATCGGCGTCCTTGTCGTAGTACATATGAGCCATTTACGATACTCTTCCCTTTCTCGGTCGACGCGTAGGTTTTGGTAGCTTGCTAAGAGCAATCCTACCTGTTCGTTGGAGTTCAATCAGACCAAACTCAGCCAGGAAGGCCTCGACATCATCGAGTTTCTCTGGAGAGAGGGCGAAGACCACCGTCAATCGATCCATCGAAACATCGATGATCTCACCATGAAAGATCTCTACCAGCTCCATCACCTTCGCCCGGGCGCCCGCCTCTGCGTTGATAGTAGCCAACATACACTCATACTCGAGTGCATCGGCTGGGTCGATCTCAGTAATTTTGATAACGTTGATCAACTTATGAAGTTGCTTCGTGATCTGCTCGAGTGGCACCGTCTCGACATCGACCACGATGGTCAGCCGTGAAAAGCGCTCGTCATCGGTGGGTGCAACCGCCAACGAGTAGATATTAAATCCGCGTCGGGAGAACAATAACGCGACCCTAGCGAGCACACCTGCTCTATTCTCCACCAAAACACTCAAAATGTGATGTCGACCCTCAACGGGAGTACGGATTGACCCAATCGGGACGAGATTCGATGATCGCTCCACCATCATCGGCCCCGCTGCTGGTGTGGGGGCAACACAATATCGTCGTTTGCAGCGCCAGCGGGCACCATCGGAAAGACTTTTTCGAAGGTGTCGACGCGGAAGTCGATTACCACCGGTCGGTCATTGATCTGGTTCGCCTTCTCGATGACCGGGTCAACGTCACTCACCTGATCAACCCGAAACCCTACCGCACCCATCGCCTCAGCCCATTTGACATAGTCGGGCAGATCCGGCGAGAGGAACACCTCCGAGTAGCGCTCCTCGTAGAACATCTCCTGCCACTGGCGCACCATGCCGAGATAGCCGTTGTTCAAGATAGCAATCTTGATCGGAATGCGTTCGGCTGTCGCCGTCACCAGCTCCTGTGCAGTCATCTGAAAACATCCATCTCCGTCAATAGCCCAGACCGTGCTCTGGGGACGGCCAGCCTTCGCACCGATAGCGGCTGGCACCGCAAAACCCATCGTCCCAAGCCCCCCAGAGTTGATCCAGGAGTTCGGCAACTCGAATTGGAAATACTGCGATGCCCACATCTGATGTTGGCCGACGCCTGAGGCTACCACGGTATCGGCTGGAGCCAGTGCCGAGATCCGCTCAACGACGTACTGAGGCTTGATGGCGGCACCGGGTAGCGAAGGTTCATACGCGTAGGGATACTGCTGCTGCCAGGCCTGCAGCTGGGCGATCCAAGCCGACAGATCAGCTCCTTTGGCGGGTAGATGTCGGGTAATCTCTGGAATCACCCACTTCACATCGCCGACGATTGGAACATCGGGGCGGCGCACCTTACCCAGCTCGGCCGGATCGATATCGACATGGATGATCCGAGCCTTGGCCGCAAAGGCATCAACCTTGCCGGTCACACGATCATCAAAACGAGCACCAAGCGCAATCACTAAATCGGCCTGCTGCAGCGCCGTCACCGCGGTGAAGTTACCGTGCATGCCAGGCATCCCAAGACAGAGTGGGTCCGAATCGGGGAACACTCCTCTGGCCATCAACGTGGTGACGACAGGGATGCCAGATCGAGCCACCAGCGCCCGCAACTCTTCCGAAGCTTGACCGCGAATCAACCCACCTCCCGCATAGATCACGGGCCTAGCCGCTCCTGCAATCATCGCAGCGGCCTGCTCGATCATCTTGGCGTGTCCCTTGACCGTGGGCTGGTAGCCGGGTAGATCAAGTCGGCGTGGCCAATACCACTCCATCGTGTCGTTCGCAACGTCTTTGGGAAGATCAACCACCACCGGGCCCGGTCGACCAGTGGTCGCAACATGGAAGGCCTCAGCGATCACCCGCGGGATATCGCTCGCTTTTGTCACCAACCAGTTGTGCTTGGTGACCGACATGGTGATCCCTGTCGTATCGGTCTCCTGAAAGGCATCGGTTCCGATGGAGGTCGTCGCCACTTGGCCGGTAATCACCACGATCGGTATCGAGTCAACGTAAGCGTCTGCCACTGCAGTCACGATATTGGTAGCGGCAGGACCACTTGTCACGATAGCAACTCCTGGACGCCCGGTCGCCTGTGCAAACCCTTCCGCAGCGTGACCGGCCCCCTGTTCATGACGAACCAGAATATGGCGGATCGGCGACTCCAAAAGGGGGTCATAGACGGGAAGAATCGCTCCTCCGGGAAGGCCAAACACGGTCTCTACTCCCTCCATCTCGAGAGATTTGATCAACGCCTGTGCTCCGGTTATCTTCATGACCGTCTCCTTCATGCATTCCTCACAAGCAACGCATCGCTAGTACTCTCCTCAGCCGATACCCCCACGAGCGTAGATACGAAAAGACCTCCCGAGAAGGGAGGTCTGGGCACGACGCAGTGAGGGGTCGTGCCCTAAAGAAGGAGTACTACCAGCGCGCGTCGAATAGTCATAGTAGGCAGCATACCCACTCCGGACAACTATCCGCCAGTTACGGCCCCAATATCTGCCCCCTTGACCAAAAGAGCGTATTTTCCAAGCGCCCCTTCGGTATAGCGTGCGGGCGCTGGAACAAAAGACTGGCGCCTTCGCTCAAGTTCGGCCTCATCCACCAGCAGTTCGATTGAGTGGGACGGGACGTCGATGACAATCCTATCCCCGTCACGGATGAGACCGATCGGTCCACCATCGGTGGCCTCCGGCGCCACATGGCCGATGCAAAACCCGTGTGTCCCACCAGAGAAGCGTCCATCGGTGATCAGGGCAGCATCGTGACCACGCCCCGCACCCTTCATTGCACCTGTCACCGCCAACATCTCACGCATCCCGGGGCCTCCCTTTGGTCCCTCATATCGGATGACCACAACATCCCCTGACCGAATTTGACCAGCAAGGATAGCATCAAGGGCAGCCTCTTCACGATCAAAAACCCGGGCACTGCCATCAAAATGCTCCTGATCGAGACCGGCTACCTTTACGACCGATCCAGCCGGTGCAAGCGACCCACGCAACACGGCAATACCCCCGACCTTGTGGATCGGCATATCGTACCGGTGGACGACGTCACCATCGGGGCGCGGCGGGTCATAGGCACGCAACTCCTCAGCCAAAGTCCGTCCCGTCACTGTAAGGCAATCACCATTCAAGAGACCAGCCTCCAACAGTTCGCCAAGAACCACGGGAACGCCACCAATGCGGTCAAGATCAGTCATGTGATACTTACCGTGGGGCTTGGTGTCGGCAAGATGAGGGACTCTAGCAGCGACTCGATTGAAGTCATCAAGGGCAAGCTCCACCTTGGCTTCATGCGCGATAGCCAAGAGGTGGAGGACGGCATTGGTCGATCCGCCAAGCGCCATGACGACAGCAATCGCATTCTCAAAAGCCGCCTTGGTCATGATCGTTCGAGGGGTGATCCCCAACTCCAGCAGATTCATCACCGCCCGACCAGCCTCGAAGGCGATGTCCTCTCGACGACGGTCAACCGCCGGTGCCGAGGCAGAACCAATCTGAGCCATCCCAAGTGCCTCAGCCACTGAAGCCATCGTGTTGGCGGTGTACATCCCTGCGCACGACCCCTTCGTAGGACACGCGTTGCGCTCGACCTCAAGCAGTCGTTGATCATCGATGCTGCCAGCCGCATGGGCACCGACCGCTTCGAAGACGCTCACGAGATCGAGCGTCTCACCGCGCAGGCGACCAGGAAGAATGCTGCCTCCATAGACAAAGACCGATGGAAGATCGAGGCGCGCCGCTGCCATCATCATCCCTGGGAGCGACTTGTCGCAACCCGCCAGGGTTACCATTGCGTCAAAGCGTTCAGCGTGCATCATCAACTCGACCGAATCGGCTATCACCTCGCGAGAGACCAGAGAGGAGTGCATCCCCTCGTGACCCATCGAGATCCCATCCGAGACCGCTATGGTACCAAACTCTAACGGCACGCCGCCAGCGGATCGGACCCCAGCCTTGGCGCGTTGGGCAAGATCAGAGAGCACCAGATTGCAGGGAGTCACTTCGTTCCACGAGGACGCAATCCCAATCTGAGGCTTTGAGAAGTCCTCGTCGTTCAGACCAACCGCCCTCAACATTGCCCGTGCTGGAGCCCTCCTCGGACCCTCCGTCACCTCTTGGCTACGAATTCGGATTGATTTTGTATCGCTCATCTTGGGTATCCTCTCCGCTCGTCGTTCAGCTGTTAAGCCACTGTAGCCTTGATCGGCCCCGGACGACGCCCCTTGGTCAGAGTCGCCGTTACCCACAAGCGAAGAAGGTGATTATCGGGTCACTCCGCGCCGCTGCGAGCCTCGTCTGCCAAGGCGAGTAGGGCCTGTCGCGCCCCAGCACCTGAGATCTGGCGTCCGTGTTGGCGCATCACCTGCCCAAGCAAGAACCCAGCGACCTTCTCATCACCGCCGAGATAGCGGCCCCACTCGTCAGGAAAACGAATAACGACCTCCTCCACCATCGCCTTCATCGCGTCCTCGTCACGAGCGGTGAAACCGAGTTTGGTAACCAACTCCTTGACCGGGGTGGGATCAGAAGCGGCCTCGCGCAGGAGGATTTTCACCTGTGAGGCACCAAGGTCCCCTCGATCCTCGATGGCGAGCACCTCAACAAAGCGTTCCGGGGCTAGGACACCGATATCGGGAAGAAGAGCGGTCAACTCATTCGCGCAGCGCGCAGCCGCACGCGCTGGCGTGATACCAGCATCGACGGCACTCCGGAAGTAGGGCCAACAAGCATCGGCAATAATCGTCTCGCGAAGATCAGCGCTTAACTCTGGCAGAATCATCGCGATGGAGCCGCGCCGCGCGCTCGGGAGCTCTGGGAGCTCTGTTCGCCGTTCCTCGATCAGTTCGACATCGGGGGCCACTGGGGGCAGGTCGGGCTCTGGGAAGTAGCGATAGTCGTTCGCCTCCTCCTTCAGGCGCAGTGCGCCCGTCAACGAGCGCTCCTCATCCCAAAAGCGTGTCTGCTGGATCATCGCCTCCCCATTCTCGTAGAGTTGCACCTGTCGATGACCCTCAAAGGTGAGCGCGCGAACGAGGGAGCGAAGGGAGTTCAAGTTCTTGATCTCAACCCTGGTTCGAAAGGTAGCCTCACCGATCGGCCGGACCGAAACGTTTGCGTCGACCCGAAGCGACCCCTCCTCCATGCGACCATCGCTCGCACCAACCGCGACAAGAATGGCACGCAGTTCGGTCACGTACTCTTTGGCCTCCTCGGGGTCGCGAATATCTGGGGCCGAGACGATCTCTAGCAGTGGAACTCCCGAACGGTTATAGTCGATGAGGGAGTAAGCAGCGGACTCAATGCGTCCATGGCCTCCTCGGTGGACCAACTTGCCGGTATCCTCCTCTAGATGCGCGCGTTCGATACCAATAACGCGGCCTGAGGGAAGTTCGAGGTAGCCATTCGCGTTGATCGGCACATCGTACTGGGAGATCTGGTAATCCTTGGGCATATCAGGGTAGAAATAATTCTTGCGATGGAACTGACTACGCTGGACTGTAGCGTTCAGTGCCAAGCCCACTCGGATGGCGAAGTCAACCGCCTGCGCGTTCATAACCGGAAGACTTCCAGGTAATCCCAGGCAGACGGGGCAGATCGATGTGTTGGGTTCCTCACCAAAAGCGTTCGGGCACCCACAAAAGAGCTTGCTCCTGGTCTTGAGCTCGGTATGGACCTCAAGGCCGATCACATACTCCCAGCCTTTCGCCGGTCCGGCTGTCGCTCGTTGGGTCAACGTAATCCCTCCTCAACTGCGTAAGCTCCACGAAACAGCAGCTGCTCGGAACGCGGTGGTCCAAGCAGTTGCACTCCGATCGGCAGGCCATCCGGATCGGCCCCTGCGGGGACGGAGAGCGCCGGATCGCCCGAAAGATTCGACGGTATTGTACAGATGTCGGATCGGTACATCTCCACCGGATCGGCGGAACGCTCGCCAATACGAAAGGCGGTGGTCGGTGAGGTTGGAGTCAAGAGGAGATCAACGCTTTCGTAAGCGCGATCGAAAGCCGAGCGCACAAGGGAGCGCACACGCTGAGCGGTTACGTAGAAGGCATCGTAATACCCAGCCGATAACGCGTACGTTCCAAGCATGATCCTGCGCTTCACTTCAGGACCAAAACCCTTGGTTCGAGTCGCGATCATCATCTCTTCTACAGTGGCGCCCGGCTCCCGCAGACCGTAGCGGACGCCGTCGTAACGAGCCAAGTTGGACGAAGCCTCAGCAGGAGCCACCACGTAATAGGCCGCAAGTCCGAAGGCTAGTTCGTCGATGCTGATCTCGCTGATCAGGGCACCAGCCTGTGCAAGTGCATCGGCCGCACGTAGGAGTGCAGCCTGGATACTCGGACTCGCAATCTCGACGAGGTTCGTCACAATACCAACACGGATACCCCGTACACCCTCGGTCAGCGCACCAAGGAGCAGCGGCGACGCCTCTTGCAACGAGGTTGCATCCCTTGGATCATGGCCCATGATACACTCAGCAACAAGCGCGGCATCCTCGACAGACGCAGTGAGGGGTCCGATCTGATCGAGAGAAGAGGCAAAGGCCAGGAGGCCGTACCGAGAAACTCGGCCATACGTCGGCTTGAAACCGACGATACCAGTCAACGCAGCAGGTTGACGAATTGAGCCACCTGTATCTGAACCTAGTCCAACCAGCGCCATTCTGCTCGCAACGGCCGCGGCGGAGCCGCCGGACGAGCCGCCAGGTACTCGTTCAAGGTCGTAAGGGTTCTTGGTGATCTTGTAGGCAGAGTTCTCGGTCGAAGAACCCATGGCGAATTCGTCGAGATTGGTCTTCCCAAGGACGATGCCATCTTGGTCAGCGAGACGGTCAACCACCGTTGCGTTATAGGGAGGAATCCAGCCTTCAAGAATCCTTGATGCTGCGGTAGTGGGAAACGCCGTCGTGCATAGGTTATCCTTCAGCGCAACCGGTACTCCTGCCATTCTTCCGAGCGTCTCACCCCGTGAGCGCCGAGTATCCTGTGCCGTGGCCGTACTACGCGCAGCATCGAGGTCGAGCGTTAAGAAGGCGCCGATCTCCGGCTCCTGGATCTCGATCTGCTCTTGATAGGCATCAATCACCTCGACGGTCGAGACCTCACGCGCCTCCAGTCGGCGATGGAGCTCAGCGATGCCCCAATCGAGAATCTCGTCGTTCATGGTGCACCTAAAATACGAGGGACACGGAAATAATCCTCCTCAGAACTTGGCGCCATGCCAAGCACAACCTCTCGGTCGAGACCCTGCTGGACTGCATCATCGCGAAGGAGGTTGACCGTCTCCAGAGGATGATCCATCGGAGGGTACGCGGACAAATCCCCTGAGTTCATCACCTCGATGACCTCGAGAATCCGCGAGAGTGTGTCCTCATATTCCCGTAGTTCCTGATCACTCAGGGACAGCCGCGCCAGCTTCGCGATGTGGGCGACGTCCGCTTGATCGATCTGTTTTGTCATCTACCAGAGCCTAGACCTCGCCTTAGCCGAGTCAGCCTCTACTGAGGGAGCATGAAAGAAAAGCGGCTAACTCGTGATCGCCCTCATCAAGGCCGACATGGGGTCATCATCTGTTCTTCCTGCAAAAACCTGAGTGAGGCCAAGGAGTTTCGTCATATCGCCCGTCACGAGGATTTTGCCAGCGATAAATGACTCGATAGCCCGCTGGGGGTTGAACTCTACAAACAGGGCCTTTGCAGTCTCATAGTCGAGGGATACGGTGAGATCTGCGTCCTCGAGTTCCCCTAGATCAAGCGTGACCACTCCTGAAGATGTATCGAGATACGCCTTCAGGGGTTCCTCTTGGAATGGACAGCCAGAGATGATCTGGTTCATCCTGAGGGTGACATCAACTCGCAGCGGCTCAATATTGAGTCGCTCGGTAATCCCTCGAAACTCCTCAAGCCATTGGGGGCTAAGGAACTCATACCGGCTGAGCCCTTCGAGCATCGAAACGTCGAAATCCGCCATACGTCAAACCACCTTTTCTCTTCGTATCACTCTACAAGTCCCAGATGATCACGAACATTCCGCCAGCGCTATCTGTGCTCACGGGATGACGAGCAGATTGACGCTCGCACCATAGAGCACCGTTTGGCCAGCTCCTGGACTCTCATACTGAACGATTGAACCGCCGAAGGGCGCAGAGACCGTGCCGATGGCAAAGCCCTGACTCTGCAACGTCGACTCGGCCGCTCCGAGAGCATCACCAACCACGTTTGGCACCTGGACATAATGCGGACCAAGCGACTCGACGATCGTCACGTTGGAACCAACTCCAAGCACTGTCCCCGCACTCACCGACTGCGAGATCACCTCCCCGTTGGCCACCGAATTCGAGTACTGCTTTTGCACACTGTAGAGAAAGCCTTGATTCGTGAGATCTCCCTCTGCTGTCGTGACCGAAGTACCAACGACATTCGGCACTGGTCGGGGCGCGGGGCCCTTCGATACCACGAATCTCACGATGGAATGATAGGGAGCACGTTCGTTGACCGGAGTCTCCCCCATGATGACTCCAGCTGGAACGTCCGGAGAATACTCGTAACGAGGATCGACACGGAACCCTTTGGCCAGCAGCGCACGCTGTGCCACGGTGAACTGTGCCGACTGATAGGAGGCTACGTAGACCGGAGCGTGCCCCTTCGAAACAAAGAGCACGACGCTACCATCAGGATGAACGTTTGCTCCCCCTGGAGGACTTGACCCGATCACGTGCCCCGATGGCACGCTCACCGAGTAGCGGCTCGCGAGGTTGACATGGGCAATCCCCTCACCTCGAAGCCGTTGGGAGGCGATCGCAGCCGTCAGATTCGACACATTCTCAACCTTGATATCTCGGAAATGCTGGTAGAGAACCGCCACCCCAAGCGCTGCTGCAACCAGGATTGGCAACAAGAAGAACAGGAGCCACCAAGGGCGACGCCCGCCCACCTCCTCGGTCTCCGATGGGGCAGGGGTCCGACGGACTGCCTCTGGTACTCCAAGTGCCGAAGTATCGTCATCTCCCTCCACCGAATCGACGAGCACCGCAGTGGCCCCATCGCCCTGCTCTGCAGCCTCGTGCTCGGTCAGATCACCAGCCGCGGTGCCAGCATCGCCCACCCACTGCAAGCTATCGTCCATGACCGCTTCTGGGGTGACAATTGTCGGGCCATGGCCGCCTTCGAACAACGGTTCAGGGTTCGGCAGATCTCGGGCAAACCCGTTCCAGAGTCGTTCGATCTCGGCAGCGCTGGGCCGGCGATCCGGCTCGCGCTCCAACATCGATACGATCGATGTTGCGATGGGATCCTCTGGGTTGGGGTTGACCACTGGATCTCGAAGGCGCGCGAACGCCAACGCAAACGGCGTGTCACCTTGAAAAGGGATAGCACCAAACAACGCCTCATACAGCACAAGACCGAGCGAATAGACGTCACTGCCAGGAACAGACCGCTTCCCTTCGACCTGCTCGGGTGCCATGTATCGAGGGGTGCCAGGGATGCCACCAGCGGTCTCTGTCGCTGAGGTCTCCGACAGAGCGCGCACGAGTCCAAAGTCTGCGATCCTGACACGACCACCATCGTCGAAGAGCAAGTTTGCGGGTTTGATATCCCGGTGGAGAAAATTGCGGTTATGAGAATAGGCCAGCGCTGAGGCCGTCGCAGCGCCGATCTGCACCACTTGGGGGGTGGTGAGAGTAACGCCTCTCCCATACAGCTCGCGTAGCGACCCGTTGGAGAGATATTCCATGACCAGATATGGCTCGCCCTCATCAGAGCCCCAATCAAAAACTTTCATGATGTTGGGGTGGTTCAGTTGTGCGGCTGCTTGTGCCTCATCACGGAATCTTCTCAAAAAGATGAGGTCGTCGGCGAGCCCACGCTGTAATAACTTGATCGCCACGGTGCGACCGAGCCGATCATCCACCGCCCGATAGACAATACCAGCACCCCCCGAGCCTCTTCGGACCACCACCCGATACCGGTTACTCAGAACCCGGCCAATGTTCTCGTCCGTACCCGCCGCCTTCGCCAGCTCGCTACCTACCTTATGACGACCGCCCGACCTGACGGCCAGCTCCACAAATCCAGCTATAGCCTACACTGACGCGTACTGAAGCGTTCGCACTCTCCCAGGCTGGGCTCGTGCCGGGTCTCAGCAAGACCGGCACGATGTTCTCGCGCGCCTCCCTGGGGTTGTGCCCGCCGCTCCGCGAGCGGCCATCCACTGGCGACTATTGTCGGGATGCGACGACTGTCCCAAGCCCCTGCAGGTCAATGACCGGGATACTGAGTTCGATCGCTTTAGCGAGCTTGGACCCCGCGCGCTCACCTGCAACAAGATAATCCGTCTTCTTGGAGACAGCCTCTACTACACGGCCACCATGGCTCACAATCAAGTTGCGAATCTGCTCGCGAGAGCGATCAGGGAAACTCCCGGTGATAACAAAACTGAGCCCCGACAACTGCTCTGATACGGCTGGAGTTGCATCAGTGGCGCCTTGTCCAACCACCCCCGCTCCGATGAGCCCTGCCAGCACTTCAGATCCATAGGGGTCGTCCCGGAAACCCACCACGGAAAGGGCAACCGTCTCGCCAACGCCATCAAGGGCGACCAACCTCTCAACGGTGATAGTGAGGAGGTCATCCAGGGAGCTCATCGACGAAGCGACCACTCGCGCAACATGGGCACCTACATTGTCAATAGCGAGTCCAAAAAGAATCCGATGGAGTGGTCGTCCACGAGCGGCCTCGATCCCCGCCATAAATCGCTGGACCATCCTTTCACCAACCGCGGGGAGTTGACCCAACTCATTGGGTCCAAGACTGAACAGGTCCGGAGGGATCCTCACGAACCCAAGCTCAATGAGCTGCCGCGCCCGCATCTCGCCAAGCCCGTCGATATCCATGGCATCGCGCGATCCAAAGTGCATGAGCCGCTGCACAAGTTGCTCTGGACAGAACCGATTTGGACAATGGAAGTCTGCCTCGCCAGGTTCGCGAATCAGGCGCGTTCCACAGCTTGGGCAGTACTCAGGGAAGTGGTAACGCTCCAACTCTTCTACCCGTGCACCGCGTACCGGGCCAACCACCTCCGGGATGATCTCGCCAGCCTTTCGAACAACGACCAGGTCACCAACTCGAACATCCTTGTGTTCGATCTGCTCTGCGTTATGCAAGGTAGCGCGAGAGACGGTCGAGCCGGCGACCACCACAGGTTCTAGCACTGCGAAGGGGGTGATCTTGCCTGTCTTACCAACGGAGATCTCTATCGCCAACAACCGGGTTAGCTGCTCCTCAGGAGCAAACTTGAAAGCAATCGACCATCGCGGCGCCCGCGAAGTCGTCCCTATTCGCCTTCGATCCTCTAGCCGGTCGAGTTTGATTACCACACCGTCGGTATCGTAATCCAGTTGGCTTCGCGCTCGATCCAGTTCTTGAATCCGCGCGACAAGCGATTCACGCTGCACCAGTGCGGCATGCCCCTCCACCGCGAATCCGAGGGAGCTGAGTAACGCAAGAGCCTCGTGATGAGTCTCTGTGAGGGTAGGCTCCTCCAGCTGGTAGGCGAAGAAGGCAAGCCCTCGACTCGCCGTAATCCGAGGATTCTTCTGACGCAGACTTCCAGCCGCTGCGTTTCGGGGATTAGCGAATGGAACCTTCAAGTCTGGATCATGGTTGAGCGCCTGGAAAGCTGAACGCGGCAGATAGATCTCACCACGAACCTCAAGCGGAGCATCATGAGCAATCCGTTTAGGTATGGCATCTACCGCATAGACATTCGCCGTAACGTCTTCACCCGTTCTCCCGTCTCCACGGGTCGCTGCTTGTATCAAGATCCCACCGTCGTAGCGCAGGCTCAAAGCCAAGCCATCTATTTTGAGCTCTCCAAAGAGCGTTGGCTCTTCACCAAGAAGTCTCGATACGCGATCGACCCAGGCGTCTAAGTCGTCGCTGCTAAAGACGTTATCGATGCTCAACATTGGGCTCTGGTGCACAACCGGCGCGAAAAGGTGTAAAGGGGGAGCGCCGACCCGCTGGGTAGGCGACGTCGGTACCACCCTTTCTGGGTGTTGGCGCTCGAGCTCCACCAATTCGTGATAGAGCACGTCGTACTCGGCATCGCTCAAGACCGGCGAATCAAGGGCATAATAGGCATAGCTCGCCCTATCGAGCAGCGACCGCAGATCATCGATGCGGTCACCCATAGACAGGGCTCCGTAACGGCATGGCTACCATGGCCGACCCTACCACAAGATCCTCCTGATAGAGTGCTACGGTCTGACCAGGTGCAATACGACGAGTCGGGGTCCGAAAAGCTAACTCGGTCTCGCTCAGGACTGCAGGTACCGTATTTCCGTGCGCGCTCCCCTGGATCTGGCCCTCTTGCGGCCAACCGTCACCCAGGTAATCCATTACGTTGGTGACCACAAGCCTGTCGGTCTGCAAGCGATCGATCGTCCCGACATGAATAACACGCGCCTCAGGGTCCTTGGCCAAAACGTAGCGACGCATCCCGTCACCCAGACCGCCAATCCTTCGGCGCTGTCCGACCGTCACCGTCTCAAAGGGACTCGCATCATCGTACTCATCTCCGGTGACTGTATCGACTACTTTGGTCGAGTGCAGTGTCCCGCGCGATGAGAGAAAACTCTCCTTGCCGCCTCGCCGAGAGATAAAGCAGACCTCTAGAGAATCCGGCTTCGTAGCCGTGCGCAACTCAAGTTCAGAAGCGATGCTGCGAACGTCGTCTTTTGTCATCTCCCCAACGGGAAAGAGCAAACTAGGCAATGAGCTCTTCGGCACCACTGAGAGTACATAGGACTGGTCTTTTGCGACATCCATACCTCGTCGGATAAGCGGAACACCCCGGTCGAAACCGATTCGAGCATGGTGGCCAGTTGCCAGATACTCAAATCCGAGTGCCTGGGCACGGTCGACCAATGCAGCAAATTTTATACTTCGGTTGCATTCAATACAGGGGTTCGGTGTCTCTCCACCGAGATAGCCCTGTACATAGGGAGTCACAACGCTAGCCTCGAACTCCTCGGTGAGGTTGAATACCAGGTGTCTGATGCCGAGTTGATGAGCTACAAACCGAGCATCTTCGACATCGGCTACCGAACAACACCCTGAATCGGAGGCACCACCCCAAAGCTTGAGGGTAACACCGACAACTTCATGACCCTCCCGAACCAATAAGGCTGCCGCCACCGAGGAGTCAACACCCCCTGACATCGCGACCATCACTTTAGCCACGGTAAAACTCCAATACTTTCGCTGGGTAGTCGGTCACTACGACATCAACATCCATGGTTTGCATACGGCGAAGATCCTCCTCCTCATTGACGGTCCAGACCCAAACCTCGAGTCCTTGGTGGTGCGCCGACGCGACGAGTTCGGGAGTGAGGTATTGGCTTCCCATAAGGGTGGTCGGGAGTGAAAGTACCTGGAAAGGGGGTTGTGAACCAACTCGGCTATGAAATTCCTGGTACCACCTAACCGCTTCGGCACTCGACGCAGCGGTGGGAATCGCAGGAAAAAGTCGCCTAAAACGAGCCAGTGGAGGATCAAGGAACGAAGCAACCACTGCCCTTTCCTCCATGTCATACTCCTGCACCAGCCTCCCTACCGACTCCTCTATCCATGAAGCGGGCCCTAGATCCTCCTTGATGTCAATAGAAACCTTTGACTCGCCACTGATGGCAAGCACCTCACCAAGCGTTGCAATCCCGACTGGGTTGGAGGCCATGCCATTACTCAGATCAAGTGTCGAGCGTAGCTCCTCGAGCGAGTAGTCATGAATCGATCCGACAAGGTTCGTAGTCAGCTCGAGTCGCTCGTCATGAAACACCACCAGTTCGCAATCTTCGGTTGGATGGACATCGAGTTCCAAGTCCACGCCAAGATCCACGGCGGCACGACGAAATGCCACGATCGACGAGGCGATCTCCTCACCCATTCCCCCACGATGCGCCGCGATGTGGGGACGCTGAGCCTGAGGCCTAGCGGTCATGCCAACCCTCCTAGGGCGACTACAATAGCATGCGAATGCTCGATCATCTCTTTCTTCGCTTCATAGCTTCGCTCAAAACCTCCCTCAGCTCTTCGATGCTTGAGCGCGCAGGTTTGGAAGAGCAGCTCCATAACGACCTGATGCTTGGGGACCTGACCTTCGAGACCTCCTACAGCCTACCGGGAGAGGCCTCCCCACCCCACGTGCGTGCCGACCTCACCGTCGAGTGGCCGACCTGGAGCCAAGGGTCTTACCGCAGTTGGACACTAGGTGACGGCATTGAGGATCCAATCGAGATCGTCATCGAGGTAGCCCTTCGCTTCATCGGACTCAGTGCGCTACCGATGACGCCCCAACAGCTCCTCACCCACCTACCGCGCCACTCACAGCAGAACATCTTGAACGCACCGATGGAACTCCAGCGGGTCACCATCGAGACCAGCTATGACATCACGACTGAGGAGGTCGAACTCAGCGCTGAGGTCGCCTACGAGACGACCTGTGTCATCGACGAACAGGTCATCGAGGATGATGAGCGGGTACAGCTAGCGATTAGTCAACTTACAGGATGGATCTCCTCGGTCCTCGTCCAGGCGAGCGATATACCGCTCACCTATCTGCAGCTCTGAGCACCGTTGACTACGAATAGATCAGCGACTGGTTTAGAATGATTTCGACTCGAAGCTACCGGAGGTAGAGCATAGTGCGACCAATACCTATTGCTTTTCACATCGGACCACTCGTTCTCCACACCTATGGTTTCGGCCTTGGCATCACTTTTTGGTTCGCCTACTGGTACCTGAGCCGCAGGTTTCACCACTATGGCCTTTCAACCAGATGGCTTGAAAAGTCATTCATATGGATCATTGTTATGGCTGTTGTGGGTGCCCGAACCGTACACTGTATCGCCAACATCAGCTACTACATCGCGCACCCAATCTTGGTTTTTGCCGTCTGGCAGGGCGGCCTCTCCTCCTATGGCGGGATCGCGGGCGGTCTCATCGTCGCCCTCTATGCGCTCCACAAGTACAACCCCGAGATATCCTTCCGGACAGCCGCCGATGTCACGGCTCCCGTACTGTTGGCTGCCTGGGCCATGGGTCGATTGCTCGGCCCTCAGCTGATGTTCGCTGGTGGTGGCCATCCGACCACCGCTTGGTACGGTATGAAGTATGCGGGAGAGGTTGGTTATCGAATTCCAGTACCTATTTTTCAATCGATCGAAACTCTCATCACTTTTTCAATCGTTCTTGGCCTCTCACGCCTCTACCCACGATGGGGAATGCCAACATTATCGCTTGCCGTCACCGCCTACGGGATCTGGTCGATCGGACGTTTCTTTGATGAGTATCTTTGGCTTGCCGTCCCGCGTGTATGGGATGCCGTAGAGGTGTTTGCACTGATCAGCCTGGCGGGATCGATCATCCTCATGCTCGTGCTGGTTGCGAGGAGGGGCAAAGACGCTACCGTGCTCGCACCGCCACTAGCGCTCGAGGTTGCCGATTCACGTGGCTGAGCATACTTCCCTCTTCACCGATAGGTATGAGCTCACCATGCTCGAAGCCTCGCTGCAGAGTGGTATTGGCACAAAGCGTGCGACGTTTGAGATTTTTGGACGTGGACTTGGGGGACGGGCATACGGTGTCATCGCCGGGACCGCGAGAATCGCTGCACTTCTGGATGGTTTTACCTTTGGGGAAGCCGACCTCGACTACCTCGGACGTAACTCCATCTGCTCCAAAGAGACATGTGCATACCTGGCTAACTTCCGCTTCTCGGGATCAATCTACGCTTACCCTGATGGAGAGCTCTACTTTCCCTTCTCGCCCGTCTTGCGAGTCGAGGCGAGCTTTGCCGAAGGATTGATACTCGAGACACTGCTCCTCTCCGCGCTCAACTTTGACTCAGCAATCGCTACGGCTGCGTCGCGAATGGCGCTCGCGGCTCGAGGTAGAACATTGATTGAGATGGGGACTCGACGCACCAACGAGAATGCTGGTATCGTAGCGGCACGAGCGGCCTATGTCGCAGGCTTCGCAGCAACCTCTAACCTCGCCGCCGGCCAGCAATACTCGATTCCAACTGCTGGCACTATGGGGCACGCAATCATTCTCGCTCACGACAGCGAGGCGGCTGCCTTTCGCGCCCAGCTAGCTATCGCGGGTGAAGCAACGACGGCACTCGTCGATACCTACGATACGCTCAATGGCATACGCACAGCGATCGATGTTTTCGGACCATCGCTTGCAGCGATTCGTATCGATTCGGGAGACCCATTCGCTACCTCAACCGCTGCTCGACACCTGCTCGACACGCTCGGAGCAACAAAAACTCAGATCCTCGTCTCGGGAGACCTGGACGAGGCGTCGATTGCACGACTACGGGATGCCCCTATTGATGGCTTTGGTGTCGGCACCAAGCTCGTGACCGGTTCTGGTGTTCCAACGGTGGGTTTTGTCTACAAGCTCGTCTCCATTGAGCGTGCTGGCGAACACATCGCAGTCGCCAAGCAATCGGAGGCAAAGACTTCAGATGGTGGCGCAAAGACCGCTTATCGCCGAACCCGTGCGCGCCACGCAGTCGATGAGTTCTCGATCGATCCAGAGGTTGCCATCTCCTCAACCTCCGCGGACGAACTGCGCCAGCTACAGATCCCAGTCATCGTCCATGGTGAGTCGGTGATCAGCGATGACCTCGAACGCTGGCGACGGGTTCATCAAGAGTCGCTTGCCGAGCTCGAGCCTCGAGAGGATCTACTCTCCATCACCACGCCGCTGTTCCAGTGTCATTACCTTGGCCCCGGCATGCTGAAGACTGAACGTTCATGATCACCACGTATCCCTGGAAAGGAACCTCACATGACCATTGAGATGACGTCTCTTGAGGAGGCTGGACTCCATAGGCCCCAGGTTGAGGCGCTGCTGCGGCATATCGAAGCCTATGTCGATGCCGGCAAAATACCAGGCTTCGCCCTTCTTATCGCACGTGACGACGCCATTGCACTCCGACATCACTACGGCCTCGCTGACCCCATTACCCAGACTCCAATCACGGACTCGACGCTCTACCGGATCTACTCCATGACCAAGCCGATCACCTCGACGGCCCTGTTGCAGCTTGCCGAGGCTGGACGTGTCGACCTGCAGGACAACGTCGGTGACTATATCCCGTCGTTTCAAAACATTCGAGTCCTCGCCGGGGGATCGACGCTGGAGCCAGAGTATCGCCCAGCCATCGAGCCAGTTCGAGTCTGGCATTTGCTCACCCACACTGCAGGGTTGACATACGGCTTCCACAATCAAACAATCCTTGATGCACTTTATCGCCAGCATGCCTCTGAACTCAACCTCCCCGATGATCTCACCCTTGCGGATCTGGTGGACCGCTATGCGCAGCTAGGACTCCTCTTCGATCCTGGGCATGGATGGAACTACTCCGTAGCCACCGACGTGGTCGGACGCCTTGTTGAGGTCATCAGCGGGAGACGACTCTCGGAGTACCTCAAGACTGAGATCTTCGAGCCTCTCGGAATGAGAGACACCACCTTCGAGGTCAACGCCGACCAACTTGAGCAGGTTGGTGGACTGTACTTGAAAACCGAAGGTGGTGGCATGCACCGTCTTGGTGGGCCAGTCCCCGAGCGACGAGTCTTCCCTGTGGACATGGGCGGTGGTGGTCTCTATTCATCGGTTGATGACTATCTTCGCTTCGCCTTGATGTTGATGCACAGGGGATCCTTCGATGGTGCCAGAATTCTCGGACCTCGAACTGTCGACCTCATGACGACCAACCACCTGCCTGGAGGTGCAGACGCGATCGATCTCTGTCGTTATCGTCCCCAACCAATCGACGAACCAGGTAAAGGTTTTGGGCTCGGCGTCTCCGTAGTCACCAATTCAGCCGCAGCAAAGAATTTCGGTTTAGACGGCGAATTCGGATGGGGCGGTATGGCGAGCACCAACTTCTTCATTGCTCCACGCGACCAGCTCAGCGTCATCTTTATGACCCAGTTGATCCCAGCGAGTGCCTACGCATTCGGTCACGAAATTCACCGAATGCTCATACCCGCATTGACGAGCTAACTCCAACCACTGCGCTCATCGATCGTCAGGGTCGATCTAAGCGCCCTCACGGATATCTAGCGGAGAGACGAGTTTCGCGATATCCACCATTCGCGCACCCTCGGGTATGACCTCGTATCCATGGGTTCGTGCAGCCGCCAGCGTAGCGAACTGACCGAAGAGGCTGTCAAGTTCGCGCAGCTCATCGACGGTAAGCCAGCCAGTGCCTTCATGAATACCACTGACCTCTCGCCAATCCGGGCTCAGCTCGGCCACGAATCTTCGGTAGGTCCTGAACCGTTCCACGACCGTCGCAATCATCTGTTCAGCGAGCGCATTGAAACCGTTAGTGAGCTCGCCGGCATCGTCAGCGACAGTGATACCGAGATACTTCAAACGCCATGGGTGCTCACGTCGGCTCGGGACCTTGACTGCCTCTACAAAGTCATATTTTGCTAGCTGTCGGAGATGAAACGAACAGTTGGCCGCCGTTGCCCCCAGTGCCCGGGCAGCATCTGCTGCCGTAAGGCTCTCATGCTGACCCAACAGGTCAATCAGCGCAAGCCGCAGCGGATGTGCAAGCGCTTTAATTGAGCCGATGTCCCCTAGAACTCGCGTCGGGATCGACTCCTGTCCCATCGTCTGCGGTGTACTGTTTTCGTCTCGCATACATCCTCCATGGGGAGCGGTGTTGCTGCGTGATCCCCATGCACGACCACGACTGCCTGCCTCTCCAGTATGACACAGCATCCTATGGGCACTAGCCGGACTGCCCATCCTCACAACATAGCAGCGGCCAGGGCTAGTGGTGGAAACCGTTGGTGTGAGACGACGTTGGCATGGGTGAATCGAGCTCCTCGAGTTCCTCAAGGGCCCTCTTGACATCATCAACGAACAACGTTGCCATGTCGCCTCGGAAGCCGTTGCGCAGCACCGCTCGCATGATGAGTTCTTCGGATAGGTTGTCCGGCATGGGATAGACCGGCACCTGCCAGCCACGTTCCCGTAACTTCGATGAGAGGTGGTGCAGGTTCCAATTAGGGTTTGCATCAGCTGCTTTGGTCCATGCGACAACCGGCAATGCTTCACCTCTGGCGATTACCGATAGCGACCCGAAACCATCGAGTCCCGCCGCGATGATAGCGGCAGTATGTTGTGTCTCGCGCTGCACGCGTGTATAGCCTTCAAAACCCAGCCGAATGAGGTTATAGTACTGGAGCAGTACCTGCGCACCAGGGCGGGAAAAATTCAAACCAAACGTGGGCATTTCACCGCCTAGGTAGGAGACCTTGAAGATCAACTCATCAGGTAGAAGATCCTTACTACGCCACAACACCCAACCGAGACCTGGGTAGACCAGGCCATATTTGTGACCCGAGGTATTGATCGAGTGGACCCGTTCAAGGGAGAAGTCCCACACCAGTTCCGGCTGGAGGAAGGGCGCGACAAACCCACCCGACGCGGCATCGACATGGACTGGTATGTCGAGATCTGTTCTTGAAGCGAGATCATCGAGCGCCCGAGTTATCTCAGCGATAGGCTCGTAGATACCAGTGTAGGTCACACCGAGAATTGGGACTACACCGATCGTTCGCTCATCGACCACCTCAAGGACACCACGTGCCGTCAGATACGGCTCTTCGCGGGTGATCGGAACATAGCGAGGCTCCACCTCGAAGTAGTTAGCGAACTTCTCCCACACGACCTGCACCGAAGAGCTGAAGACGATGTTGGGTCGCTCGACATCCTTGCCCGCTGCCCGTCGTCTGGCCATCCATCTCCGCTTCAACGCAAGCCCTGCGAGCATGCATGCCTCAGAGGAACCAGTTGTTGAGGTTCCAATCACATTCTCTGGATCGGGTGCATGCCATAGATCGCCAATGATTGCAATGCAACGATCCTCGATCGCCGCAGTTTGGGGGTACTCGTCCTTATCAACGATGTTCTTGTCCACCGCCTCGAGATAGAGTTTATCAGCCTCTGGCTCCATCCAGGTCGTCACAAACGTGGCAAGGTTGAGACGTGCGGATCCGTCCAGATCGATCTCATCACTGATCAACTGATAGGCCGCTCGAGCACTCATCCCGGTGGGAGGGATTTGGTATTTCGGTATTTCATGGTCAGGGCCATCAGCATACAAAGGATTAACCCGTATACCATCCGATACTTCGTTGGAATCATGGCCACCACTAAGTCGAGTCATCGTATCATCCTCCTCCGAACAAGGATAGCGGACCCTCCTTTGCGATCAATGAGTGGCTACGAAGAGGCTAGCTCCTCGATGATTGCATTGTTCAAGACTGGCCACCGATCCCTTGCCCACGCGCCAAATGGTCTTGGCCCTAGAAAGACTGCGAAAGCTCGTTGGATAGGGTCGATCCACAAAAACGAACCGCTTTGTCCAAAGTGACCATAGCTCTCTTCCGACACGGCAGATCCCATCCAATGGGGAGACTTCGTACCTCGAAGTTCAGCTCCAAGGCCCCACGGATTTGGATCTTGCCGACCAAAACCAGGTAAGATACCGGCCAAATCAGGGACAAAGGGAGTGCGAATGTCACTGAGTGTCTCCGGAGCGACGATCAAAGGAAAAAAGAGTACCTCCACCAGAGCGATGAGATCGTTGATCGTGCCTTCGAGTCCAAAAGCTGCACCTGTCACATGTTGTTCGGTGAGCACCGTGGGAAGGTAGCTCGCACTCTTCATGCCAGCTGGTTCCAAGACAGCCTCTCCTACATACTGATGAAGTGGCATCCCAGACTGGTTCACAAGACCATAACCCAGCAGCTCATAACCGATATTAGAGTAAATCCGTCGCTCGTGAGGAGTACAAACTGGGCGAGCCTGCCACGGCTCGATCATGCTCAGTTCGCCGACCTCGCCAGTGGGCAGACCCGACGAGTGCGACAGAAGATCCTCAACAAGGAGCTGATGTTCACCGAGTGGAGATGTCCGCGCCAGGGCCCCCTCCTCTATGGCCACCAGTATCGCAAGGGCAGTAACTAACTTGGTGACAGACGCCCAAGGACGCGACACGGCCCCGTTACTCTGGTAACGCGTCGTGAGACCTCCCGAACCAATCTGTCCGTAAGCGACCTCATCACCTGGATCTAACAAACCCAGCACGCCAGCGCCCGCCGGCCCCATTCTTAACAGCCAGCCTTACTCGGCTTTCGCATCTTGTTCAGCGATCTGACGCCGAACCTCATCCATGTCAAGCGCCTCAACTTGGCTGATGATCTCGGCAAGCGCCTGCCGTGGCAGGGCGCCGGGCTGAGCATAGAGCAACACCTGGTCACGGAAGGCCATCAGCGTTGGGATTGACATGATCTGAAATGCCTGAGCGAGCTCGCGCTCAGCCTCAGTATCTACCTTACCAAAGACGATGTCTGGGTGTTCCTGAGACAGCTCATCGTAGACTGGAGCAAACGCTCGACACGGCCCACACCAGGCTGCCCAAAAGTCTACCAGAACGATTCCGTTATTCTCGATCGTCTCATTGAAGTCCGCTGCTGTCAAATTACGAGTTGCCATCTCTTCCCTTCCTCGATAGTGACACCAACAAATATACCCCTCATAGTATTCCCTTGGTGCGGTACCCGGAGCGGGAGTCGAACCCGCATGACCCAAAGGTCCGGGGGGTTTAAGCCCCCTGCGTCTACCATTCCGCCATCCGGGCGCTCGTTATCGATTCGACCCAACTCCTACTCGAGGAGACCCTCAAGTAGCCTGCGATCGGATTGATAGAGCCTCCACATCGCCCATACTCCGACCGGGGTGAACCCTCCAACCAGGTAAAAAGCGACATGTGCATGGAGACACTTTACACCAGCTCGGGCACCACCAACACCTCGACCCTGCATATGAGCCAGCCCAGAGCGGCCACTTCGGTAACTCGCGTTAGCCAGGTCCAGAGCGCGAGGCTTCACTGATGCCGTAGCCAGACGTACACCACCATGCGACTCGAGTCGAGAGACTGCAGCGACCAGTGAGCGATCGACCAACCAAAACCAGTTAGACTGCGGGACTCCCTCGCGATCATAAGAAGCAAGCTCGATAACGATCGGACGGCCAGCCTTGGACCTCACTGCTGCGCGAAACGGAATCCCTGCAACCCGACCCAGTTGTTGCTCTACCCAGGCGCGATCATCTGCAGTCGTAGCCCACTCGGTTTCAGACGCGCTGTCGTCCACGTCGACGAACCAAAACTGCGACGACGATGAGTACCGCAGCGATCGGCGCAAGCCGCTTCATGATCGGCTTCGCCAAGACCCGTACAGCATTGAGCTCTTGGGGCTCCTCCGCTACATGAAGCTCCTCTTGCCTCCCAGAAGCCTCTACCTCTTCGACCACCCCAGACTCGCTCTGACCGATCAGCGCAGCCAACCGCTCAGCAAATTCACCCATCAGTTTTTCTGAAACCTCATTGAGAACGCCTCGTCCGAACTGAGCAACCCGGCCAGCGATGGTCAGATCGACATCGACCGTAACTCGAGTCGATTCGTCTCCCTCCGGAATTAAGCGAGCAGTAACGACCGCGCTAGCATTACCCTGCCCTTTGGTCTCCCGCCCCTCCGCGCGCAGTACAGCGATTCGGTGTTCTAGGTCCTTAGACTCAAAGCGTGCGACACCCGAGTAGTTCGCTGTGATGGGACCCACCTTGATCTTCACCGAACCTCTATGCTCATCACCCTCGACTGACGAAAGTGTGGCCCCTGGAAGACACGGCGCGATTCGCTCAAGATCCGTCAGAATCTCCCACGCTCGATCGACTCCAACCGGGACTATGAATTCGTTGACAATCTCCATTTTGATTCCTCTCCACGGCCCGCGCCTGCTCTAAGTCATCGCGAGTATCGACATCGAAGGGATCTCCCGGACACGGGACCTCGACGGCTTCAACGCGATCAAAAATCGACCTCGCACCGACATCTCCACGGCGCTCAAGCAGCCCAAAGACCGCCGACCTTAGCTTAACAGGGTTCGCCCTCACACCAGCATAGGTCGCAATGGCGACACCGCTGGTTCGAGTGGCCGCAACCCTTTGCCATGCTTCTTTTGGGATGAACGGTTGATCGCCCAGTCCAACGGTAACGGCATCTAGGCCAACGGCGGTAGCTTTGTCAAGAGCTATCGCAAGGGAACTCGCAAGACCATCCTGAGGTCGCGGATTTCGAAGCTCGATGAAGTTTCGGGGTAACAACTCTTGAATAGCTGCATCCTGAGTGACCACAAAGTGAGCAGCAGCAGGGACTTCGGCGACAGCATTGAGAACCCAAGTCACCATTGGGCGACCGTGAATCTCAGCGAGCAGCTTGCGAACGGAGGGATCGAAGCGACTCCCGAAGCCAGCGGTGAGGACCACAAGCCCAGTAGACCTCAGCTCCTCATCCGCCAAGCTCACCAGGTCATCGCTCCTTCGCTGTGAATTGGGCCCACACTTTCAGAGAGCGAACCAGCACGGCGACGCTCACGTCGCGCCACAATCTCAGCAAGTATTGAGACAGCAGTCTCTTGAGGCGTCCTTGCACCGATATCAAGACCGATGGGACCACAGACACGTTGGCGAATCTCCTCCACAGTGATTCCCTGGGCGACGAGTCGGTTCACTCTATCGGCTTGTGTGCGCCGCGAACCCATCACGCCGACATAGCCTGCTTGCGTCGCAAGCGCTGCCTCGACCGCTGGTACATCAAACTTGGGATCGTGAGTCAGAATGCAGATAGCATCACGCTCGGCAAGGGACGCACCCCACTTGGCGAGGTAATCGTTCGGCCAGGCAACCACGACCTCATCAGCCCTTGGAAAGCGTTCCTTGGTCGCAAAAATTGCCCGCGCATCGACCACCACAACATGGTAGCCCAACAACTTTGCAGCCTGCGCGAGCGCATCACTAAAGTCGACGGCACCAAAAATCAACATCTTTGGCGGTCGCGCAGAGACCGCCATCACCACGGCAACTTCCCGCGAACGCGCTTGGCCCCTTCGACCGTACTCGCGCCTCGTCCCCTGCGCCTGCTGCAGCACCCCAGCGGCATCTCTCGCGACAACCCGATCCAGATCGGCGTTGCCCAAACTTCCTAGCACCTCGCCGTCACCAAGTATCAGTATCGAAGAACCAACTGTGGGTAGGGCAACATCACGGTTTTCATCAATAAAATAGGAGTCAAGATCCGCGCTCACCGAGTAGACCGTTGCGATTACAAAAGGGGCATCCTCCCTGAGCGCCATAGCCAGCCGATCAAGATAGCTCGGAGGCTCCGGTTGCACCAGAATGTGAAACGTACCACCACAGGTCAGGCCGACGGCCACCGCCTCATCATCGGAGAATCCGAAGGCCAATGTGGTCGCCTGTCTAGGTGTCTCGGTCCCGAGAATCCCGAAGCTTCGGAGTACGGGTTCTGGGGCATCCATCCGCAACAGCGCCTCGGAGACGACAGCGCCCTCAACACATCCTCCCGACACCGAGCCAACGACTTCGCCGTCCTCATTCACCGCCATCATCGCGCCTGGCTCTCTTGGTCCTGATCCCTCGACCGCGACGACGGTGGCGAGCGCGTAGCGCTTCCCCTCGGCTCTCCACCGTAACACTCGATCAACTACCTCGATCATTGGAGCACTCCTTCACTACAGATTACCTTCACGAGATGCTCGTAAGAACGCACACTCTCACCCGGCAACAAGGCGTCGATGTAGGGCAAAGCGGTCGCCATTCCACGGGCCAACGGTGCGTAGTCAGCAGCTGCAGCCAATGGATTCACCCAGAGTATCGTCTTAGCAAGGCGCGAGAGCCGCGCCATCGCCTCCTCCATGACCTGTGGGTCACCTCGATCCCAACCATCCGAGAAGACCACTACGATGGCCCCACGCGCGAGCGAACGACCGCCCTGCGCAACATTGAACATCGCCAGCGACTCACCCAATCTGGTACCGCCCGCGAAGTCCTCTACCATGACAGAGACCTGTGCCATCGCTCGATCGGGGTCATTGGCTTGTAGCGCTCGGGTGATATTACTTAAGCGAGTGCCAAGAGTAAACACTGCCACGTCGCCTAAGGCCCGCTGGGATGCCCATGCAAAGTGCAAGAGCCCCTCAGCGTAGGTGTGCATGGAACCGGAGACGTCAACGAGAAAGAGGAGCCGACGGCAACGCCATCCCTTGCTCCGAAACCGGCGCCGGACGGGTTCGCCACCGGTCCCGATGGCGAGACGGAGTGTTTGGGAGAGGTCGAGCCGTTGGGGCTTACGACTCTTGGTCAAGCGATAGCTCCGCCGTAGAGGCGGTGCAAACTTGAAACGATCGATGAGGCAGAATGCATCGCGACGTTCCCCAGGCTCAAGCGAGCGTAGATCGGCGACATGAAGGCGTTCGACGGCGGAGTAACGCACGACTCGTTGGACCTCATCGTCCTGGCCCTCTTCACCCTCCGGTGTCTCCTGGGAATCAAACCCTACTGTGACCTGTCGCGGAGCTGCCTCTTCCACGCCGATACCAAAAAAATACTCTCCAAAGGCTCGGTTGAATAGCTCATCATCTTGGTGTGACTTGACCAACGTCGCGCGCGCCGCCTCACGAACGTGCGTTGCATCATCCATTCCGACGAGAGCCAGCGCCCTCAACAGATCCTGGGTGCTCGATAGAGGGACCCTAAGCCCGCGGGCCCTCAGCAACTCAACGAACCCTGCGATCAACTCCTCTGGCTTCATTCACCGAGCCGAGAGAACGCTCGCTCTATGAGCGTTCCCAAACCGAGAGCATCGATTCTCTGCTCATCTTCACGATACTTAATCACGGTGCCAAGCGTCATCTCCAGCCATTGTGGAGTGACCTCAACGGCCATCAATAGAGTCAAGGCGCTCGCCCAATCGATCGCCTCCGCGATCCCAGGAGGCTTCACCAGACCTTGTTGTCGAAACTCCTGGACGATCGCGCCAATCTGTGCAGACAGTGTCACACTCGCTTCCGGAACACGTAGCCGAATGATATCAACCTCACGTTCAAAGCTAGGATGATCTACCCATAGGTACAGGCATCGGCGTTTAAGGGCATCATGAAGATCACGGGTTCGATTGGAGGTCAGAATTACGACAGGCTTGACGAGTGCCCTTCGCGTCCCAAGCTCTGGAATCGTGATCTCAAAGGTTGAAAGCAGTTCTAGTAAGAACGCCTCAAACTCATCGTCAGCTCGATCCAACTCGTCGATCAAGAGGATCGGTGGGCGAGCCGGATCGGTATAGCCCAGGGATCGGAGTAGTGGGCGTTCTATAAGATAGCGGTCCTCGTAGAGTTCGGCCTCAAGTGACGTACGATCCGCCTGTACGCCTACCGCCTCTGTGGCGCGTAGATGCAGCAACTGTTTGGCATAGTCCCAGTCATAGACGGCCTGGGTGGCATCAATCCCCTCGTAGCACTGTAACCGGATCAAGTCGCTCCCAAAGAGCCTTGACAACGCCAAGGCAAGTTCGGTCTTGCCCACTCCCGCATCGCCCTCAAGCAATAGCGGTTTCTCAAGCGACAGTGCTAGAAACGCCGCCGTGGCGATCTTCGAATCGGCGAGATAGTCGACGCCCGACAACCCTAAAGCTAACTTGTCGGGCGTTGTAATCCCGAGCTGATCCGTCCGAGACTCAACCAAGTTCGACCAAAGCCCGCCGTACGAGCACCCGTGCGAGATGACGTCGGTAATCGACACTGGCATTGATGTCTGCAGAAGGCGACGTCCCCTCATCAGCGACGGCAGCCGCTTCTTCAGGATTCGCACCTGCAGCTACACGTTCCTCAGCAGCAGTTGCTCGCAGTGGAGTCGCCCCCATGTTGATAAACCCAATGTTGGTGCGCTCATTACGCACGGCAACGACCCCAACAATCGCCCAGTCCTGGGCGCGACGGTTGAACTTCTGAAAGGCAAACTTCGTGAACCCAGTCGGCACACGGATCTCAGTCAGAATTTCATCCGGCGCAAGTGCCGTCTCGAGGAAGCCTTTGAAGAAATCCGCAGCTGCAATGGTCCGCCGCCCAGAAGGGCCCTCAGCGACCATGGTTGCACCCAACGCCAGCAGAGCAGCCGGAAGGTCTGCGGCACCGTCTCCATGCGCGGTCGAGCCCCCAATAGTTCCAACGTGTCGGACAGAGGGATCTCCGATCTGCCCAGCCACCCTAGCCAAAACCGGGACTTCTCGTACAAGCAACTCCGAGGTCTCCACGTCACGATGGCGAGTCAGCGCTCCAATAGCGATCTGATCTCCGTCTTTGCGGACATAGGAGAGTTCGGCAATCCGTCCGATGTCAACCAGCTTCGATGGGGTCGCCAATCTCAGCTTCATGAGCGGCAACAACGAGTGACCCCCCGCAAGCACCTTGGAATCCTCGTCGTCTGCCAGCATCGTGATCGCCTCTGCGACTGTGGTCGCTCTCGCGTAATCGAAAACTGATGGATACATGTTCTTCCCTTCTCTTGGTATCGGTGTTACTCTGACTTTGCCTGTTGGATGAGCTGATAGACCCGTTCCGGGGTCGCCGGCATCGGGCAGTTAGTGATGCCAAGGTCAGAAAGTGCGTCCACCACTGCATTGATCACGGCTGGGGCAGAACCGATCGTGCCCGCCTCCCCAACACCCTTGACTCCAAGTGGGTTGGTTGGAGATGGTGTCACCGTAGAGGCGAGTTCAAAACTTGGCACCTCGCAGGCGGAGGGCACAAGGTAATCAGCTAGCGACGCATTCAAGAGCTGGCCCGATCCATCGTAGAGCGCCTCCTCGTAGAGCGCCTGCGCCACACCCTGGGTGATGCCGCCATGGATCTGACCCTCCACAATCAGAGGGTTAATTTGATTGCCACAGTCGTCGACCGCTATGTAGCGCACGAGTTCCACTCGGCCCGTCTCCTCATCGACCTCGACCACCGCAATGTGCGTCCCATTTGGGAAAGTGAAGTTCGGAGGATCCCAGCTGATGGAGGCTTCGAGGTTTGGCTCGACTCCATCTGGCAGGTTGTGGGCTGTAAACGCCTCGAAGGCGATCGCGGCGAGAGGCAACTGTTGTTCTGGTGATCCTTTGACACGGAACGCTGCTCCAACGTATTCAAGATCCTCCTCGGCTACCTCCATCTGATGCGCTGCGATCTTCATGGCCTTTTCGATGACTCGCTCGGTCGCCAAGTACACCGCTGTACCACCCACGGAGAGCGAACGACTACCGTAAGTATCCATCCCATACGGTGCGATGGAGGTATCGGAATGCAGTACCTCCACATCGTCTGGCGAGATACCGAGCTTGTCCGCCACGATCATCGACCAGCTCGTCTCGTGCCCCTGGCCGTGAGGAGCAGTGCCAGTGACCACCTGTACCTTCGAGGTCGGCAAAATACGCACCGTCGCTGCCTCCCACCCACCGGCTCCGTAATTGAGGCTCGCGAGTACACGAGATGGAGCGAGTCCGCACATCTCGACATAACAAGAGACGCCGATGCCAAGTCGACGTGGACTCCCCGCCGCACGGCGTTGTTGTTGTTCTGCTCGCAGCTGTCCGTAGTCAGCCGCGTCGAGTGCCTTGGTAAGATTCTCCTGGTACGAACCTGAATCGAACACCAGTCCTGCAACAGACTCATAGGGAAACTTCTCGGCGGCAATAAAGTTCCGACGTCGCAACTCTGCCGGATCCATCTCCAACTTGCGGGCTAACGAATCCATCGCTCGCTCGATAGCGTAGGTGGCTTCGGGGCGCCCCGCTCCACGATAGGCGTCCGTCGGCGTCTTGTTAGTGAACAAACCTGTGCAGGTGAACGAGTAGGCACCGACGTCGTAGACGCCATGGTAGAGGAAGGCGCCAAGAAGCGGAACGCCAGGGGTGACCAGTTGGAGATAGGCGCCCATATCGGCGAGAAGCTTGACTCGGATGCCCCTCACTTTTCCGTCTGCGTCCGCAGCCAACTCCATGTACTGGACCTGCCCACGGCCATGAATCGTGGCCATCGTGCCCTCCCCTCGCTCCTCCGTGAAGCGAACCGGCTGGCGAAGACGACGTGCAAGAGCGAGACACAAAAGCTCCTCGGCATAAACATCGAGTTTTGAACCAAACCCACCCCCAACCGAAGGTGCCACCACGCGGAGCTTCGTTTCAGGGATCCCAGCGGTGAGCGCTAACATGACACGAAGGACATGGGGAATCTGCGTCGATGAATAGACCGTAAAATCACCACCCATTGGAGAGGGAACGACCACCATGGCCCTAGGCTCCATCGCAGCAGGAATAAGGCGTTGCTGTACGTAGCGTTCGCTGATCGTTACTGCAGCATCACGAAAAGCCGCATCGACCGCCTCAGAGTTTGGTTCGAGTGTCCACACAAAACTTGCGTTGCTTTCGAGTTCCTCGTGAGCCAACGCCGCATCCCTGACCGCGTCCTCGAGATCGAGCACCGGTGCCAACTCCTCGTACTCCACGATCACCGCACCCGCAGCGTCGACCGCCTCGACCTGAGATCGTGCGACCACTGCGGCCACACCTTCGCCCGCGTAGTGCACAAACTCCCCCGCAAGCGGATAGTGGGTTGGACTCTTCATGTCTGGAGTGACAGGCCAAGCACATGGCATCGGGCCAGCCCATTCCGCTTGCAGATCCTGTGCGGTATAGACCCCCACCACTCCAGGCATGGATTGAGCTGCGCCGACATCGATCCTGCGAATACGGGCATGAGCATGCGGTGAGCGAACAAGGACGAGATGGAGCGCTCCTGGGACTACAAGATCATCAGCAAAGCGATTCTCACCTGAAAGGAGCTTAGGATCTTCCCGCCGAACCCGTCGCTTACCGATAATATGCTCCTGCTGGGTGGGATCAGTCATCGTCATAGTTGGGCCCCCATCTCTTCCTTGGCGGCGAGTACCGCCTTCACTATGTTGTGATAGCCGGTGCAACGGCAAAGGTTGCCCTCGAGGCCTTCTCGCACAGTCGCCTCATCGAGAGTGTCGTTCTCAGCCAAAATAGACATCGAGACCATGACCATACCTGGCGTGCAATAACCGCACTGAAGGGCATGGTTTTCCTGGAACGCTCGTTGGAGTGGATGGAGCGCGCCATCAGCCGAGGCTAACCCCTCGATCGTGGTTACCTCTCGTCCATCAGCCTGGGCTGCCAAGACGGTGCATGACTTTACCGATTCCCCGTCGAGCAATACTGTGCACGCCCCGCAGGATGAGGTATCACAGCCGACGTTGGTACCTGTGAGTCCAAACTCCTCTCGCAGAAGATGAACCAGGAGCGTCCTTGGTTCAACGTCAGCCGTCCTCTGTTGTCCGTTCACCGTTACTTCTACGCGCACTCATCCTCCTTCACAGGGACCTCTTCGTACAGGCAGGCAAGCCACAAACTGGGCCTGCCAACCCTGCCTACCAAATCGAAGCTAGCACAAACTTGTAGCCCTTACCCTGCGACTGGCAAAAACTCGTCAATAGTCGCCGCTATCGCGTCCGTTCCCCCGCTCTTCACATCCGTTCTGTCGATGGCGGTTGTTCTGGCACGCAACGTGCGAAAGGGGCTCCGATCCCTCCCCCCACGATGGACAACTCATCGATGTGCCGGGATAGCATTCGATTCGCCACCAACCCCCGACCGTCGGTCAAGAGCTGCGTCGTGGTCGAGGTACGCACCTCCTTGACTCAACATAGACATTGACATGTGGTAGAATGATGTCAAGTAAATAGAGGTTCTATGGTTGCCACTGTCATCGTAGTAGTCATCGCAGTTGGGGTGCTTGTCCTGGTTGGCATGCACGTTGGACCGCATGGGTCAATCGTCACCGCGTCGATCGGTATGGCTGCGGGTGTTCTCCTAACCCTCATGTTGAGCCACTCACACTCCTCGCTGGCGGCCATTTTGTGGAGTTTGGTGGTACTCCTGTTTGTCGCGGTCATCGCTGTCCTGTTGGCTGGCGTTCGAGGGCTGCGATCGACCCAATACCATTCCAAAGAGGTGGTTCCAGGATATGCAAAACTTCTCGACTCCGCAGGAGTCGCTACCTCACGGCTAGACCCAGTCGGAACCATCCAAATCGCTGGCAAGGGTTGGTCTGCTGAGAATGATTCTGACGAACCCATCGAGATTGGCACTACCGTCTTTGTGACGCGCATCGACGGCTTAAAGTTGCACGTCATCCCAGAGGCTCCGCAAGGGGTCAACCGAAAGGAAACATCATGATTACCGCAGGCATAATCATCCTCATCGTCCTTGTCATTCTTCTCCTTGTCCTCACTAGGACGATCAAGATTTTGAAGGAGTACCAGCGGGTGGTGGTCTTTCGACTCGGTCGCTCGATTGGCTCCAAGGGCCCGGGGCTGCTCCTGATCAACCCAGTGATCGATCGCTTGAATTTAGTAGATCTTCGTGAGCAGTATTTTGAGATTCCGCACCAGACTGCGATCACCAAGGATAACGCCCCAATCTCAATCGACTTCATTATGTTCTACCAGGTGGTTGACCCGGTGCAATCGGTCGTCGCTGTTCAGAACTTCTCTGGCGCTGCCTTAAACGTCGCCGCAACGACTCTCCGGAGTGTCGTCGGTGACATGTCGCTCGATGATGTTCTCTCCCGCCGCGAGGATATGAACTCGCTGTTGCGTCTGCGGCTAGATGAAGTTACCGAACGCTGGGGCGTCAAGGTCTCCAATGTTGAGGTACGTGAGATCAATCCACCCCCGGCTGTTCAGGATGCAATGACTCGCCAGATGTCAGCAGAGCGAACTCGACGAGCAGTCGTCACTGAATCTGAAGGGCAGAAACAAGCTGCCATCACCGTTGCCGAAGGTCAAAAGCAGGCTGCGGTACTGGCAGCCGAAGGACAGAAACAAGCGACAATTCTTGCCGCAGAGGCCGAACGAGAGTCTGCCAAGTTAAGGGCTCAGGGCCTCTCCGATGCTCTCGATGCAGTCAATACCAACGCATCGCGTTCGGACGCCAACGTGTTGACCCTCCAATACCTCGAGACCCTACGCCAGATTGCCCAATCCCCCTCCACCAAGTTCGTCATCCCTGCCGAACTCACAGGCTTGCTGACAACAATGGGGCAGGCTACCCGCAACGCAATGGAGATAGCGGAGCCACCCGTAACAAGCAAGAGCCCGACAAAGATAGCGGCAAACGGGCGCGGCACGAACGGTAAAATCGAACCAGCATCCACAACTGTGATCGACTAGCTACTGGCTTCTTGTCATCAAGAACGGCCTCGATCGAGAGGTTGGCTGGCCGTTGGCGCAAGCCGGTCCTCTTGGTTGGTGGGTGCTCGCGATGCCAGTGCTGGCCGTCCTAGCACGCTACAACGCATGGAGGGGGCGCGCAAATTCAGAAGCCTACACTCGGGTGGGCAAGATGAACTCTACACTGGCATACGTGAACGACGTGGCTAGCACCGTGAAACGACCGGGAACGGTAGCCCTGGTCGCTGAAGATGATGACCGTGCGGCGAGCACACACACGCTCATCAATCGGTCCTCCGCCACCCTATCTAGGTCGCGACAACTCGACCAATGGCTCAAAACGCGCACTGACATCCGTGCCACTCGCCGAGAACAGGTCAAGGCTACGCTCATAGAGCTTGATCGGTTCGATATTGCCGCTTCAACCCTGGCAGAGGCCGGCTATCACGGCAGAAATATGGCTAGCCTCCTGTCTGACTATCGAGATCACTACCCCGACAACACACAGACCCCTGACGAGCAACGTTGGACGCACGCAAGACTCGGCTTTGGCCTCCTATCATCCGCCGAGATCGACGGGTTGGCGTTGGGCGCGACCGATCATGCACTCGTCACGATAGCCGACTGGCGCTCACCCGAGCTAGATCCCACGAGTGCCAGAATGATCGAAGGGCTTACTCGACACGGCTTTCGCCTGCAAGGTCACCCTGACGACCATCTCAAGCCCGCCGTGGCTACGCAGGTCTACCGCTTCACAGATCCCGACCAAGAAGTCGCATGGACGTTCGCCGAGATTCTCGCTCGCCTCCATACTGGTGAGATCGGGATGAACGATGCCATCATCTATGTTCCCAACAGCCGCCACTACTACCGCGCGCTGGGCCACTACAGCCTCGCCTATCGGCTGCCTATCGTTGTCCACAGGCAACGGCAGGCAGCCCGTACCATCCTCGGTCACCACATCCTCGAACTTCTCGACCTCCTCCAGCTCGGTTACGTGGCTGGATCAGTCCGTCAAAGTCGGTTGTTAGCCAGCCTCATCGCCGACCAAACTCTACCCGATACCTGGGATGGTGTCCTTGAGTGGTTATCGATGCTAGTCGATCAAATGACTGTTGATCCAGCGATGAGCGCCCAGGCCAGCCCCATCGACCAAGCAGTCGTAGCGGAGCTGTTCGTGCAGGTGCAGCAATTGACACCATCAGATATTGCGATGGCCGGCATACCTCAGCTTCTCGACGTGATTCGCGATCGCCTTGGCTCTATCCGTCTCGCAGAGGGATCGAGATCAGGAGGGATCACGATAGCCAACACCGGCCAACCAATCGATCGCCACCGACTCGTTTTCGTCTTGGGCGCTGTCGATCGTCATCTCCCACCTGAGCTCCCAAACAACCCACTACTCCCGTTAGCCGTACGCGACAGAGTCCAGGGGCTACCCCCAACTGCTGAGCTCGTCCAGTGGCAACGCGCACAAGCGATAGCGATGTTGCGTACCGCAACCGAAGAGCTCATCATCACCGCGCCGCAACGCATCGCGAACGAACGCACGCTGGCGAGCCTGCTCCTGGAAGAACTTGAACTCCACCCGAACAGTGCACCGCCAGCCTATGGAGTGCTCCCGGTGGAACGGACGTATTTTGACTCTCAACATTCCAAGATCAGCGACCGATTGAACCGCGCGCTGTCGATCGAGCAAGCGCGCCTTCGCAACCTCGAACCATCAACCTTCTCTGGCATGACTGGCCCCATCAACCTCCGACCACTCTCAGCTACCCAGCTCGAGGATCTCGGTCAGTGTCCATTCCGGTGGTTCGTGAAGCACCGACTGCACATCCCGTCCCCCGATAACGCGACAAACGAACCCGACTCCCGGATGCTTGGACAGCTAGTGCATACACTCCTGGAACAGCTACCCCAAGAGACCAATCCAGTGTCGCTCGTTGGTCTTGAGGAGATGCTGGAGGATTGTGCCCCGACGGTGTTGACGCGGTCCACACCGAACTGGTTGCCTATTCGCGCCGAGATCGCCAAACAACTGGTGGCGCTGGTCTCAAATCCAGAGTTTGCGCCGGCCCCATTGGGAACCCAGGTCGAGCTCGAACTCCACGGTAATTGGTATGACATCCCGGTGCAAGGACGTATCGACCGCCTCGACCAAGTTGGACCTGACGACTACACGATCATCGACTATAAGTTTTCAAAGTCAGTACCGTTGGGCATCCAAGATACCGAAGGTCGTCTCAAAGTCGACGTGCAGCTCTCCGTCTATACCCAGCTTGTCGAAAGCAACTACGGACATGTCGTAGGCGCGAAGTACTGTCTCGTGAAGCGCAGCAAATTCGTCAAGGCACCAGGGATCACTAAGGGTGAGGAACCCGCCAAGCAGGCCGCGTTCCGGCTGCTCACGCGTCTCAAGGCTGGCGATTTCTCAGTCGCCCCGGACACCGACCGCAAGGCCTGCACCTACTGCGACTTTGCACAAACCTGTCGAATTGCGAGCCGAAATGCCGGATAGAGTCCAGCTCCTGTGGCCCGCCGCACCACGACTTTCCCCACTCCTTGGTGTTATCACCATCTCCCGGTGTAGACAGAGCCAATCGTGGAACTGAGTGACCGTCAACGCCAAGCCGTTACTAGCAGCGGGGACGTCGCGATCTCAGCAGGTGCTGGGACCGGAAAGACCCAGACCATGGCCGCTCGCTACCTTGCGCATGTTGAGGCTGGGTTGCACCCCCTCTCCATCGTCGCGGTCACCTTCACCGTGCGAGCTGCGGCTGAGCTTCGCCACCGCATTCTCATACAGATGCGTGAACGCTATCGCGCCAATGACCCTCGGGTTCTCGAGGTCGAAGTTGCTCCAATCGGCACCATTGACTCCCTCTGCCAACATATCTGCACTGAATTCCCGATCGAGTCCGAACTCGACTTCGATTTTGAAGTGGTGGATGAGACCAGTTACCGCCAGTTGCTCTCACTTGAAATGCCTCGCCTTCTCGAACAGGTCCCCCCCGCAAGCTACGAGCTCCTAGACTACGCCACGCTCAAGTCCTTCGTCACCGACTGCCTCAAGGATCTCGAACGCTTCCGAAGTGCCGCCGCGGTAGATGTCGCCGCCATCAAAGCCGCCATTCAAGCTGCCCGACTCGACGCCATCCAAACCGGCCCTTGGTTGGAGCTCGAGACGGCGTTGCAACGACATCAGGCTCTGCGCTCGACTGACCTGATCGAACAGAACAGGCTCGCAGCACTTCGCGGGCTGAGGTTGCTGCGCCAGGGAGACAACGAGGGTTGGGAGGTGCTCTCGACGCTCAATCGTAGAGGCGGTTCGGCAAGAAACTGGCTGACTGGGGAGTACGACCTCGTGAAAGAAGACCTCCGGATACTGCAGGAGCAGATCAAGGAACTCCCCGACTATGTGCGGATTGGTTGGAGTGATACTGATGAACAACACCAGGCGGCACTCAGCGCTGTTCGTGATGCAGTTGAGATTGTGGCCACTCAACTCCAAGATCTCAAGAGGGCACAGGGGATCGTCGACTTTGCCGACCTTGAGACACATGCACTCACGGCGCTCAAGAACGAGATGGTGAGCGCAGAACTCGCAGATCGATGGCGGGCAATCCTGGTTGATGAGGTGCAAGACATCAGCCCTCTCCAGTATCAGTTGCTCGCTCGGCTCGGCCGCAACGCCACCCTGTCCGCAGTGGGTGACCCAAAACAGTCGCTCTATCGCTTCCGTGGCGCTGATCCAGAACTCTTCGCTCAACAGATTGCCCGGAGCCAAGAACACGTCACCCTCGATGAGAACTACCGCACCGTCCCTGAACTCGTGGAGCTGGTGAACAATACCTTTACGAAACTCATCCCCGACTACCAGGCCCTCCGTCCGATACGAACTACGAGATACCCACGCCCACCGATCGAAATTATGGTAGTTGACGAGACGAGCGATGCCACCATGGCGGCACGTCGACGACTCCTCTCCGAACGGATCGGCAATCGGATTCTCGACCTTCTTGAAGAACCCTTTGAGATCGTCGACCCGTTGAACAGTACTCTACGCCAGGTCAAGCCCCAAGATATCGCGATCATCTCGGCCAGTTGGGACATGTTAGACCGGGTCGCTGAAGAGCTCCAACGGTTACAACTCCCTGCCAATATCGTCGGCGGGGGTCGGCTCCTCGCTAGTCAGGAGTCATTGGACGCTCTGACCATCCTCTCGTTCTGCGCGAATCCTCATGAGGATCTCTCCTGTATCGCGCTTATGCGTTCCCCAATGGTTGGCTTAAGCGATGTCGAACTCGCACAACTCGGCGAGGTAAAGGATCAATCGAGTTCGTGGTTCGACTTTCTACGTCGCCAGCTCGGCGAGGACCCGCGTCTCGAACCCCTTACCCGGCTGCCCTTTTCTCCCACCAGCCTCTCACCAAGTGGCCAGCTCGCGATGGCTGGTGACATTCTCCTCTACCCCGAAATTCTGGGTGGACTGAACCATCCTGAGCGACGCCGCGCGGATTGGATTGCCCTCCTTGATCTGGTCGACGAACGCGCGAGTAGGGGCTTTGACACCAATGATATCATCAGCTATTTGCGCTTTGCTATCAGCGATGGAGCGCGTATCGCGCGCCCACCAGTAGAGGCAGAGGATTCAATCTCGTTGGTAACCGTACACGCCTCCAAAGGTCTCGAGTGGCCGATCACGATCGTGATCGACCTTGATCGAAGCCCTCGACCGACGCCGCCATTCGTGATCGACCCACGCCGCGGCATCGCTTTCAAGCTCCAAGACGAGCGCTCTGGTCATCTCTCATGGATCACTGAACTTCAACGAGAGGAGGAGTTGCTCGAGGAACGCCGACGCTGGTACGTCGCCACCACCCGAGCCCGCGACCACCTGATCGTTGCTCTCGCATCCCGAGATCGAGTAGGCGCGCTACTCGATCAGCTGAGCGAATACCACGGGATTACACAGTTGTCCACAACTCTGGCTCCTCCAGTTCCTCGAGTTGTAGCAGGCACGGAGAAGCCACGCTATCGATCCCCACAGGTCGATCTGTCTGCTCCCTCAAGAAACATTCGCCATGCCATAGTGAGCCGCCACCTGACCGACTTTCGCCACTGCCCACTACTGCTTGCGACAGCGGAGGCACCGATGGGAAGCGTCGGTAGACTACGCAGACTGCTGCTCGAACGAGCAGCGCAGGGACTACCGCTTCTCGTAAGCGATCTTGACTGGTTACCAGCCTTACGAGCTGAACGGCTGATGCAAAGCATCGGGCAATACCAGGAACTACTTAGCTCACATCTACGTGCAGCACCAACACTGCGTCATGGCACCGCGACGATCTCTTCTTGGTCGATCGATTGGGGGCCCTTCCTCTCGGACGGAGATTCAATCGTTGATCTAACCCTATCCGGAGGTGATCTTGTCGGTCTCAGCCTCGCTCACGCAGAACAACCTGGATTACGAGCCGGTATTTTCTATCTCACGCAGTCCCGGATCCACTGGTTCTCCCCCAGCGAGCTGCGCAGCATCGAACGCGATGTGCCAACGTTGCTCCACGAACTCTCAGGGTGTCCGTGTGGACCTCGCCAAGACCGGGCCTCAAGCTGCCGTCACTGTCGCCAAGCACGGACTTGTCATTGGGTCTGCCGAGAAGACCATAGGCTTTAACCGTGTCTACCATCGATCTCGCAGGATTCATCACGGAAGTCAAGGGTCAAGCTATTCACCACGGCTTCCATGTCCACGACGAACGTCACTTCATCGAAACCTACTCACTCAGACAGTGGTGGGAGGTCGACCTCCATCCCGAATCCGGCTGTGGATCCCCGATGGAGCTTCACCTAGCGTTGGATGTTGATCCTCGTGTGCTGCTGGCATTCGATGATGCATTCGTCACGGCCTCCGAGCCTGACTCGGTACCGGATGAGTTTTTCTTTCCGCTAACCCTTACCTGGACCCTTCCTGCAGGCTCGATCGACCTTCTCAACCTAGCACTTAACCTCGCTGGTCTCACCGGCATGTCGCTCCCTCTCGAGGTGGCAGCGACCGATACGTATGGATCTCCTGCAGCCACTCCAGAACGAGCTATCAGTGTGACCGCAAGACGATCAGTCTCCCTCGCCAAGATCACCGAGGGCGAGGAGGTCATTGACGACACGCTTGACCGCGCCAACGACGTCAGCCTCTTTCTTCTCAAACTCGTCGAATGAGTTCAAATGCAAGCTGAGTCCATCCAGCGTAACCCGCAGCACCGAAGTAAAGATACGGAACCACAGCTACATGAAATCAGTGATGCCGCGCTTGTTGTTGCTGTAGCGCGCTACAACCAGGACGCATTGGCAGAGATCTTTCGACGACACGGAGGTGCGGTACACACGCTTGCCAAACGTGTCACGCGCGACCAGGCGTTGGCCGAGGAGGTGACACAGGAACTCTTTGTTCGTCTCTGGAACGAGCCGGAGCGCTATGACGCGGGGCGGGGTACCTTGCGTACCTACCTACTGATGCAGACCCATCGTCGATCGGTCGACGTGATTCGGTCTGAAGAGGCCCGGAAACGCCGCGAGCAGAACGATTCAGCCGCGGTCACTAGCACCTCCTATGACATCGACCACGAGTTCGGTGACCTCGCCGATCGAGAGGCGGTCCGAGAGGCGCTCCAAACCCTGCCACGAGACGAGCGCAAGGCCATCGAGCTCGCGTTCTTCGACGGACTCACCTATCGAGAGGTAGCCCAGCGCCTCGAGCAACCAGAGGGAACGGTCAAGACTCGCATTCGATCTGGACTCAAGCGAATGAACGTAACACTCAGTCAGTGGAGGGCAGTGGAGGCATGATGGAACGACCCAACCCCACAGAGCAGATGCAACACCGCGAGGCCGAGGAGTTGCTCGGAGCTTATATCATCGACGCCGTCGACCCGGAGGAACGAGCCGCTATCGAGGCACACCTAGGTCTCTGTGTCACCTGTCGTGGAGAAGTAGATGCCCTCAGATCGACAGTTGGCATCATCGCTAACGAAGGTGGCCCGGCGCCCGCCGGCCTCTGGGAGAGAATAGAGGAGGAGATTAACGAAGGTGGGGATACCGTCACCTATCGTCCCCCGCAACGCTCCCGACTCCGGATTCCTACCATCATCGCATCGACGGCTTTGGCCGTCGCCGCCGCCCTGACACTCATCTTTGGTATCGAGATCCACAGCCTCCATAGCCAGGTCACAGAGCTTAGCACCCAGGTTACAACCTCCGCCACGAGAGCCATCGCTACCGCTGCGCTCCTGCAGCCCGGCGCCAAACGATTCGCACTTGACAGCCCTCAAGGTCACGCTGTTGGCAGCGTCGTTGCGCTTCCTTCAGGCGAAGTCGTTCTCACCTCGTTCCTGATGCACCCATTGAAGGCGAGCTCCACCTACCAAGTCTGGGCCATCGTCGATGAGAAGCCAATATCGCTGGGACTCCTCGGCAACCGACCCAGCATCTCGGTCTTTCACACCGGCGGCCGTCAGGCCTTCGAGTTTGCCATAACAATAGAGCCAGCCCATGGTGTGGCCCAACCAACCGGAGCGCCCGTCGCTACCGCCGCCATCATTTGACAGCAAGAACCAGGTTCCAGCGGTCCTGCCGGTAGGATCAAGAGATGACCGAAACCCTGTTCAACCATGTCCGATCGGTGCTTGGCCTGCTCAACGAAAACATTCAAGAGCAAATCTCTCGGCTAGAAGGGTCGGGTCGACTCGAGCACGCGCAGGTTGAGTCCTATCAGCTCTCCACCTGTGCATCGGCGCTATTGGCGATACCAACCATGCTTGCATATGCCGACCATGGGGAACACGAGCGCGCAGTTGCCACCGTCTTTTGCTTACAGACTCTTCGCGAAACGGCAGCAAACCTTCTCACCTCGGGTCTGATCGATCCAGCAGCAGTCCAGATCGTCTTTAGCGACCAATTCCAAGTCTCTGATTCGTTGATCGACACGATCGCCTTGAACCCAGGACCCGCTCATTTGAGTCCCGATTTGGAGCTGGTAGCCGAGACCTTCCGCCGGGTAGCAAACGAGAAGATCGCTCCACTCGCTGACGACATCCATCGGAATAATCTTGACATACCTGAGGCGATCATCAACCAACTTGCACAGATGGGCGCCTTCGGCCTCTCGATTCCCGAGGAGTTTGGTGGTTCATCGAATGAAACGGCTGATGATCTCATCGCGATGCTCGTGGCGACCGAGGAGCTATCGAGAGCCTCCCTCGGGGCCGGAGGGTCGCTGATCACCCGTCCCGAGATCCTGGCCAAAGCCATTCTCGCTGGCGGGACCGAAGAGCAGAAGCAACGCTTCCTTCCCGCGCTGGCCACTGGGGAACTCATGGGAGCTGTTGCCGTCACCGAGCCAGACTTCGGTTCCGATGTTGCGAACATCGCCACCACCGCGACACCCGTCGACGGAGGCTGGCGGATCAACGGCACCAAGACCTGGTGCACCTTTGCTGGACGAGCAGAAATCCTCGCAGTGCTTGCGCGCACCGATCCCGATCGACGGCTTGGTCACCGGGGGCTCTCCCTCTTCCTGGTCGACAAGCCCCGAGCCGACGGCGAGAGTTTCCGCTCCGAATCCAACGGAGGGGTCATCGAGGGTCGAGCAATCGCCACACTTGGTTATCGAGGCATGCACTCCTTTGAGGTCAGTTTCGATAACGTCTTTGTCCCCGCTGCCCAGCTCGTCGGCGAAGCAAGTGGTCAGGGGCGCGGTTTCTACCTTCAGATGGCAGGGTTCGAGAACGGAAGGATTCAGACAGCTGCCCGCGCCGTCGGCGTGATGGGTGCTGCCTATGATGCCGCTTGCGCATACGCAAGCACACGGTCAGTCTTTGGGCAACCCCTGGTCGACTATCGATTAAGCCGCGCTAAGCTAGCGCGCATGGCAGCGACCCTGCAAGCCAGCCGCCAGGTGACCTACGCTACTGCCGGCCTTCTCGCCCAACATCAAGGCTCTCTCGAAGCATCGATGGCAAAGGCGTACACCTGTCGAGCGGCCGAATGGATCACGAGAGAAGCGATGCAGCTACACGGTGGTATGGGCTATGCCGAAGAGTATCCCGTGAGCCGTTACTTCGTCGACGCACGTGTGCTCTCCATCTTTGAGGGCGCAGAGGAGACGCTGGCATTGAAGGTCATCGCCAGAGGCCTCGCGCGTCGCTAGACGCCGTTCACCACTACACTGGCCAAGGACTTCAATAAGGCTACAGAAAAGGTCGTCAATCAAGGGTGTTCGATGTCGTGCCGATAACCTCCCCTGACGGCCCCCTCGTGTATCGACCAATGGAAAGGAAGTGAGTCCCCTGCGTAGGCTTGTTGGCAATCTCTTACTCACCGTCGGCCTACTGGCGGGCACGATTGCTATCCTTGCCCATCTCTCCTTACTGACGATCTTCAACCCCAACCGTCTCGCCAACGACGCACAGACCCTGAGCACCAGCAAGACGATGCAATCGGCCATAGCGGACGGACTCACCAACTCCCTTGCCCCCATCACTGGAGTATCGGGCATCACAATCTCACATGCCGAGCTGCAAGCGATCGTCGCCGCCGCCCTCGCACAACCCGCTGTCAAGGAGCAGTTCATCAGTGCGATCCGTCAGGCCGACGGCCACCTCCTCGGCACGAACCACGCCCCTATCACGATCGGGGGGCCAGGGCTCACGCAGTTTATCGCAGCAGGGGTTTCGCAATACTCCACATCGCTTGGCAACTCCGTTCAACAGACCGACCTGAGAATTGCGATCCCCGGGGCCGATCTCCCAAACCTCGGGTTCCTCGCCCGCGCCGCCAAAACAGCCGTTCCGATCGCCACTGAGATCGCGATTGTCCTCTTTCTCCTCGCGCTCATCATCCACAAGGCTCGCTCAGCTGTCATTGCAAGAATCGGTAAATGGCTGGTCGCCATGTCGGTCTTTGCGGTCTTGCTCTTCTGGGCGATACCTACCTATCTGCTACCAAGAATTCATCTGAGCTGGGCACTAATCGCTTCCGTCGTCTTGAGGGCCACCGGTCAGGGAGTGACGGTGTTCTATCTCGAACTTGCGATCTCAGGCGTGATCCTCTACCTGTTATCAAAGGTCGCCTCAAAGTTGGTTTAGACGCTCGCGGTACCTCGGGATGTCCGCACCATCCGTGCCTTCTCACCACGGGCCCGAAACTTCAGTGCCATCTTCCGGCTTGCTTCGTCGATCATCTCATCCCCAAACATCACCGCTCCGCGTCCATCATCGCTCGTCGCCACAGCATAGGCGTCGAGAAGATCGCAGGCCTTGTCGAAGAGCTCCTGTGTGGGACGATAGACGTCATTGAGAACCTCGACCTGTGTTGGATGAATGGCCCACTTACCGTCGTAACCAAGCATCGCTGAACGCAATGCATAGTTACGTAATCCCTCCAGATCAGCGATCTTGAGATAGGGCCCATCAATCACCTGAATGCCAGCAGCACGAGCCGCCATAAGAATCTTTGAAAAGACATAGTGGAAATGATCGCCGGGGTACTGTGGCACCTCGACCCCACCGGTGAGGACCGGCATCTCCATTGAAGCAGCAAAGTCAGCCGGACCAAAAACAACGGCCTCAACCCTTGGCGACGCCGCACAGATCTCCTCCACATTGATCAGTCCAGTGGTTGTTTCGATCTGAACCTCAAGTCCTACATGACCCGGCTCCAAACCAGCCTCCAACTCGATCTGGGTCAACAGTAGGTCGGTCGCGACTACCTGCGCAGCATTTTGCACCTTGGGCAGCATGATCTCATCAAGACGCTCCCCTGAGCCTTGCACCACCTCGAGAATGTCACGGAAGGTTAGTGCGGTGTCCCACGCATTGACGCGAACACACAGCACCCGCTCATCCCAACCCCCAGCAGCAATCGCTCGCGCGATTGTAGAGCGCGCCTGCACCTTCTCAGAGGGAGCGACTGAGTCTTCAAGATCCAAAAAGGTCATATCAGCCTCAATATCGCGGGCCTTGGCGATAAAACGATCACTTGACCCAGGGACGGAGAGGCAAGAACGACGCAACAGCGAACGAGAACGAAGTGACATGGATCTATCTTACGCGACGAACACGCTTCACTCGCTCCCAATGTCAGACGGTTCTACGATGGATTGCAGCTAAGCAAAAGCTGGGCTCGTCAACTTGAGTGGCCCTCCACCGCCGGATGGAGAACTAGTGATGGTGTGGTAGCACCAGAGCCTATGTCACGCACAGCTCAAACCAAAGGAAACCATAGGGGGCGAGCGTCAACCCATAGGCACCGTCAGTATCGATGGTTGGAAAGGGAGTCATACCAAGCAATTCAACGGGGACACGGCCGTCCCAGCTCCGAAGATCGACCTTGACAGGCTGGACCTTGGAGGCGAAGTTGAACACGCAGAGTACGACCCTCTCCTCTCTGGCAACAAAACGTGCAAAGGCCAAGATCGCATCATTGTCGACCGTAAGAAGCTTGAAGTCACCATCGCCGAGAACAGATTCGCGGTGCCGGACCGACAACATCTCTCGCGTCCATCGGAGAAACGAGGAGGGGTTATTCATCTGTGACTCGACATTTACCACCTGATACCCATAGACCGGGTCGATAATGAGGCCAGAGTATAACCTTGCCGGATCCGCACGTGAGAATCCTCCATTGCGATCAGGCGACCACTGCATCGGAGTGCGCACTGAGTCTCGATCGCCAAGATAGATGTTATCGCCCATCAGAATCTCGTCACCATAGTACAGAAACGGTGACCCAGGGAGCGAAAGGATCAGTGCCTGCAGCAGCTCAGCCACCCGACGATCGTTATCGATCAGTGGGGCAAGACGCCGACCTATCCCAACATTTCGACGCGAGATTGGATCGCTCGCGAAGGCACTATAGAGGAACTCTCGCTCCTGTTCGGTCACCATCTCGAGCGTCAGTTCGTCATGGTTACGCAGGAAGATCCCCCACTGACAACCCTCAGGGATCTCTGGAGTCTGCCGTAACGCCTCAGCGGTGGGCAATGCGCTCTCAGTCTTTACGCTCAAAAACAGCCGAGGCATCAACGGAAAGTCATAGCACATATGACACTCATCGCCGCTTCCGAAGTAATTCACCACCTCAGATGGGGCTTGATTAACCTCTGCCAACAGCACTGCCTCCGGGAACTCTGCATCAACTAGCGCCCGAATCCGCTTCAAGAAAGCGTGGGTTTGAGGAAGGTTCTCACACCGCGTCCCCTCCTCCTGGAAAAGATATGCTGCAGCATCCAGCCTGAACCCATCAAACCCAAGCCCCAGCCAGTAACGGACCACTTGGAGCATGGCCTCCTGGACCTGAGGATTTTCGTAGTTGAGATCGGGTTGATGAGCAAAGAAACGATGCCAGTAGTACTGCTCTCGCTCCGGGCAGTATGTCCAATTGGAGCTCTGTGAGTCCACAAAGATCACCGGCGCGGATTGGTAACCGGTGTCGTCGTCGGCCCAGACATACCAGTCAGCCTTCGGATTATCTCGAGATGCCTTCGACTCGACGAACCACGGGTGCTGATCACTGGTGTGGTTTAGGACAAGGTCAGCGATGACGCGGATACCCCGCAGATGTGCCTGATTGAGCAGTTCCTCAATATCGGTGACACTGCCGTATGCAGGATGGACGCTGAAGTAGTCCGAGACGTCGTAGCCTCCATCCTTCCATGGGGAAGGATAGAAGGGGAGCAGCCAAAGGCAATCGATACCGAGCCACTCCAGATAATCGAGCTTTGAGGTTACACCACGGACATCGCCCTGACCGTCGCCGGTCGCATCAAAGAATCCACGGATGTAGACCTCATAAAAAACTGCCCTCTGAAACCAAGTGCGCTCGTCCCCTCCAGAAAGAATCCTTCGGGAAGGATCGAGCACTTAGCGACCCTCAAATTGGGCCTTACCAGGCCCATTCTCGAAGAACGACTGAATACCAATCTCAGCGTCCCTTGTTCCAAAGACCTGCCCGAAGAAGGACTTCTCCAGCTCGAGCCCCTCAGCGAGGCTCCCGGAGAGTCCCGCATCAATAGCTCGTTTCGCGAACGACTGCGCCACAAGCGGACCCCGGGCAAACTCGGTAGCCCAAGCGACGGCCGCGGTCTCAGCTTCGCCATCGGCAACGACCCGGTCAACCAAACCCCACGCGAGTGCTCTCTCTGCGTCGACCGCCTGGCCGCCGAGAATCATCTCCTTTGCTCGCGATGCCCCGATAAGCCGTGGCAAACGCTGGGTGCCACCTCCGCCAGGGATGATGCCGAGGGCGATCTCGGGTTGCCCTAGCTTCGCGCCGCTGCCCGCAACCCGAAAGTCGCACGACAGTGCGAGCTCAAGCCCACCACCAAGGGCATAACCCTCGATCGCCGCGATCACCACACGCGGCAGGGTACTGAGTGCGTTCAGAGCCCAATGAAAGTATTGCCCCATCTCCCGACCGACCGCCATGCCGCCAAATTCACCGATCTCAGCGCCAGCCGCAAAGATGCGTTTGGACCCTGTGATCACCACCGCGGCGGGAGGGTCCAGAGCCATGGCATTGGCGTAGGTCCACAGTTCCTCAAGGAGCCCCTTGGAGAGCGCATTCGCCTTGGGTCGGTTGAGGCGCAAAATCACGACATTGTCCTCGGTCTCCTCCCGTATGAGAAACTCGTCCATCATCGCTCTCCTTCCTCCTCATTCGAGGTTATGTTGATCATCCCAACAAGCTCAGCGGCTGCCATCACCGGGGTTATCGAACCCTCGCGCACCCGATCCCGTAGATTACTCCGGCCCGCCACCGATTCGACGGCATTTCGAAGTGTCGACATCACCAGTCGATCAAACTCCGCCATTCGGCGTGTGGCTCGACGATTCGTGAGTTCGCCGCTCTCTTCAAGTGCTCCCTTGAGGTGAACCAACTCCTCGAACAGTGCTTGAACCCCATCGCCTCCGGTTGCGACCGTCTCCACAATCGGAGGACGACGATCGAGGGAACCGAGCTCCAGCATATTTTCAAGATCCCGACGTGTGTCGCGGACACCGGCTCGATCTGCCTTGTTGATCACAAAGATATCAGCGATCTCCATGAGGCCAGCCTTATTGGCTTGGATCGAGTCGCCCCAGCCTGGGTTGATGACCACCACCGTCGCATCGGCCTCTCCGGTAATCTCGATCTCCACCTGACCAACCCCCACCGTCTCGATCACAACCCAAGGAAACTGCAGCGCTTCGAGCAAACGAACGATCCTCGGCACCGCTACGGTAAGACCACCAAGATGCCCGCGGGTTGCCAGGGATCGGATATAGACCCCAGCATCCTGTGTGTGGTTCTGCATGCGCACTCGGTCACCCAAAATGGCGCCACCACTAAACGGTGAGGAGGGATCGACAGCTAGGACCGCGACGCGGTCATCATGGCTACGGATCTGACTGATCAGCCGGTCGACAAGTGTTGACTTTCCGCTACCAGGTGCACCTGTCATCCCGACTACAAACCCTGTCTCGACCTGACAAGACAGCCAAACCTCGAGCTCCTCACGTTCTCTGGAGGATGGCCGCTCAACGATAGAGATCAACCTCGCGATTGCGCCCTTATCGTCATCGTCGAGCACCCTAGCGATGAGCTCCTTGAAATTGTCCACCTAAACCTCTACCGTCTCTATCGTTGCCCCTAGTTTGACCAGCGTCTCAGCAAGCGCATCGTACCCCCGCTCGATGTGCGCCACTGCATTGATCTGGCTCTCCCCCTCCGCGGCCAATGAGGCCACCACCAATGCCGCACCGGCACGGATATCGTGTGCAGTCACCTCGGTGCCGAGAAGCCTGGGCACACCGCGGATAATGATATGGTGCCCCTCGGCACGTAGATTCGCACCGTACCGGCGTAGCTCATCCAGGTAGCGAAATCGGCCGGCGAAGAGATTTTCACTTACCACGCTGACCCCATCCGCCGTGGAGAGCATCGCCACCAACATCGGCTTGTAATCGGTTGCCACGCCTGGATACGGAAGGGTCTGGATGTCTACCGCCTGGAGGTGTCCATCACTCGAGGCCTCGATCCACTCGTCCCCTACCTCGATGATCAGTCCAACACGTGCCAGCTTCCGGATGAGAATCAACATGTTTGACGGGGCAATACCCTCGATACGTATTCGACCACCAACCGCCCCAACTGCAGTCAGATATGTCGCAGCCACGACCCGATCACCGATCACACGGTGGTGCATCGGTTTCAGTCGCTCGACACCCTCTACTACGATTCGAGAAGTGCCAGCTCCTTCGATTCGGGCGCCCATCTCGTTGAGCGCATTTGCAAGATCGATGACCTCTGGTTCCCTCGCTGCATTATCGATTGTCGTCACTCCTTGAGCGGTGACCGCCGCCATCAGCACATTGTCTGTGGCTGTGTGTGAAGGAAACTCAAGGACCAGGTCGCAACCGATTAGACGATCAGCTTTCGCGATCAACTGCCCATCGATCGCCTCCACAACTGCCCCTAGCGCCGTGAGTGCCAGTTCATGAATGTCAACCGGTCGATCACCAAAGTCATCACCGCCAGGCGTGGCTAGAGCCACCTCGCCGGTCCGTGCCAGAATCGGTCCCAGCAGCACGACCGATGCGCGGATACTTTTGACAAGCTCGTAGTCAGGTCGACTACAGAGATCGTGAGCCTGGGGCACCTGAATCTCAAGACTATGAGCTCCTCTCCAGGCACTCTCCACACCCAGCGAGGCGAGAATCTCTCGCATGATCTCGACGTCGGTGATCTTGGGCACATTGTCAAGTACGTGCACACCGGAGGCCAAAATGCTGGCAGCCATGAGCTTTAATACCGAGTTCTTCGCACCCTGAATTTCGACGCTACCATCGAGACTCGTACAGTGCTCGATACGATAAGCTCGCATGCTGTCCTCCTTGGTACTGCCTCAACGAACCATGTTAGTTGCGTTCTCATCATCAGAAGATGGTCATGCCTCCAGAGACTGACGTCGATTGATAATTTCTTGGTCCAACCAAACTGAAACGTGGGCCCAAACGAAATGTAGGTATTGATGTCGACTACGGGGACGATCTCGCCCAAAAACGCGAGGTTTCCTCCTCGAAGGCAAGATTGAACGACGTGCTAGCATATCGGCGCCGGACAACAGAGGTAATCCCGCACTGATCTCCTCGTCTCGTCAATCTCCCTGCTTGCGACGCGAGACGAGATCGACGAAAAGGCGGCGGCCCTTCGCTCCTCAAGCCGGCTCGTCTTTGGCCACCAGTAGACCGAGATCGACAAGGAGGTTGTGCGCGTAGGGTATCATCTGATACTCGCCCAAGCGCTCCGGCTGGCACCAGCAAAGTTCGACGAGTTCAACACCGTCGGCGACAGGTTCCTGGTCGGCTCGACATCGACCGCGATAGATGGCTGAAGTGTACTCCACCTGGTCACCATTGGCATAGACCACCCGGTAACGAGGTCCGCCAACGACTGTCGCTAGCTCGACATCGACGATATCCAGTCCAGTCTCCTCGGCAACCTCACGCACAAGAGCCTGCATCGGAGTCTCGCCGAACTCGATCGCTCCACCTGGGAGCGACCAATCCATCATATCAACCTGCCTGACGAGGAGTAACTCGCCAGAGTTGCGTTCAACCAGCGCTACTGCGCTCGGCAACAGCAGCCAGTCCCTGCCGACGTGTGAACGCAGTCGACGAACATAATCTGAGGTCACCACGTTCAACAAGCCTAACGCCCACCCCTACAATTCACCACAGACGCCTGCTCACTAGTACCATGCACAAGCGCTTGGTGGTTGAACATGGGAACGAGAGGAAGATGGGTAGAAAACTACTTCTCCAATGAATCCCTGAGGAACTGTGTCGTGCGATCCCACGCCTGCATGGCAGACTGTGCGTGGTAAACCTCTGGTCGATCGTCGTTGAAGAAAGCATGATCGGTGCCTGGATAGATGAAAAACTCCACCGACTTACCCATTGATCGCAACCGCTCCTCAAGTTGGCGGACGATCTCCGGCGACGACGCGTCATCATGTTCGGCATAGTGACCCTGGATCGGGGCTTGAATGGAAGCATAATCTGGCTCAGCATCGGGCCAAGGGATCACACCGTAGAAGGGGACCAAAGCCCTTATCAGGTCAGGCTGGTTCGCAGCGAGTACATAGGCCAATCCACCTCCCATGCAAAATCCGACGACGCCGACACCATCACGCTCTGCACGTCGCATCAGCTCCTTCACTGCTCCAGTCATCTGCTTTGAAGCATCCTGCAGTTGCAGGGCCATCATCGCCTTTGCCGCCTCATCGGGTTCAGCGACGACACGTCCGTTGTAGAGATCGGGAGCGAGAGCTACAAAACCCTGTGCAGCGAAGCGGTCGCATACATCCTTGATGTGACTATTGATGCCCCACCACTCCTGGATAACGACCACGCCAGGCCCAGTACCGGCCTCCGGCGTTGCTAAATATCCAGATGCCTCGTGTCCATTGCTCGGAAAGGTAATCATTTCGCCCATGGTCAAATCCTAGCGAGTTCGCCGAGGTTGACAGCGAGCTGTGCAACAGCAAGCGAACCCGATGTTCACGTCTTCCTAATAACGACCGTGCAGTTTCCGGTGATCCCAACTCACAAACTCCTCGACCATCAACGCAAACGCGATTCGCTTTGGTGCAGAGTCCAAAAATGTAACTTCCGACACCGCTGACTCCTCGGATTGGTAACGAGCGAAGAGGTGGCGACCAACCCGTCGTATCTGATCTAGGTCTTCATCGATGACAGCCCGGGCATACACCGTCACACCTCGGAGCTCCTCGTAGTGCTCACCCGTTTCGACCAGACCGGTAACGCGTGGATCCCTCCTCAAATTGACCGCCTTCTGTGACTTTGCATACGTCCAACACCAGATCGTCCCCTCAATCAGACAGTACCACATCGCCACAAGATGAGGACGCCCATCAGGTCCTATCGAAGCCAAATTCAACGTCCGCCCTTCTCTAAGAAAGGCCTCGCGCTCATCATCAGTCATAGCGATCAACGAACGACGCTTCCCCATGATCGCTCCTTTCGCACAATTCCGTACCCAAACAGCCTCTATAGGCCGACCTCTGAGCATGTGTCAAAGATCACACGCCTCATTGGCTTCAGTGAGTGTCTCAGGTCAGGGACAAACTCGGCGAGGAGCCCCCACTGCGATCTGTCTGGGCCCACCGAGCGATGTCCGTATCACAAGCAGTCTCACATTGATCCTTCCACTCCCAGCCGTTATCTACAATACAACCACCCGTGGGTCAATGTCGGCTTAGCGAGGAGCAACGAATGAGGATCCATTGAGGAACAGCAGCCCTGCCCTCGCTTTGTTCGCGACACTCGCTCTGCTCTCCAAGCAGACATATCATCAAGAGGCCCCGAATTGCTCAGCCACACCGGGAGCCAGCCTTTCATAGACCTACCATGGCAAGATAGGACTCTGCTGAACTACCCCTACTCGTGTAACCGGAGGGTGGGCCATGGTCTCCCATGGTCCCGCCAGTTCCCGGTTCCTTGCTTTCCCCTCCTCCCTTATCTCTCCATTGGGAGGGGTAAGGGAGGAGGGTTGGTCTTAACTCGCGATCACCCAGTTCCCGTCCTCTCTGGTGAGGTTGTTTCGAAGGAGTACCTTCAAGTTCCAGACCGTTCCAAGGAGGAGATAGTGCATCGTGTTCTTAGCAACCCCCCGATACCGGAGCTTTGAACCGTTGAGTTTGCGTTTCATCTGGGCATGGATCCGCTCTATGCCTGGGCGAATCGCTCGGTAGGCAGCTTTGGTCTCCTCGGTCTCCCAACGCTCACGTTGAGCCCTACCATAGGCATGATTCGGGCCAAAGGTCATCACTCGTCCGCGTTTGGAACGAGTACAGCGATCCCGTAGTGGGCAGGTCCCACAGTACTTGGTAAAGGAGGCTCT
>JAKAQL010000046.1 GCA_021822605.1 Actinomycetes bacterium
GATAAGATCGAATCCAAACCTAACGAGTCTGTCTTTATGAGCGACTATGAATCGTTCAACCTCCCCGTGCTGTATACGGTCTACGATCTCTAGGAACTTCTGGCGTTTGAAGTTCATACCTCCGCCGATCTCTTCAATCCACTCGTCTACGGCTATACCTGCGTTAAGGCAGTCAGTCTCCATAGCCTTAACCTGCGATACTAGGTCGTCCTTTTGCCCTGAACCACTCACTCGGCAGTAGACGACAGTGCCTCGACTAACAGGAGCACCCCCAAGCATAGCTCGCACATCAGACTCATCGAAGTAGCGATGCCCGCTAGGGAGCCTGTTAGGTGTGATCTTGCCCTCTTGCTCCCATCGCCGTACCGTACTTGGACTACGCCCAATCCGTTCTGCGAACTCACCAATGCTGTAAGTATTAGCCATTACGGTTACGTATGGCAAGTGTTGGATAGAAGAGTGTCAACTGCTGTTTGCTCCTGGCTGACTTGGATGGTGCCATGGCGGTTCCCTGTACGACGCCTCGATGTTATCCGCTACGCCGAGGATGAGTGCGAAGAGTGCCATGCGGATTGGGATGCCACGGTCGGTTTGGCGAAAAATGGCGAGTCGCGGATCGTTGTCGAGATCGGTACTGAGATCATTCGAGGCGGGGGCTGAGTCCCGCGGTAGAGGATGCATGATGACGGTTGATGGGTCGCCGACATGGTTGACAAAGGCGGTATTGACGTGGAAGTCAGGGCTGTAGCCCTCGATCTGTTCTCCCTGGAGCCGTTCGCGTTGGATGCGGGTGGTATAGATCACGTCGACGCGGTCGGGTTCGGTCGGTAACGCGCTCAGCTGAATGACCCGATGCCCTCGGAACTCGGCGAGTTCCACAATTGAGGCGGGCATCGAGAGGAGTTCAGGAGCCAGAAGGGTAAAGGTCATCCTCTCGTAAAGGGAGAGCAGCTTCAGCAACGAGTGGACGGTGCGCCCGTACTTGAGATCACCGACGAAGAGGATGTGAGAGCCGTCCAAGCGCTTGTCTCGGGTCGCGAACTCCTCCTCGATGGTGTAGATGTCGAGCAGTGCCTGGGTTGGGTGCTCGGCGGCGCCATCGCCGGCGTTGATGACCGGCACCAGCGAAGCTTTCGCAAACTGCGCGACGGACCCGGCCTCTGGGTGGCGTATTGCCATGATGTCGGCATAGCCGCTGATGACTCGTGCGGTATCGGCGATCGACTCTCCTTTCGCCATCGAGGAAAAGGTCAGGCCGACGGTCTCGCGAACGGCGCCTCCGAGGCGCGAAAAGGCACTTCCGAAGCTGAGCCGGGTCCTCGTACTCGCCTCAAGAAAGAGGCTAGCCAAGACGGCGCCTTCGAGGACGCGCGTGATCTTCTCGCGTTTAGCAACCGGTTCGAGGCGCTGAGCAACTCCTATGACCAGTTCCACGTCTCCGCGCGAGAGTTGATCGACAGAGAGTAGATGATTACCTAGGAACTCCAGAGGTGCCTCCTTGTTGGTCGGAGTCGGCGAGGTTGCCGGATCATCGAGCGGGTTACCTTAGTTGCCGATGCGGGTCGCGTGGCCCGCCCAGAACGGTTCGCGGAGATCACGTTTGAGGATCTTCCCGGCGCCGGACTTTGGCAGCGGCTCCTGGCGGAGGTCGATCTTCTTTGGGAGTTTATGCGAAGCGATCTGGGTACGCAGAAAGGCAAGAAGCTCCTCGGGTGTCACTTCCTCACGGGGTACCACGACGGCATGCACAGCCTCTCCCCACTTGGGGTCAGGAACGCCAAAGACGGCAGCCTCTTGCACCTTGGGATGGCGATACAGGGCGTCTTCGACCTCGATGGTGTAGACGTTCTCGCCCCCCGTGACAACCATATCCTTCAGTCGGTCGATGAGGAAGAAGTACCCGGTCGAGTCCCTATATCCAAGGTCGCCGGTGTGGTACCACCCAGAGCGAAGAGCCCGCTCCGACTCCTCTGGAAGGTTCCAATAACCCTTCATCACGTTGTTACCTCGGATGGCGATCTCGCCCACCTCTCCAGCGCCAAGTTCCTGATCATCTGGATCGAGGACGGTGAGATCCACTCCGACGGCCGGAACGCCGATCGAACCCGCGAGCGAGTCGGTCAGGTGTCCTTCCTCATGGGGAAAGATGGAGGCAATGGGTGAGGTCTCGGTGGTCCCGTACAGGTGGAGCATCTCGGCTTCGGGAAAGTATTGGTGGCTCACCTTGAGAATCTCGAGTGGGGCAGGAGAGGCGCCATGGCTGAGCAGTCTCAGCGAGGAGACATCGCGGGGAGCCTTTGCCATCGTATCGTTCATCGCTAGCATCATGGTTGGCACAGCGAGCGTTCCGGTGGCTCGCTCGTGTTCGATCAGGTCAAGGGCCTGTGATGGGGAGAAGGTTCCCAGCATGATCTGGGTGGAGGTGAGCCACAATGAAGCGAGTACGAGGCAGGTGCCAGCCGCGTGGAACATGGGTGCCATGACGAGCCAACGATCCTCCTCTCTGAGATGTGTCCAGGCGATGGCTGTCCACGCGTTGGCAAGCAGATTGCCGTGGGTGAGCATGACACCTTTCGACCGCCCGGTGGTGCCTCCGGTATAAAACAGTCCTGCCAACGTCTCCTCGCTAGGCTGACTCAGGAATGGAACCGGGGCTGTCATGTCGATGAGTTCATCGTAGTCATGGGGAATGTCGATGACGTGTTCGACGGATGAGGGGAGCGGGCCAAGGTCGCGGTCGGTAAAAACGACCTTTACGTTGGCATCCAAGAGCGCAAAGGCGACCTCAGCGTTGGTTGAGCGCGTGCTCAGTGGCACCAGCACGAGCCCGTTGGCGGGAACCGCAAGGTAGACCTCCACATATCGGTGGCAGTTGTTGGCGATAATAGCGACGCGATCCCCTGGATCAAGGCCAAAGCCCTGGAGTACCGCGCTGAGCCGGTGCACTCGCTGATCCAGCTGTTGGAAAGTGAACTGTTGTTCGCCACAGACGACGGCGGCCTTGCTTGGGGCGATACTCACCCCACGCCGTAGCGGATCCTGAAATGAATGCATCTATCTCCCTCGGGCCCGGCGACGGGTGTCGCTCATCTCCAACGAGATATTAATCGATTGCCCGGTCGGTTGCGATGGCAACTCTGACCGGGACAAGCCAACAGTATGTCACTGGTCCAGCTCCGGGAGTCCCGGTTCTCAGGAACCTCAACATGATAAGCGACCGTTAAGCGCCCAGGTCGATTCCTAGGGGCAGCCGATCCGTAGGCCAATGGATGAGTTCGTGAGCCAGTCGAAAGGCGTAGCGGTCGGTCATGCCAGCAACATAAGCGACGACCTGGCGTTCGATGGGGATTGATTCTTCGATTTGGGGCATTGCTTTGGGGTGCTCAATGAGGTACTCGGTCAGTGAGCGAAGTACTGCGATCACGGACTCGCTCTGTCTCTCGGCTGCTTGGGTGGTGTAGATGCGGGTGTAATTAAAAGCTCGTAGCCCTGCTAGGGCCTCTCCAGCCTCTGCGCTGAGCCCGATCGTGCCGCTAGATACCGAGGTCGAGATGACGTCAGTGATGAAATAATCGAGTTGCTGGGTGTGGTGGGGGCCGATGAGCTGCGAGAGCTCGCTGGGAACGGCATTTCTTGGGAGGAGACCAGCGTCGATTGCGTCTTCGAGGTCATGAGCACAGTAGGCGATACGATCTGCCAACGCGACGACCTCGGCCTCTGGAGTCATTGGTTTGGGTCTTGACCAGGAGTGATTTGCGATTCCATCGGTGGTCTCTTTGCACAGATTCAGATGGGATAAGGTGACGTAGGCCCCCCAGGGGGCATGGTCGAACCCGTCTGACAGGAAGGGCTCGAGGGCGACTTCACTAGCGTGTCCACCCGGCCCGTGCCCGCAGTCGTGGCCAAGAGCAATCGCCTCGGTGAGGTCGGTGTTGAGACGAAGGTGGCGAGAGATAGCTACAGCCACCTGGGACACTTCTAGAGCATGGGTGAGGCGGGTGCGTTGATGGTCCGCGGGGAAGATGAAGACCTGCGTCTTACCGGCCAGGCGTCGGAATGCACTGGAATGAAGAATGCGATCTCTGTCTCGCTCGAAGCAGGTTCGAAAGGCATCAGGCTCCTCGGGTTGTGGTCGGTCTCCGGCACCGTGAGCGAGGGTAGCGCCAGTGGTGAGGGCTGAAGCCTGATACTCCTCGGTCGTGTGTCGGTCGGCAAGGGTGGTCCGCAGCGGGATCGACTCCTCGTGGGCAGTGATGATACCGTCTGTGGCGCAGTGACCGTGCATGGTCGCTATCCACTCTGCCTGATGGTCTCGGTGTAGGTTGGTAGCCATTGCGTCCTCCTTGTCGAAATCGCTGTCGGCTGGCTTAGCTCACTTTCCCACATTTTGGCGCTTGGGTATGACAGGTCGGGAGTGGTAGACGGTAGTCGAGTGCGGGTGTGATTACATCGAGTGCGGGTGTGATTACGAAGTGTGTCGAGCGACGTGAAAAGCTCCGAACCCCTGGTCGACTGGCATCAAGGAGACTGTGTTGATGTTGACATGTGGAGGGAGAGTGACGATATAGCGCACGAGGTCGGCGATATCGCCAGGCGTCAGGGGCTGCATGCCGTCGTAGACGCTCATGGCACGTTCGGCATCGTTGCGAAACCTGACGAGAGAGAATTCGGTCTCTCCGACCATGCCCGGTTCGATATCCGTGACTCGTACGCCTGTACCGGCGAGATCAGCCTTGAGGTTGAGGCTGAACTGACGAACGAAAGCCTTCGCGGCGCCGTAGACGTTACCACCCGGGTAGGGGAACTCGCCGGCGACAGAGCCTAGGTTGATGATGATACCGGTGTGGCGCTCCACCATCTGTGGGAGGAGTGCATGGGTCAGTACCGTCAACCCAGTGACGTTGGTGGCGATCATGGTCAGCCAATCCGCCAGCTCAGCGTCCTGGGCAGCTGCGAGCCCAAGTGCACCACCCGCGTTGTTGACCAGGATATCGATCTCACCGATCTCCTCAACGACGGTGTGAATGGCCGCTGTGTCGGTGACATCCAAGGTTCGAACGATCACTCGATCATTGCCGAGGCGCTTCGCCAAATCGTCAAGACGTTCCTGTCGGCGACCGGTGATGACGATCTCGTAACCGAGTTCGTGGAGGGTAGTAGCGATTGCTTCGCCGATTCCAGAGCTAGCGCCGGTGATCATGGCTTTCATGGGGAATTCCTTTCGTTCTATACTCTGAATATGGGTCGTTCTGCTGTGCATGAGGCCTGGAAAGAGAGATGAAACAACGTGGCGGCTTCACGGATCGATATTCTTATCGATAGGCTTCGCAGCTCGGTTGAGCGGTCCTCCCTCATTCTAGAGGCCGCAGAGCGACAAGCCTATAGCTGCGATGGACTCACGAGCCATCGAGCAGTACCCAAGCTCGTCATCGTACCGGCGAGTCGCGAGGAGTTGATAGCGAGCGTCCGCGCGGTCATCGACGTAGATCTTCCCTGGGTCGCCAGGGGGGCTGGCACTGGCCTCTCTGGTGGGGCTCTCCCAGATGAGGAGGGAGTGCTGGTCGTGACCTCCCGGTTGAAGGCAATTCTCGAGGTTGACCCGATTTCGCGAATCGCAGTCGTTGAACCGGGGGTGGTCAACCTCGAACTCTCGAAGGCAGTCTTGCCCCATGGTCTCTATTTTGCGCCAGACCCATCGTCGCAGATTGCCTGCAGTATTGGTGGAAACGTCGCTGAGAACTCCGGTGGCGCTCACTGCTTCAAGTATGGCTTTACCACCCATCACGTGCTGGCCCTCGAGCTGTTGCTACCAACCGGTGAGTTGCTGTGGCTTGGAAGCGAGGGGATGGATGGACCTGGACCGGATCTACGAGGTGTGGTGATCGGCTCCGAGGGGACACTTGGAATCGTCACAAGGGTCGTCTGTCGGCTGCTGCCACTACCCGAGGCTCGTCGCACCTTTTTGGCCTATTTTGACTCGGTGGCGGCGGCCGCCGAGGCGGTAAGCGATGTGGTTTCTCGAGGGATCACACCAGCGGCCATCGAGATGATGGATCATCTCGCTATCGCAGCGTGTGAGATCGCTACTGGTGCAGGACTCGATACAACGGCCCAGAGCTGTCTGCTGCTCGAACTCGACGGTGAGGCTGATGAGGTGGCGCAGGAGTTCCTCTCAGTACGTGCATTGATGGATCTCCATGGCTCTTCACATGTCTGGGAAGCGGCCAACGAGGAGGAGCGCGCATTGATGTGGTTAGCGAGGAAGGCGGCCTTTGCGGCAGCTGGCAGAGTGGCGCCAGCCTACATCGTGCAGGATGGGGTCGTGCCAAGATCAGCGCTCCCGCGGGTGTTGGAGGGTATCGGTCGTCTCGGTGTCGAGTCGGGCCTCTCGATCCTCAATGTATTCCATGCCGGTGACGGTAACCTCCACCCACTCGTCACCTACGATCCTTCCATCGAAGGGCAGGAGGCCCTGGCTGAAGAGGTGGCGGCAAAGATCTTGACGCTCTGCCTTGAGGAAGGCGGTTCACTCACTGGCGAACATGGGATAGGCGTTGATAAGGTCTGCCATATGCCAGAGATGTTCACGGCTGATGACTTGACCACATTTGAGCGCCTACGAGGTGCTTTTGATCCGAGCGGGATGTGCAACCGTGGGAAGCTGCTGCCTACTCCGCGGCTCTGTGGTGAACGTCCGGGACGCTATCAGCCGCACCCACTCGAAGAGGCTGGTTTGGGGGAACGATGGTAGCAGGAGTACTCGCGCCCGCTTCAGTTGACGAACTCGGTGGACAGCTCCGTGACCTGGATGCCCACCATCGGATGATGATTCGGGGCCTCGGCTCTACTCTGCCAAGCGACGATGACCGGATCGTGGTCGACACGATGGCGCTCAATCGTTTTGTGCATCGGGTCGATGATTTTTCGGTCACAGTTGGCGCTGGTGTTCTCTGGAGTGCACTACAGGAACAGTTGGCACGTGTTGGTCAACGGGTCGCGGTTGACCCTCCAGGAGTGGGCACTGTAGGCGCCATGGTGGCCACCGGTGCCCGGGGTGGTCTCATCCATCGCTACGGGGGTGTCCGTGATCAGATCATCGGGATGACAATAGTCCTAGCAGACGGTACTGTCGCTCACAGCGGTTCGACGGTGATCAAAAACGTGGCCGGTTACGACCTGGCAAAGCTTTTCGCCGGTTCGCGTGGCCGTTTTGGGATTATCGCCGAGGTAATCTTCCGTACTCGTCCGCTGCCAGAGACACAGCGAACGCTCCTGGTCCCAGCTCGGCCAGATCGAGTGCGGGCTCTGGTACATGAAATCTTGGGTGCTCATGTTGAGTTGAGCGCTCTCGACCTCGTTGACGACACTCTCTCCTGTCTTGTCGAGGGGGGTCATGAAGTGATCGATCGACGTCTTGATCGTCTGATGCGTGCCCTGCCGGACACCGCGACTGAGCGCCTTGATGAGCCGCAATCACTTGCCTATTGGTCACGACTCAGGGACCTTCAGTTCCCGGTCGAAGGAGGACTTGTCTTCTCGCTCTCTGCGCGCAGTACGGTAACGCTCGATCTGTTGCCGATGATGAGGTCCACGCTCGGCTCCTCTCTGGCTGCGCTTGTCGCTCACGTCGGTGCGGGTGTTGTCGAGGTCTCTGTTGCACCGGGGGGGCAGGCACACCGGCTTTTAGAGTTGCGGGAGATGCTCAGCTGCGCTGCTGGGGAGATCCGCGCGAGGCACCCACTCTGTTCTTTCGATTTCGAGATTCCTTCCAGCGCGCTGGTAACCCATCCTCCAAGCGCCGAGGCTAGGGCTGGGTCGACCATCACTGTTCGACTTTTAGCCGATCGTATCGGCATGGCGCTGGATCCAAATGGAAGGTTTCGCTAATGGGGACCAAGAGTCAGTCACTCACCGAGGAGTTCGATGCGATTGCCGAGCTCAGTGCCACTTGTGTGCACTGCGGTTTCTGCCTCGCTGCCTGCCCGACATATTCGGTGACGTCGATGGAGAATGACTCGCCCCGTGGCAGGATTTGGCTCCTCGCCCAGGCAGCGCGCACCAAGGAGGTCAACGACTCGCTTCGCCTCCATATCGATCGGTGTATCGGGTGTGAGGCCTGTGTGCCCGCTTGCCCCTCCGGTGTCCGTTACGATGACTTGATCGACCGTGCTCGTCGCGTCGTGAATGTGGGTCGTTCCAAGCGGGAGCTTCTTGGCCGATCGGTGGTGGTAGCGAGTTTTTCGAGGGCACAGCGCTTTGGGTCTCTTGTCCCGAGCGCGCAGGCGCTCGCTCGGGGTGTGGTGAAGTCATCCCTCTTGCGTCCGCAACTCCCTCGTCTTCCGAGGGTACAGGCACTCCTGGAGCAAGCTGCGACGATTGAGCCGCAGCGGTCGATGGGTACTTTTACGTCGTTGGTTCCGAACGAGCGTGCACGCGTGGTGATGCTCACTGGGTGTATTGCGTCTGTCTTCTTCGAAGAGGTGAATGCCGCCACTGTGAAGGTCTTGAACGCGGAGGGCATCTCGGTCATTGTCCCAAAAGAGCAGGGATGCTGCGGCGCATTGGCCTCACACGCTGGTCAACATCGACCAGCGCAGCGTGCCGCACGGGCGTTGATAGCCGCACTCGACCTTCCGGGTATTGATGCCGTTGTCACTAACTCTGCTGGATGCGGTGCCATGATGAAGGATTATGGTGAACTTCTCGAACATGAGATAGGTTCCGATGCCTTCTCTGGAAGGGTGGTGGATGTGATGGAGTTCCTTGATCGATTCAAGAGTGTCATTCGCTATCGACCTATGCCACGTGAGATCCTCTATCACGAGCCCTGTCACCTCGCTTTTGCACAGGGGGTTCGTTCGGCTGGACCGTCAGTCCTTGGTCGTATCCCGGGACTCAAACTGCGGCTCACTGAGGGACCCAACTGTTGTGGGGCTGGAGGGCTCTACTCGGCGACTCAACCGGAGCTCGCGCACCAAGTCGGCGAGGCCAAGCGGGATGCGATCCTTGAAGCCGGCATCGACCTCTTGGTCTCGGGGAACCCCGGATGTGCTATCCAACTCAACTCCTTACTCGGTGATCGTGTGAACATACTCCATCCGATCGTCCTGTTGTCACGAGCGATCGAATCGTGACTGACTCCAAGGATGTAACTGTTGGACTTGGCCCCCCCTCTCCCGAGGTGCTCGATCTGCGGGCTCGCATTCTGCGTGCCGGTCTCGACCCATCGACGGCTAACTTTGCGCGAGATGATGATCCGCTGGCTGTGCATGCCGTCGCCCGCCTTGGTGGGAAAGTGGTGGGGGTCGGAAGTCTCTTGCCGGAAGAGCTAGACGGGCTGCCGGGCTATCGCGTACGCGGAATGGCGGTGGAGCAAGGATATCGAGGAAAGGGGATCGGTGCGACGATACTCGTGCGCTTGCTCGAGGCTACCGATGATGACGGGGTTAATGCTCAATCCATGCAGAGGGGAAGGGATGCTTCCGTGATCTGGTGTCATGCTCGTATTGGGGCGCGTCGTCTTTACGAGCGCCATGGCTTCGCGGTCGTTGGAGATGTTTTTGTGATTGAAGGGATCGGACCGCACGTGCTGATGGTGCAAAGGCGATCATGAGTCGACTGACCGAGAGCCTTGAGGCCGTACGAAATCAGATGCTTGACCCCGCGGATTTGCGGTTGGCCGCGTTATTTGAGCAGCTCCTTACCATCGACGATGTCGAGGAGTTGAGCTTGGAGCTGCTCGCAGGGACTTGGTTGATGAGGATGAAGATGCACTGGCTTCTCGACCGCGATGACGGAGAAGCTGTAGAGGACGAGGAACTCGATCGGGCGCTCGAAGGAATTCTACTTGGTCTTGTTGAAAAGGCGATCTATGCCTCGGCCTCCAAGGCGATGCGTTCTCATCTCGAGCGAGCTGCGGCCTCGTTGCCGGTCTCTCTTGAGGCTGTTGACCTGGTTGACGAGAGCGACAGCGTGGTGTTGCCACCTTCTGGACTCGGCGAGGCGATAGCGCGTGCTTTGGCTCGCGCGACTATGAGCGCGGAGGTTGGTCCCACGCCGCTCGTTCGTTCCTCGGTCGACGTTGTCGCTATCGGACTAGACTTTTTGGAACGGCTCGAACGAATGACGTCATTCTCTGCCATGATTGCCGATGGGACAGGGGTGGAAGTTATAGTGAGCTTTGTGATTTTGCTTGAAGCACACGCGTTTGGAGCCGTCGCCTTGCATCAGGTCGGTACGGATATCGAGGTGGCGGTTGTCGATAGGGAGCGCCTTGGTCTGGTGAGCGAGATGGTGCGGACTCTTGGTTGATCATCTGCTCGCTGCCGAGCACGGTCGAGATGAGTTTGTGGTACCGACGGTAGCGAGAACCATAGAGGGAATGCTCTCGCTCGGCGTTGGGCCGATTACCCTCACCGAGTTGGCCGAGTTCCTCTCGTTGGAGGAGGTTCAGGCGGAGCTCGCGCTCGACTACCTGGCACGCGATCTTGTCGACCACGATCGTGCGACCAGATTGGTCAAGGTCGCCGACGGCTACGTGCTCAAGACGGCACCTGATCTGGCGGCGGTGCTCGGTCGGTTTTTGTCTGAGGAGCAGAGCCCGACGCTATCAGGGGCGGCCATGGAGGCGCTCGCGGTCGTCGCCTATCTGCAACCGGTGTCTCGTGCACAGGTTTCAGAGATTCGAGGGGTCAGCTCGGATGGCGTGATTCGACTTCTCATCGATCGAGGGCTGATTGAGGGTGATCGACGACGCGGTCGAGTCGGTGAACCCATTCTTTTTCAGACCACACAGCTCTTCCTTGAACGGTTCGGGCTAGAGAATCTGGCAAGTCTGCCAGCGCTTGCGGATTTCGTTCCGTCAGCGGAGCTTGTCGAGGTGCTTGAGGAGTCGAGACGGAGACAGTAGGAGAGCGCCTACAGAAGGTCTTGGCTACGAGAGGCTACGGTTCCAGGCGTGCGGCAGAGGAGCTTATCGAGGCCGGAAGGGTTACCGTGAACGGCGAAGTTGCCTTGCTTGGCCGTCGGGTTGTCGCCACCGATGCCGTCTGTGTCGATGGCGCACCAGTCGGCATCGCTGAGGCACTCGAATATAAGCTGTTGAATAAGCCCTCCGGGGTGGTCTCGACAGCCAAGGATCCCCATGGTCGCCCCACCGTGGTGGACCTTGTGCCGTGCGCTAGTCGGATCTACCCGGTTGGCCGGCTAGATGCCGAGAGTGAGGGTCTATTGATCCTGACGAATGACGGTCCGCTGGCGGAGTATTTGATGCATCCACGGGGAGGTGTCGAGAAGGAATATCTCGTCGCGATCGACCGCAAGGCCACCCCGCAACTTATCGGCGCCCTTCGCCGAGGGATTGAGATCGATGGTGAGCTCTTGATCGCCAAGAGAGTCGGTCAGCTCTCAAGTCACACACTGCGGATCGTGCTCAAACAGGGTAGAAACCGGCAGATACGTCGCATGATCGCGGCGAATGGCTATGAGGTGACACGATTGGTTCGCACGCGAATTGGTTCACTCACTGATCCAGCCTTGCCGCCCGGCCAATCTCGCGATATCACCGTCGACGAGTTGATCGCTCTGCGCGCCGGTGGTCGCTCGGCCCGCTAACCTGTCAGCCATGGGAGTGCGAGCAGTACGGGGTGCGACGACGGTGGATGCCGACACCGCAGAGGCGATAGACGAGAACGTGCGCGAGTTGGTGAGTGCAATGCTCGAGCGCAACAAGCTCGACAAGGAGCAGCTGATCAGCATCTTCTTCACCTCGACGTCTGATCTGCATTCGATGTTCCCTGCTGCCGCGGCGAGGGCGCTCGGCTTCGGTGATGTCCCACTGATGTGTGCTCAGGAGCTGGATATCGACGGCGCGGTTGCTCGATGTGTCCGAGTGATGATGCATGTCGAGGACGACCGCGATCGCGGCCTCTTCCATCATGTTTATTTGCGCGGAGCGATGGGGCTCCGCGACGATCTCCCGGATTAGCGAACCTTGCGGGTACGCATCCTTTCGTCAGAACCCTGCTTAGCTGGCAGCCTCCAGCCGCCGCCTGATAAGTCCATCAGTCATCGTGGTCTTCTGATGGCACTCCTTGCCCGGGGCATGTCACGTCTTGACCATCTCAGCTCAGCACTCGATGTTACCGCTACCGCCTCGATGATCGAGGCGTACGGTGCGTCTTTGAGGGTGGAAGGGTCGGTCACGCTTATCGAAAGTCCTGGTCTGGAAGGGTTGGTAGAGCCCGATCAAGTGCTTGACTTGGGTAACTCTGGCACGGGCGCGCGCCTAGGGATCGGGGTCGCCACACTGGTGCCTGGACTCTCCTTATTCACTGGGGATGATTCGTTACGGCATCGCCCCATGGGGCGCGTGATCGACCCGCTGCGCCAGCTTGGGGCTACGATTTGGGGTAGGAGTGACGACCAGTACCTGCCGGCGATGGTGCGAGGAGGAGGGCTTCAACCAGGCACCATCCACCTACCGGTGGCCTCGGCGCAGGTGAAGTCGGCCCTGCTCTTTGCAGCACTAGGGGTTGATGGGCCGGTACAGGTCGTTGAGCCGGCGTTGAGCAGACCGCACACCGAGGAGCTTTTTCGATTAGCCGGTATCGACCTGCAGGAGGATTCGACGACAGAGAGCGGCGCGCACATGGTCACCGTTGTTGGACCCAAGCGGCCCCTGCCTCTCGACATGCGGATACCAGGCGACCCGTCTGCAGCTGCCTTCTTCCTTGTGGGCGCTGCCTGTACGCCAGGGGCTTCCCTGGATGTCGAAGAGATGTATCTTGGTCCGACACGGACCGGATTTCTTGAAATACTCGAGCGTATGGGCTCGACACTGCAACCGGGTCATGGTCATCTCGTGGTGCAAGGTTCCTCGCTTGAGGGGGTCGAGATTGGGGGTTCCATCATCCCGAGTCTTATTGATGAGATTCCAATTTTGTGTGTCGCTGCCGCCTTTGCAAGCGGGGTGACCACCATCCGAGACGCGAGCGAACTACGTGTCAAGGAGACTGACCGAATTGAGACCACTGCGCAATTGTTGCGCTCCTTTGGACTTGAGGTCGAGGAGCTGCCCGACGGCTTGATCGTTTATGGAGGGCTGCAACCAGGATCGCTCGGCAACAGACAGCGCGTCGTGGTGGCTAATCTCGACCATCGAATCGCGATGGCCGCTGCGATGCTAGGTGTGGTGGCCGGTGGGGTGACTGAGATAGAAGGAGTCGAGACGGTGGCGACGAGTTATCCCGACTTTTTTCGAGACCTCGAAAAGCTCTCCTCTGCAACGATTGAGCTGATGTAGGGCCGCCACGAGAGGGTCAGGAGTAGGTGGACTGGTTCGTCTCGGGGTGGGATTGACCATAGTTATCCTCTGGATCCACCTGGGTGATGCCAGTGAGTGCTTCAAGCTTGGCGATTGCCTTAGCTAATCCAACGCGCTCGGCCGAAGTGAGTCGGTCCATTGTCGCTGCCATCTGATCCTGGGCGAGCCTTCGCGTCTCTTTGGCGAGTTCCGTTCCTGCGAGTGTGAGAGAGAGCGTAGCCTTGAACCCGGTGCGTTGCGGAGTCTCGACAACGAGTAGATCCCGCTTGTTCAGCCGTTCGATCTCCCGGCGCAGGTTTGACGGGTCAGCACCAATGATCCGACTAAGTTCCCTAAGGCCGAGACTGGGTCCGCCCTCCAATGCCCGCAGCATCGCCGCCTGTGGCTGGTTCAAGGATATCGTACTCAGTCGCTCGCCCCACTGTGTTCGCAGTTGCCGGGCGACCCTTGAGAGCCGGAAACCGAGATCACTCGCGAGCTCATCCATCGTGTTCCGGTTGATCGCCAGGGAACAGCTTGGCAAGGATGGCGATGCCTCTGCTGTAGGCAGGCATTCCTGCCGTGATGAGAGCGAGTTCGACGACGCCGAGGAGATCTTCTGGTGTGGCGCCAGCCTTTTTGGCGGCTCCAGCATGAAGCGCGGCTGCATCGTGCTCCCCGAGTGCGAGCAGTTGGGCAAAGTGAACGAGTTGCGCGGTCCTGGTGTCGAGGGGGTTGTTCATAATCAACTGATCTCGTAACGCCTCGATTTGTACGATGCTCTCGTCCCGACCAGCCAGCCGCGCCAGGCGTATACGGTCAGCGATGGAGGGAGGCAGGACACCCGTCAACTCTCGATACGAGGCTTCGATAGCAGCGATATTGGGTGTGGTCATCGGACTCTCGCCATCGACTCGCGGATAGCGGCAAGGGCTGATTCGGGCAGTGATTGCCCTCCACCGAGACCAATCGCCGCCAGCTCTGCCTCCGCCGCCTCCTCAAGAACGGTGAGGAGTTGGGCGGTTGCTACTGGATCACTGGCAAAGACTAAGACCCCGTGGTTTCCGAGAATGACCGCCTGGGTGTCCGGGTGAGCCTTGGCCTGGTCGATGATGGCAGAGACCGACTTCTCTGACCCACGCGGTGCCCAGGTGGCCACTGGTACATCGGTGGCCTGTCCCCAACGGAGCAGCGCCTCGTAACGACAGGGGAGCGACTGATTGGCCATTGCGAACGCTAAGAGGCTGGGCGAATGCGTGTGGATGATGCCCCCGACCTGCGGTCGTAGCTTGTAGATCTCTGAGTGCATGGTGATGATCTCCGCGTTGGTTGGGTCGAGGTTGCCCTCGCGGACAGTTCCATCCAGGCCAACGGTCGCAACTCGATCTGGAGTGAGGTCGCGGACTTGGCCATCGATGGTCAGGAGCATACTGTCGGTTCCAAGGCGAGCTGAGAGGTTCGCGTGACCTGTATGTGACATTACTCCGTTCGTAAAGAGAATTTTGGCGGCACGTACGATGTTTTCGGCTTCTTGAATCATGAGATTCTTCCTTCTTTCAACATTTAGAGCTTGGTGTAGTAAATACTACACGTGCGAGGTCGACAGTTCGGCCCTTCTCTGTTGTGGTGACAGTCACGATGGGAAGTTTCAAGGAGGAGCGCTAGATGAGATTGTGCGGCGTAGCGGGTCACTTCCAGGGGCTAAGTCGTGTGAGTACCTGCGACCTGGATGTTCTGATTGAGGATCGAGCAGATCCGGTGCATCGCTGTTGCGAGCCGCGGCGCTTGTCGCGCCGGTGATAGTTGGGCTAGGGTATGTGACTGGTTGCCATTTTTTTAAACAATGCTCCTTACACAATGCTTCTTACGCAACGGAGCAAGGCAAGCATCATGGTGAGTTGTGGTTTAGGGGGAGCGATGGATCTTGGTCTCAGGGGAAGAAGGGCATTGGTGACGGGCGGAACTCGTGGCCTTGGATTTAGCGTTGCTGCGGCGCTCTTGAGAGAAGGTGCCGAGGTGGCGATTGCCGCTCGTGACGAGGTGCTTGGAAGGAAGGCGGTCGGTCTACTGGGAGCAGGTGTACGTTACCTCCCTGTTGATCTGGTGTCAAAAGGAGAGTCGAGGGAGTTGCTGCGACGTTTTATCGACCTTTATGGACAGGTGGACATTCTCGTGCTCAACGCTGGAGGACCAAGGAATGCCTCTCTCGGTGCAATGGACACGGGGTGGGTTAGTGAAGGTGTCGACTTGGTGTTAGCACCTATGATTGAGCTCGTTGAGGCTGCGGCGCCGCTGATGAAGGAGCGTCGGTATGGCAGAATAGTCTCGATCAGTTCCTATGTGGTGCGAGAGCCGGATCCAGAGATGATGCCGTCCAACGTTGCACGGGCAGGGCTCCTTGCGTACCTTAAAGCAGCAGCTCTTGAACTCGCCCCCTTTGAGGTGACGGTGAATTCAGTCTTGCCTGGCCTCCATGCAACGCAACGCCTTCTGGAACTCCAGGAGGCCGGGGTCGACCTCGACCGTATGCTCTCGCGAGTGCCCATGCGCCACTTTGGTGACCCTGATGATTGCGCCCACCTTGTCGCGTATCTGTGCTCGAAGTGGGCGGGTTACATCACTGGCCAAGCGATTGCTGTCGATGGTGGCGCAACGAGAGGTTTGTTATGAGTTCCTTGGCACGGGTTCTCTGGTGCCTTCGCCCGACTTTCGGTTGACCCCCAAAACAGCGCTCAAACAGGCCCCGGATGGGTCAGATTGAGTATTATTTTGCCCGGTTAGGGAAGGATTCTTTGCTCAGGGGTTGGTGAATGTAGTGCCCTATCCAGAGCTACCAACCTCCTCAGTTGGGAGTTCTGTTGTAGGAATCGAACGATGGGTTCGACAACTCTTGCGATCGCCGATTTCGCTAAGTGCCAACCTCCCGATGGTGCTGTGCGTGTGGCAACGGTTTGGCACCGATTAAGGCGGAGTTCCTCGTTCCTCGGTGGCGCTCTCCTCTCGAGCTGCGCGTGTCAAGACAGTTGCCTGCTTGGGCCGGCGGGTGATCTTAGGAGTGGATAGGGATATCCCAAAGTGGGAACCACCGTTGCACGTCTGTCTCCACGGGGAGGTCGGTACCGACGACCGCCTTAAGTGATAGCTCTTTTTCGTTATCGCGACGCTCGTGGTCGAGCGGCACGAAGGGATAGAACGTTCCTCGTTTGTAGAGATAGACCCAATAGACCATGCTATGGTCGCTCGTGTCTCGAAAGGGATAGAGTGAACAAAGGAGCTGGGGTGAGAACCCGTGATCTTCAAGACTTCGATTCACGGCATGGGATGCGGTCACGACCGTCTCCAAGTCCTCTCCGTCGATGACCACCCACCGGTACCCATAGGAGTCAGTCGAGAGTGAAATCTTAACATCAGCCATCTCCTTCAGAACATCCTGGAATTCAGATTCGGTGTTGGCGAATGCAGCGCCAGAGGCGGGCTTGAAGACCACTGCTGCTTGATTGGTTGGCACCAGGTTTGCTGAGACCTGTAGCGTGATGGCCGCACTTGATAATGCGAAGATCGAGTCGAGGTTTGCGCTGACCTGCTTGGATTTACCTAGGATGGTATCGAAAAATCCCACGCTACTCCGCCTTCCCGAGTTCGCGATCGAGTTCGTCGAGCTGTGCTATGCGTTTTTCAATGCTGGGGTGAGTGGCAAAAAGCCCTGAGGCGAGCGATGGATTGCGGGGGTTGATAGCTGGAGTGAAGAAAAAGGCGTTGAAGGCCTGCGCCGAGCGCAGGTCTTTGGTGGGTATCTGCCCCATCGTCCCTGAGATGCGGAGAAGCGCTGACTTGAGAGCTGCCGGGCGCCCGATCAGAATGGCGCCAGCGCGGTCGGCGGCTAACTCACGATAACGCGAGAGAGCCCTGATCAGGAAAAAGCTGATGGCGTAGACCACGGCAGAGATCAGCATGATCGTCATCTCAATCGCGATGATATTTCCACCACCGTTGCCGCGGCCTCCTCCGCGTCCCCGTCCGCCGCCATAGCCCCCTCCCATCATGCCTCCGAAGATCTCGGAGTAGAGCATCAGTCGGGTGAGAAGGCCTGCGAGCACACCAAGAAACGAAGCGATCGTCATCACGACGACATCTCGATGGGCGATGTGGCTTAGCTCATGCGATAAGACGGCCTCAAGTTCTTGTGGAGGGAGCCTGCGCATGAGTCCACGGGTAACGCACACTACGGCGTTCTTTGGACTGCGCCCGGTAGCGAACGCGTTGGGCACGTCGAGTTCAGAGATGGCGATCTTTGGCATCGGCATGTTGGCAAGCGTGGTCAGCCTCGCAACGATCTGATATAGCTCAGGGGCCTGCTCTTGGGTGACCAGGTGGCCGTGCATTCCAAAGAGTGCAATCCGATCGGAGAAATAGAGCTGCGCTACGAGCAGAGCGGCTGCGATCACCACGACGGTGATTGCGCCAACCCCAACCGCGATCAGCAGACCAAAGAAGAGGACGTAGACGAGGCCAAGAAGAAAGATAGTGAAGGCCATGCGAAAGCTCAGCCCTCTATCCTTTACGTATCGGGATTCCGCCATCAATCACCTTTCCTGGCTCTGGGTCCATTCTTCTCTTCGAGTCTCAAGTGTCCGTCCTGATTAGGATTCTCGCGTGTCGGTTGCGGGCAACGTTCCTATCGGAAGCTCTGTAAGCTATTCTAGCAGCTGGTAGTTGAAAGGTGGAAGTGAGCTCCAACCGACAAATTCAGGAAGTCCTGGCAGGATGACTGTTACGGTTGTCGCCATCGATGGCCCAGGAGGTTCGGGAAAGTCCACTGTTGCCGGGAGGCTTGCAGAGACCCTCGGGGTACCCATGCTTTCGACGGGTCTCTTCTTCCGTGTTGCCGCTTGGGGATTGGCGTCCACAGTTACCGAGGGTCAGTGGGAGCGGCCAGGCTCAAGCGATGTCGATGCCTGGTTTGATGCTCACACGATCACGGTTGAGGATGATCGAGCTTTGTTCGATGGTCATCCCCTCGGGGCGGAACTCCGTTCACCACGCGTTCAACAGGTGTTGTCAAGGGTTTCGGCAAACGAAACCGTGCGGCACCGCATCCTAGAACTGGAGCGGGTACTGATTGGGAGACTGGGCTCCTGTGTGGTGGAGGGACGTGATATTGGGTCCGTGGTGTGCCCCCAAGCTGTCTGCAAGTTCTATCTCGTTGCACGTAGGCGGGTGCGAATCGAGCGGCGTCCGGAGGAGGGCATGGAACTCGTCGATCGTGATCACAGGGACTCAGTACGCCGTTACGCTCCCTTAACTATGGCGAGCGATGCCTTCCTGGTTGATAACTCTGATGAACCGGTTGAAGTCCTAGTGGAGAGGATGGCTAGCCTGGTCGATCTGAGATCGAAGAGTGTTCACGTTGGGGTCCTATGATGGATCGTTCTCGCTATGTCGCACCCTCCACGTTTGAGCGGCGCTTCTACCAAGGAGCACAGCGAATCGTTGAGACCTGGAACCGTCGTTATTGGTTGACTACGGTTCACTACGAGAATCCGATGCCGAAACCTCCCTATATCCTGGCGCCCACCCATCGCTCGAATATCGATACGCTTTTGGTCGGTTCGATCACACGAGATCCCATGACTTACATGGCGAAATCGGGTGTCTTCTCTCATCCCGTTCTTGCCAAACTGCTCCGGCTGCTTGGTGGCTTTCCCGTCGATCGTGATGGCACTGACCGTGATGCGGTGGAGATCGCCCAAGCTGCTTTGCTTGCCGGATCCAGTCTCGTTGTTTTTCCGGAGGGTACCCGTCGCAGGGGTGCAATGGTAGAGGATCTCGAGGAGGGCGCTGCGTACCTTGCGCTCAAGGCGATGGTGCCGATTGTTCCGGTTGGTATCGCAGGTTCCGAGCGGGCGATGCCGGTAGGCGCTACTTTTGTCTATCCTGCACCGATAGCGATTGAGGTTGGCCCAGCGCTCATGCCCCTGTCGGCACGTTCAAGCAGTCTCGTAGGCTCGCGAGTGCGGCGCTCGGAGATCACCAGACTCACCTTACAGTTGATGGCCGAGCTCAACCGTTTGCGCGCCCAGGCAGAGCACGAGCGAGGCCGACTGCGTTCTACTCTCTAAACGCTCTGCTGATCTCCTGTCGCCGCTGATCTCCTGTTGCTGGTGGTGTCTCGGTGCTCAGTAGAGAGGGTCGGCGTCGAACTAGCGTTGTATGTCCGCTGCCTTGCAAACTTCGATGCACCGAGGTTCGTTAGCGATAGAGGCGAAGACCCTTACTCCGGCGAGGTTAGCGATCGGTTCTCTATCCAGGCGGGTTCATGGTTCAGCTCTGCGAGGGCGTCGCGGGCAGAGTCGTGTTGTCCGGTATCACTTGGAAGCTCCTTGTCAAGCAGAAGTGCGGTTGCCGACGTGAGTCCATTGAGCAACTCTCGTAGCTCTGGCGGAGCTGGGAAGAACTCCTCCTCGATGGTTGCGGTGACGACTTCACACCCGTTGACTGGCGCAAGTCGATCGACGACGCGAGTGACGACATCTTCGGCTGCCGATGCCCCGGCGGTGATGCCGATGACGCCGGAGAGATCTTCGGGTAGTTCACTCTCTGAGTTGATTCGGAGCACCTTGGCGACGCCATGGCTTTTCGCCACGCGCACAAGCGCACGGGTGTTCGAGGAGTTCTCGGATCCGATCACGATCAGGGTATCGATGTGAGGTGCGATGGCACCCACAGCGGCCTGTCGGTTGGTAGTTGCGTAACAAAGATCTGAACGACCCGGCATCCATACCTCCCCCAAACGCTCCTTCGTTCGATCAGCAAGGGCGCTCCACTCGGGAACTGCAAGGGTGGTTTGGGCCAGCAGGGCGACCGGACGATCATCTTGGGTGAGCGCATCGATGTCATCGACAGTCTCAACAAAGTCAACCGATTCGGGTGCCTCGGCGATGGCACCGAGGGCCTCTTCATGGCCCCGGTGACCGATATAGACGATCCGGTAGCCTTTCTTGGCACGAGTTTTGATCTCATGATGAACTTTGGTCACAAGTGGGCAGACGGCGTCGACAACGGTCCCACCCTGCCCACGGGCATCCGCGACGACCTCGGGAGCTGTTCCATGGGCGCTCAGCATTACAGGCGAACCTTTGGGAACCTCAGCGATGTCTTGGACGAAGATGACACCAACTCTAGTGAAGGTCTCCACCACCAGCTTGTTATGGACTATCTCGTGATAACAGTAGATAGGAGGTGGAAAAACATGTACCATCCACGTAAGAGAGTTGATGGCCTTCTCGACGCCGGCGCAGAATCCACGCGGAGATGCAAGTATGACTTTGTCTACCGTCACACCCCTCAGTCTAGGCGGGATCGAAACGAGCCAGATTGCCTTCAAAACGAGGTCAGACCCTTTAGGCTGGTGTTATATGCCTCACCCCTCGATCCTCCGTGTTTCTCCAGGCTCCCCTGCGGAGCGAGGCGGAGTCGTTGCTGGCGACGCGCTCGTGGCGGTCAATGGTATCCCTCCGAGGGATATCATTGACTATCAGCAGCTCGTCGATGGACCCGACCCTGTTGTGACCATTGAACGGTCCGGGCTCGAGCTGGATCTCCCAATCGATAAACCAGCGGGAACGCTGGTCGGCATGGAGATCTCGGATGCCCTCTTCGACAAGGTCCGTACCTGCGACAATCATTGCGAGTTCTGTTTCATCTATCAACTTCCAAAGGGCCTTCGTCGCACTCTGTATGTAAAGGACGATGACTACCGCCTCTCCTTCCTCTATGGCAACTTCACCACGTTGACCCGCTTTACTGAGGCGGATTTTGAACGGGTTGTGACTGAGCGATTGAGCCCGCTGTACGTCTCCATCCACACCACCGATCCGCTGTTGCGCGCGGAGATGCTACGCAACCGGCGTGGAGCCACCTCGCTTCGATGGTTGGAGCACCTACTCGATGCTGGTGTTACTGTTCACGGACAGATCGTTCTCGCGCCGGGCATCAACGATGGCAATCACCTTCGCGCTACCCTTACCGATGTTCTACTGCAGTTCCCAGGGTTAGCTTCAGTCGGCATCGTGCCATTGGGGGTATCGAAGTACACCAAGGAACCCAGAATGCGCCCGATGACCAAGGCGGAGGCACGCGATGCTATCGAGATGGTTGAGAATTTCGCCGCTATTGCTCGGGCGACGTTTGGTAGGACGATGTTTTACTGCTCGGATGAGTTCTATCTCCTGGGTGAGAAGGAGTTTCCGATCTCGTCGACCTATGAGGATTTCGAGCAGCTTGAGAACGGGGTCGGAGTGACCAGAGCGTTTGAACGCGAGTTTGTTCACCGCGAGCGCTCGAGGACCGTCAGCCACTCGGGTTTCTTCTCCTCTATCGACGGGGCCCCAGCGCTCGGCTACCGCTCGGTTCGTTTCCGTTCGAAAGGTTTTGGTGAGCGACGTACA
>JAKAQL010000109.1 GCA_021822605.1 Actinomycetes bacterium
AGAGACACAACGAAGCTGCTGTCCGAGACGCGCTACGAACCCTTGAACCGCTTCGCCCTAGCGACCGAGAAACACTTTCCTCGCAGCTTCACCCGACCGACTCTCGGTGGTGACCTGAATAGTTACGTAGAATCAAAGATATCCGACCAGGTAACTCCCTTCCTTGCTGGTGGGCAAGTTTCAAGGTCTTGAGCGCAGTGATGTGATCACTTGTGCATGCTCGCCGCATGGTACGGTAGTTATCGAATCTGGATCGATTGTGTTCCCTGTCTCTCTTGTTTGTGAAACCGTGGGTATTTGACTTAGGTGCGTAGTGCCTTGGTAATGATCGGATTGAAGCTTTCCAGTCCTTTCGTGATCCGTGTTGGATCCTTTGTCATGTCGTCGGCTAGGAGCGTGGGTCCGAACCACCTCCCAAATCCAGTGGTGGGGCCCCACGATCTGCCCAAATTGGAGTTGCAGTCTCGGGTTCTTGGTTTGGGTTTCGAATCGGAGTCAAGGATCCCGATGGGGATCCTGTTCCTTGGGTTCTAGGCCATCAACAACCCAGCATTCACTCTTGCCATTGGCAAGCTTTCGTAGTTTATGACAGATCGGGTGCAGCGTCCATTCAGTCTCGGCTCCCGATAGTCCTCCAAGGCGTAGGTGGCCCGATTTCTGTCTAACTTTCATCTGGAATTGCTCACCAAATGGGACACTGAACCCCACTTACCTATGCCTCTTGTGGCGTATCGGTTTGTTCGAACGCCATTCTGCTACAGATACTCGATACTCGAGTGTCGACGAGTCTTCTCTTTCCTAGTTTTCTGATCTTCTATTTGAGTTGGGAATGAATCCCCTTGTGGTCTCTTGGAGAGCGTCACACTTGAATCTGTGACATTTTCATAAATCAACTCTGAGAGTCATTGGAGCAATACGGGCTCTGAACTGGGATAATGAGCGCGCTCGGAGAGATTCGAACTCCCAACCGCCTGATCCGAAGTTGGCTCTTTGGCTCTTAAATAATGGTCATGAGTTTGCATCAGCGCAGCTCAGAGCGGGTATTGTGTTCAGCAGTTGTCGTGAACATTCATGGTTGTTCAGAATTCCGTGACATTTTCTGTGACACGGATTGGTAGCCAAGTCGATCGCAGCAAGGCTCTCACTCCATCCGGACTGGAGAACACCTGTTGGTCTCCAGCAGGAAGATGGCCCGGCATATGTCTAGCGTTCACCATAACTGGTCGCTACTAAAGTCGGATCGGTTTTCACTTCAAAACACGCTTCCCGTGTCTATTATGGTCGGTCCTCTCACATTAGAGGTGGACCGGGCTCAAGGGGCCGTCCAATCGTCGTTGGTCGCTCGCCTTTTGAACACTTGCGCGCTCACCAAAGAACATCCTTTTATCTCGACTCGAAGCGCGAAACTGGGCTTGGCTTGTGAGTCTTTATAAGTATGTCTCATGATGCTCAGCAACGCGTAGGATGTGCAGCCGTAACCGCCAACCCTGGACCGTCCGATGGATTCATCCTTCACGTCAGTCGACGCGTGCTCGCCGTCGTTGCCGCGGTGGTAGTATTGGCTGCTGGCGTCGGATCGTCGAACCGACGTGGCAGGTTGAGGGATGCCTCAGAGACAGCGACGGGGATGACTTGAACTGCCCCTGTCCCGACGGAGTCGGCACAACGAGCGGAGCGGAGAGCCCGAGAGGCGTCGTGCCCTGCGCACATCTTGAGGCCGAAGCACCACCGGACGGGGTGGTACGAGTACAAGAATGAAGCCGCACGTAACTGGTGAGGTGCTATCGAGGCCGACGTACGCTGAATCAGCGGCGTTGCGTCCTAGGGGAAGGGGAGCCGCCAAGATCCCAGGTGGAGCGGCAAATCTCGGTGACAATCCGAATGATTGACTCTCCGCTCGTACTCGATGATCAGGGCTCGTCTGAACCTCGGATCGAATCGATGAGACGCCAGAGACCGCTGCTCGGGTTCTCCCCGGGGGCAGACCCGGCTTCGGTGTGCCACCTTTCTAGCTGTCGGGCACGTTCGGCCGCACCGTCATATCTGTCGAACAATGCTGCGACCGCTTCATTGCTTAACACCTTTCCGCAACCGAGTAGTTCTTCTGAGTGCTCTTGCGCGCGATGCCTGTGGATCCACGCCGATTGGTCTTCGAAGTGTAAGATGAACCACAACTCCAAGCAGGGGTTGGATACGGCGAGATGTATCTCATGCCGGCGAGCGAGGTCGAACACTCGATCCAGACGCGGATGCTCGTCGACATCGAACACACACCAAATTTCATCGTAATTCTGGCCCCGACCACGCCTCTCGTCGCGCTTTTCCTGGCGCTGACGATCAACTGCGCGCTCTATGAGCGATGTCGGAACACCTCGAAAAGGATCGATCATCACGATCACATCGCCTCGATATCGGCGTGCCCAATCCACGAGGTAACGCTCTTCCGTCCGCTTTCCTTCTACGAACACAAGGATCTGGCGGCGACTCGCCCGTTGCGAGGCGCGTCGTACCGGCCGGCCACCCAGTGAGGGCGGACTCATTCCGAATTACCCGCCATGATCAATTCAGCTGCGGCTGAGAACTCCTGGTCGGAAAGAATAGGTGTCGCACCGTATCGACCTGAAAGGTAACGACGCCCAACAGCCTCGTCCTTGCGAGGATCGAGATCCGTCAGTGGATAGATCCGCGTGCTTCCGGTGTGCAATTTCTCTGTGAACCAGATCTGATCCCGTCCAAGCTCCCGATTTCCGAACTCTCCAAGAAGAGTTGCGTCATGAGCATTGAAAATCATCTGCGCTCGACGCGGATTAGTGACGGGATCTTGGAAAAGACGAACAAGCTGTCGTACGAGCGATGGATGTAGGCTCGCGTCCAATTCGTCTGCCAAGAAGACCGTTCCGTTTGCGAGCGAATCCACAACCGCACCAATCAATCCAAACCACACCAGAGTTCCAAGCGATTCATCGTCGGCATCAAGTTCAACGTTTCCAGCGACGCCCTCATGGATCAGGCGAACTCCTAGCTGATCGAAAGTTGGACCTTCCTCGACGCTCTCTTCTTTGCCTTCTTGACCCATGAGAATCCGAACGGCCCGTTGCGCACGTTCTCGCATCACAGGATCGAGCTCTTGCTTTTTGGCCCCCGAAACGCCGAGATCTGCGGCCCGAAGGAGCGCAAGCACACGCTCGCCTTTCTCCTTGTCTTCGAGCATCTGTGTCGTAAATACCTGACGGAAGGGTCGGGTCTTCGCCTCGGCCAAGACTAGGTTTCGGCTAAACCAACCGTACAGAGGCAGCAGTGCGGGATGATTCGCGGACGCTGCTGTTGACAGAAACAGCGCGTTCGGACGCAGCAGTTCAGTTACAGCCTTCCCCTTGACCCTGTCCAGTGCGCCTAGCTCCACCTCCAAACCGCGACGGCGGAAGAGAAGTGCCGCCCGTCCGTGTGGGAACCTGTACGCCCATTCCTCCGTAAACCGCTGGTCATCGAAGGTAAACCCATACTGGTGACGAACGCCATTGAGGACAATGTCAATCTCGAACTGCGACGGACGGTCTGTCGATGAGCCGTCCAGGGCGAAGGAGCGTCGAGGCACCCCACCAACAGGGCTTCCTGAGCGAAACGAGTATAGCACATGTGCCCGCATGTCATCCATTGCTCGAAGGAGGTTCGTCTTGCCGGAGGCGTTGGCACCGAACGCGCCGGCGACCGGGAGTACCCCCACGGGCTGCCCTCGCTCCCTCCACGTGACGTACCGGACCGCCTCCTTGTCGGCCATCGCAGTAGCCAGCATCGATAGGCGGATCTCGCCCCGGAAAGATCGGACGTTCTCGCCCCGGAAGCTCAGGAGGACGGAGGCTTGACGATCGTCTGATGTGGTACTCATACGTCAGATAGTACCAGAAACCCGCAGAAAATGCTACCAGCGCCGCGAGTTTCTGCGATCATGGAGCAAGGGCCACGTTGCCCAGGTAGGGGGCTGGCCGAGACAGGCAACTATGATACGATCACACGTTCGACAGATGGTTCTCGCATGACCGACGTCTACATCTCGCCAGACATCGAGGCAGACGGTCCCACCATGAACGCTGGGATGGCGCAGGATACCCAGACGGGCTGGCTGGCGTACAAAACCCGCTGTTCGGACGATTGTTAGCCGTGGTGGATGTTTATGACGCATCGACCAGTCCACGGATCTACCGAAAGTCATTCGACACTTCGGATGGGGCGAAGACCTACTTAGAAGAGAACGCTGGCACCCAGTTCGTTCCCTAATGTGTTAGACCGAACTTCCCCCAGCCACCCCGACTCATCTCTACCCCTAACTGGGGTTTTGGTTCATTCTGGGGATAGTTTTACTGGACTTCGGATTTAAGTGGGGAAATTAGTCAGGTGTAGCCACGCACCAGGGTGAGTTTGGGAGGGTCACAGGGGCTCTGCCAGAATGGGATTAGCAAAAACTCATCACTGGAGAGCCCCTGTGGAACAAAATGCTACCCGCATTGCCGAGATCTTGCTCGGTCTAAAGGATGTCAATTTGATTGGTGTCGAGGATCTGGGTAACGAAGATTCAAAGACACCCCTTCGGGTCCATATCGAGTGTCTGGGTGAGCGGCCAAAATGCCCAGTCTGT
>JAKAQL010000110.1 GCA_021822605.1 Actinomycetes bacterium
GAGGGCGTGGAGCTGTCGCACGAGGTTGGCGGTCCGTCGGTTGATGTCGATCTTCCTGTCGTAGAAGTCCCATCCCAGGTCAATGAAGCGGGCGCTCGGATCGGCGAGCAAATGCCAGATCACGACGAGGATAGAACGTGCTATCGCTACGAGAGCACGCTGGCGTCCTCGTCGACGCAAGAGCCGACGGTAGCGCTGCCCCAAGAAGGTGTCAGTCCTCGCCGCGGCGGATGCGACCTCTCCCAGGACGCCCTTGAGATAGGGGTTCCCCTTGCCAACCCTGCCTGAATGGCTGCGTAGGCCCGACTGAATCGTACGTGGCGAGAGCTTGGCCCACGACACGAGGTGGGCGGCGGTTGGGAACTGAGCCATATCCAGGCCGATCTCGGCGATGATGACCTGGGCGGCACGAGGCCCGATGCCGGGGACCTCGTCGAGGCGGTCGAGCACCGAGAGACCGGCGCCTCCTTCCGAAGGTGTCTGTGCCTCTGGGAGCTGTCCGACCAGCTGGTCGACGCTTGCGGTCAGTTGGCCGATCTTGGCAGAGAGTCCGTCAATCTGCTCAAGGAGCATCCGTATTAGCTCGGCGTGGTGAGCATCGAAGCGGCCGGTCAGCGCTTCTTTGAGTGCGGTGCGCTTGGGGCGCATCTTGCCGAGCGCAAGTTCGGCAAGTGCGTCTGGGTCACGCTCTCCTGCGATGAGTGCCTCGAGCATCGCCCGTCCTGACTTGCCGAAGATGTCGGTGGCGACGGTCGAGAGCTTGATCAGGCTGTCCTCGAGCAGCTTTTCGATGCGTTGCTTATGACGGGAGCGCTCCTCGGTGAGCTCGGACCGAAGCCGGGTGTAGTCGCGGAGCTGTCGGATCTCTTTCGGCGGGACGAAGGAGGGTCGCAGCATACCGCGCTCGTTCAATTTGGCCAGCCACACTGCGTCGAGTTTGTCAGTCTTGGGGCGTCCCGGCACGTTCTTCACGTCCCGGGCGTTGACCAGCCAGACCACGAGACCTCGAGCCTCGAGGAGGTAAAAGAACGGGCGCCAGTAGTCCGACGTCGATTCGACGACGACGCGCTCGATGCCCATCTCGGCCAGTTCGTCGCCAAGGTTCATGAGAGCATTCGTCGTGGTAGCGACATCCCAGACCTTGGTCACACGCCGCCTCTCGACTGAGGCGTGTGGGACGCGGGTACACACCTTGCCGGATGCTTTGGCGACGTCGATCGCTGCAACGCGCTCCAACCTCTCCTCTTGTTCGTTTACGTCTACCTCATCAATGTTTGGATCCATCTGGTTCCTCCCTTGTCTGTCCAGGTGCGGGTGGGCTGCCCGGGGGCCTCGGTCGGGAACCGAAATTCTGATCGTCGTCCTCGTGGGAACAGTGCGCGACCCTTCAGGTCGGGCCCCGGCGCCAAACTGGGGTACGGCCTCAAGACCAAGAACTCGTCGGCGTCGCGGGCGTGCCCAATACCATTTTCATGCCTGCAAGGCGTCCCCGCAAGGGGTCATGGCAACTGGGGTGTAATGCGTACCTACTTTCCGTATTTAGAGCGCGCGAGGCTATCATGTGTTGAGCGTGAACGAACTTATGGTTAGAGATTGTGCTACGAAGTCGGCCATTGGTTTGGCGTGATGTTCCTCGATCTTGGTGGTCGAACCGCTTTACTTCGCCACTTCGACGTGAACACCATGAGAGACCGGACTCAAAGTCGGCTTGCGTTGTGTGTTGGCTCTAAGCGACTGTCTGGGTCATGGTAACCTCGAAGCCCAGAGCCTCTATGCGGCTAGCTAGTTTCTTAGCCTGGATAGCTGGGTCTTTACGACGGTCGAAGTAGTCGGCTCCTGGGTCTACATAGAAGGCGCTATTGGTGAGTAGGTGCCACATCGTATCGAGCATTGAGTGTGCGACAGCAACTGCTGCCTTATTGGGTCCTCTGCGTTTAGCGATACGGGCATACTGGGTTGAGTAGTAAGTGCCTTTCATGCGTGCGGCTGCTCGTGCCGATTCAATCAAGGTTCGCTTCAGCCATGGCGCACCGTTACGTGTGCCTGCCGGCCTTCGCTTACCGGCTGACTCATAACTCGCCGGTGCGACCCCTGCCCAAGCGCACAGGTGACCAGAAGTTGGAAACCTCGACATGTCACCTCCGGTTTCAGCGATGATCACCTGGGCAGTGGTCTCTGATACCCCAGGGATAGAACACAGGATGGCCATCGCTGGACTAAAATCCTCCAGTCCCTCACAGATCTCTTGGGTGAGTTCAGCGATCGTCTTGTCACAGAAATCAATGTGGGCGATGATCTGGCGACACAAGAGAGCGTGATGGTCATCGAAGGTTCCGGCTAGGGCCTCTTCTAGCTGTGAGATCTTTGAACGCAGCCTTGACTTGGCCATCTGGGCAAGGACCACAGGGTCACGTGTCCCCCCAATCAGTGCCTCTATGATCTCCCTCGACGAGACACTCCACACCCCTGAGGCTACCGAGGTGATCTTGATATCTGCATCTTGGAGAACCTTCTCTAGGCGTTGAATCTCCTTGGAACGCGTGTCGACTTGACTCTTGCGATAGCGGGTCAGGTCGCGTAACTGACGAATCTCGGGTGGAGGGACCATCGAGGATCTCACCATCCCGTGGCTCGCAACATCGGCTAACCACTCAGCGTCGGAGAGATCGGTCTTTCGTCCAGGTACATTCTTAATGTGTTGTGCATTGCAGAGCCACAGCTCGCTAATTAATCCCTCCAACGCGTAATACACCGGCTTCCAATACACCCCGGTCGCCTCCATTGCAACCGTAGTCACCGCTGCTTCGGATAAGAATGCTGCGAGTTTCACCAAACCTGCCTGTGTCGTTGGAAAGGTTTCCTTGGTTGCTTCGATCTCGGTTGGTCCAGTCACCCGACAGCATGCAACCACCGTATCGCGATGGATATCAAGACCAGCTACTCTGTCCCTAATCCGTTTCACTGTGCTAACCTCCTAATTGTCTATTTAGTGGAGGTTGTCAGGAAAGGGCCCAAGGTAAAGCGGAATCTGGGGTTCGTGCTAATAGCGACATTCTTTGGTCCTCAACGGTCCCGCACCAAACTTTCTACGCGCTCTCGGCTGCAAGAACGAACGGTGACTACTCCTGACACCCTCCATCACTAGCATTACATGCTTCGACGGTGTCTACAACGTCATAGGAACTTTCTTGAAAAGAGATCCATGACGAAATAGAGATAGTAAAAGATCCCCACTGCGGGACCTCGCAGCCAGGAGATATCTGTCACCCAAATTTGTAACGGCGAGGTTGCACGATGCGATGGCGTCTCCCTCCTGACAACGGCCTTCGCTCGTCCACGTCGCTTGTTCTCGCTGTAGCGGCTAAGGATCCTATAGAAGCTCGACTCACTTGCGATATATATCCCCCGATCAGCCAACACCGGGACGATCTGGCCTGGAGGAACGGAGGAGAATTCTGCCGAGTGACAGATATCGAGTACCTCTTGGACTTCAGCTTCGCTGAGAGCGAAGCTCGCTTTGGGATGTATCGCCTCTGGACGCTTGTCCCTGGTGCCGTCTCCTTCTCTTGTCCATCTTTGGTAAGTGCGAATCGAGATGCCGAGCTCCGCACACGCAGCGTATAGACGAGCGCCTGAGCGGTTGGCTTCATTGATAAGGTCGATCGCTATGAGGCGATCTGAGGCAGGGATCATTCTTCCCCGTTGTCCCCCCAGATCGCCTGGGCTTTTCCCCGCAGTACCAGCAGTGCTGCAGTTTCAGCAAGAGCCTTCTCCTTGCGTTTTAGCTCAGCGTCGAGCTTTCTGCTTCTCGCCTGTTCAGCAGTGAGTGCCGAGCGGTATTTTTGTGCATTAGCCGCTGCCTTGTCGTTGGCTGATTCGCAGATTGCCCTCCAGGTGTCGAGTTCCTCTTTGAGTATCCCGTTGCGACGCAAATACTCACCGAGTTGCAGTTCGCTCATCGAAGCAGTTGTCACCACGGCTGTGAACTTGGCCATCGACGACATCGATTGCCCGGTAGAACTTGCAGGCTGGTTCTCGAGCGTCTTGGCACTCTGTCTCATCTTGCGGTTCCAGCCGTAAACGGTATCGGCGGGTATACCTGCTTGTCTTGCAATTTCAGCAATTGAGCCAATAGCTGGGTTGGGATCACCGCGAAGCTCAATCAGCTTCTTTATGACGGCTTCCTTTTGATCCTTGGGGTAGGAGTTCATCTTTCCTTATCGTTCTCGCCCTATGGTTTCCAGATTACCGGAATAAGCGACAACTAACCTGATAGCTAGGGACTCCCTAAGAACGGACGGGCGATTGGTCGTGTGATTGGGCGTGTGATTGGGCGTGTGATTGGGCGTGTGATTGGGCGTGTGATTGGGCGTGTGATTGGGCGTGTGATTGGAATTGACTGGGGAGTGAATGAGATAGCCACCACAACCGACGACGACTACGACTTCCCTCATCCAGAAAGAGGCAAATCAGCCCAAGCCCGTCTTAGTCGCTATCAACGCCAGATGGCTCGACGTAGACCCAAACGAGGACAGCCAGCTTCCAACGGCTACAAACAAGCCAAGAAGGATGCCGCCAAGACTTATCGCAAGGTCGCTCGACAAG
>JAKAQL010000047.1 GCA_021822605.1 Actinomycetes bacterium
ATGCGAATCAGCCGGGCAACAGCACCTACGGGCCAGCGAGCCAGGTAACACAGGCGATCACAGTATCCACTCCACCTGTGACAAGCCCGACGACACTCCTAGCCCAGACCATCTCGTTCACCTCTACGGCCCCAACAAGTGCAACTACTGGCCATACTTACACGCCAGTAGCAAGCAGTACGTCAGGACTCCCAGTGACACTCACCATCGCCCCCTCCTCGACGACGGTGTGTTCGATCGCCAGCGATGGTGTTGTCACCTTTACCACCGCGGGAACATGTACCATCGATGCGAATCAGCCGGGCAACAGCACCTACGGGCCAGCGAGCCAGGTAACACAGGCGATCACAGTATCCACTCCACCTGTGACAAGCCCGACGACGACCCCCGTGCCGGTACCGACTCCCGTGCACTCCTCTGCGTCAAGCGTGTCGACCCCCTCGACCACCCCATCGAGCTCGGAGCCTGTCACCCTGAAGACAGGCCCCCCTGTTGCCCCTGCTCAATCGACACCGCTTGTGCCCATTGGGCTGGGGCTGTCAGCGAGCGGCGTTGTGGGTATCGCTGCCTATGAATTGAGGCGCCGTCGGGCGAGCTAGGGGCTCCCTGGCAAGGCCTTGATCTGTCGTCCTCACTGCGATGGTTGCAGGCCTTTGCGTAAGTTGGCCGATTGCCCCGATTATCGAGTTCTGAGTTGCCGTCCAATGAGGGCAAGGGCGGCACTCAGTCACCCATGGGCCTGACTCCTGAACCTTGCCTCCGAGCGGACAGGGTCGTAATGCACTCGCTGCGAGGCCGAGAAGATGGGTGGCAGGCTGCACTTAGACTAAAAGACTCCAGTCCGCCACCCGCCTTCTTGCTGCACACTCCATTACCACAGACCCAAAGGCGATGTCGTCGATTGCATTTCCACCACGTCAACCTGCATGGGCGGTTGCCTGGATTGTCATGGTGCGGTCGATCATCCAGCCAAGCGAGACTGATCACCTCACTCACTGACCGTGCAGCACTCCAGCTTGGGAAAATAGCTGAAACTCCTCAGCCGCGATTGCAAAGGCCCGCTCGATCCGTCCGATGAGCTGGTCAGTCTCGGGGTGAAGCCGCTCGGGCAATTCCTGAAAAACCTCACGAACCGCAGCACGCAACGTGCTGACACCTAGTTTTGCCGCGACATCGGCGCGAAACCGCGCGGTCTCTGCATCAACACCGCTATCGACGAGACGATCCGTCAGAGCTTGGGCAACGCGGAGCTCAAAGTTCAGATAGTTCCGCGCAAGCTGCCCGGTGAGATCTACCCCAGAACGATGAGGACGAAAGATTGGCACCTCAAGAACCTCATCGATGCGTTGGTGAATACCCGACACGATAGCCTCAAGGAGAGCCCTCAACGGATCCTCAGATCGAGGACGTCGCATCACCTCTGCTTCGACAAGATCAAAATAGGAGACGAGATCGAGCAGCAAGAGATCATCCTTGGATTCGAAATAACGAAAGAAGGTACGCTCCGATACGTCCGCCATGTCTGTGATCTGAAGGATGGTGGTTTCGAGAAATCCCTGTTGAGCGATGAGCTCTCGCGCAACTTCGATGATCCGCTCTCTCGTCGCCGCCTTTTTGATCTCACGGCGTCCAACTGGCTTTTTCATCTCCATACTGAGTAATCCTACCCGAGGGAACCCTCAGACATCAACTCGGGAAAACTTTTATGGCAGAACTTTCACTTGGCACTACTGCCATATGTTAAGATACGTTGTCAGGCCAAAGCCGACAGAACCGAACGCGATAACTGGGGGTGTTCATGCGGTCAGGATCGACCGAGCATCCCCCAGAACTTCACTCGTCAACTGAAAGGAGCGAGGCGTATGGCGGAGGAAGGAATGCCAAAGCAACCGCATCGACTTGACAGCATCGGGCGTGCTTGCGCTCGCCATCCACTCATCACCATCGCAATTTGGGTCGTCGTGTTGGCCACAGCGCTCGTCGGACATCACGAGATCTCTGGTATCTATCAAAACAACGTGAACCTCCCCGGCACCCAGTCCTCGGTCGGACTCTCGCTGTTGGCCAAGAATGATCAGAAAGCATCAGGCTACACCGGTCTGATCGTCGTCACCGGTAAGGACCTTGTCTCCCAGGGGAATGCGCTCACCCAAGCCGAACAGAACCTCAGCGGTCTGAAGGACGTCATTTCCGTGAGCAATCCACTCGCTCCCAACTCGACAGGACTCTCCAAGTCAAAGACCACTGCGCTCATCACCGTCCACCTCTCGGCGCTTCCCGCATCACTTGGGACCAGCTACGCGAACTCACTCTATGGTGCCATGAAACCCGCAACGCATGCGGGTCTCACCGTCAACTATGGCGGTGGATTCGATGCCAATGTCAACCCACCAACCCGCGACGCAACATCGGAGGCCATCGGCTTTGGCGTGGCTATCGTCGTCCTACTCGTGAGTTTTGGGAGTCTCATCGCTGCTGGCTTACCCCTTCTCACCGCCGTCTTCAGCGTCGGCATCGGTGTCTCAATCCTCGGAATGGTGGCCAGCGTGATCACCTTCGCTACCGCCTCGCCAACCCTAGCGCTCATGATCGGCCTCGGAGTCGGCATCGACTACGCCGTCTTCTTGAGTACTCGGTTTCGCCAGCGGATTATGGACGGCCATGATCCCATCGACGCAGCCGGTCGTACCGTTGCAACCAGCGGACATGCTGTCCTCGTGGCGGCGACCAGCGTGTCGGTCGCGCTCTTTGGGCTCTATGCCTCGGGGATAACCTTCTTTGGCCAACTCGGCTTTGCCGCCTTCTTTGGCGTCCTGACAGCGGCTGCTGGGGCTATCACGCTCGTACCAGCCGGCCTCGGCCTCGCGGGGCGCAGCATCGACCACCTTCACCTTGGATCTCCAAAGGCTGAAGCAGGTCATCAAAATGACGTATGGCACCGCTACGCTCGCAGCCTGCAGCGTCGGCCAGTGCTCTTCCTTCTCTTCGGACTCGTCCTGCTTGGCGTCCTCATCATTCCGTTCTTTTCGATGCGGCTCGGCAACGTCGGTGACTCCTCGTATCCAACATCCTTCACCTCACGCCGAGCCTATGACGAGGTGGCACAAGCGTTCGGCCGAGGCGCCAACGGTCCGCTCGTCATCGTTGTTGACATCGACCACTACCACGGTTCTCCCACTACCCTCGCTAACGACCTCTATCAACAGGTCAGCAAGGTCCCTGACATCGCCACGGTCACCCCACCGGCACCGACGCCGAACTCGGCACTGCTTATCTCGACGGTAGTGCCAAAGACTGGGCCGGACAATCAGAAGACAACGACGCTCTACTCTACGCTGGTGAACACCACCGTTCCAAAGGTCACCGCAGGCACCGGAGCAACGGGTTATGTCACCGGAGGTACGGCCTTACAGATTCAATTCGATCAAACGCTTGGTTCACATCTGGTGGTCACGATCCTCGCCGTCCTTGTCGTCGCTTTTTTGATCATCATGTCCGCCTTCCGTAGTCTGGTACTCGCCATCAAGGCGGTTCTGATGAACCTGTTGAGCATCGGAGCTGCCTATGGGGTGCTCGTCGCGACCTTCCAATGGGGTTGGGGACGCAGCCTCCTCAACGTCCCGAACAAGGTCTCGATCGAGGCCTACGTTCCCCTCATCGTCTTCGCGGTCGTCTTTGGCCTCTCGATGGACTACGAAGTCTTTCTCCTCTCCAAGGTGCGTGAGGTCTGGATGCGGGCCAACGACAACACTGAGGCGGTCTCCGAGGGTCTCTCCTCCACCGGACGCGTGATCTCTGCAGCAGCACTCATCATGGCGAGCGTGTTCTTCGCCTTCGCAGGATCACCCGATGTGGTCATCAAGATGTTCTCCGTCGGCTTTGGAGTCAGCGTTCTGATCGACGCCACCGTCGTGCGGCTTCTCTTGGTCCCCTCGATTATGACGCTGCTCGGCACCAAGAGCTGGTGGATACCCAAGTGGCTCGACACCATTCTGCCTCACATCGAGGCAGAAGGCGCCGAGGAGGACGCGACGACACCAGTCGAGTTAGCCCCAGTCGACTAAGCCTGCCAATCGGGCCACCGGCTCAAGACGATGCTCGCCACTACACTTGGCTCCAATGACTACCGATCAACGAACATCACAACAGGGCGGAACCGGATCCGACTCTTCCAACGCGAACCAAGATGCGCTGTTTGGGGGCATCGGCGTGGCGCTCGTCACACTCTTTGACGATCAGGGAGAACTTCTGGTCGAAGCCACTGCCGAACACGGAGCACACCTCGTCGACCTCGGGGTGACCGGTGTCCTGGTGGCGGGGACCACGGGTGAGGCGAGTGCGCTCGACGACGACGAACGCGCCAGTCTGATCCGCAAACTACGAGCAACGCTTCCCTCACACATACCCGTCTTTGCTGGCACCGGGCAACCATCGGCACGGGCCGCAATACTCACCTCCAAACGAGCGGTCGACAGCGGCGCCGATGCACTCCTCGTGCTCTCACCTCCCAGATCCCTCGATCCACGCCCCTACTACGAGGCGATTGTCAAGGCCTGTCCGACGACACCGATCTTGGCCTACCATTTCCCAGCCGCCTCTGCACCGGGTCTTCGTGTCGACACTCTCTGCGAGCTTCCAGTGGTTGGTTCGAAGGACTCAAGTGGTGACGCATCCAGACTTCTCGATGAGGTTCAGCGCTTCGGCGGCGCACTCTATGTCGGCAACCCGGTGCTGCTGGCACTCGCCGGACTGCTCAATGTCCAGGGAGCGATCCTTGCGGTGGCCAACCTCGACCCAGCCCTCTGTCATCTCGCTCTCAGAGGAGACGCCCAGGCACAGCTCGCAATCGCTGAGCTCCACCGCGCGACGGCCACCGGCTTCCCGAAAGCGATCAAACGTGAACTCCATCTTCGCTTCGGCACTCCAACCGGAGTTCGCCTCGGCTAGCACCGCCGAGTACTGCTCTCCCACCCGCTCCATCACGGACCGCACATGGATCTAGCCGCCCGGCGATGCTATCGGTGAGGCGTCACATCCACCCCATGCTCGAGATAGTGGCACGCCTCCGCCAACGAACAAAGATCGGCATACTTGGCCTCCAGGTCGAACAGGTTGGCCCCATGGATCTGCTCAGTTCGATCTCCAACCGCCTCACGGACGATGGTTGGACGAAAACCGGACTGCAGCGCATCAAGTGCGCTCGCACGCACACAGCCCGAAGTGGAGACACCGGCGATGAGGAGGGTGTCCACGCCCATAACGTGCAGGGTGGTGGCGAGTGAAGTGCCAAAGAAGGCGGAGGCGTACTGTTTCATGATGACGAGATCGGCCGGGTCCGGAGCCAAGCGCTCGTCAAAGTCACGGAGTTCGGACCCCTCTGCAAAGACCTGAAGCGATGGAACCTTCTGCCAAAAATATCCCCCATCGATGCCTCCCGGACGATAACTCACACCAGTAAAGACCACCGGACACAGCCGCTCGTGGGCGGTGACGACCAGCGTCTTGGTCGCGTCGAGGACCGTCGCGTACCGTGGCGAGAAGAGCGGAGAACCAGGATCGAGGTATGCCCTTACCAGGTCGACGACCAGTACCGCTGGTCGTCTCCCAAAACCCACTGATCCAGAGAACCCCGCCTGTTGATAGTCCTCATCGGTCGAGGGATCGCCCATCGACTACCTCGCCTTGAACACCGGGTCCCGTGGGGGCGCGATGCCAGTCTCAGCGAGAGATCTCACCTTCAAGTCAGCGATCGAGGCTCCGTAGTCAAAGACTGGGAGTGCACCCCGATGATCGCGCATCTCGGCTCGGAGTGCCTCCGTGGCCGACACAACCAACGCTCCGTCGTCATCGAGGACTACGCCGTAGCGCTTCGCGCCTTCCCGCGTCACGAGCCCACGCTCTACCTCTAGAGCTACCAGCTCTGCTGATCGATCTAGGGGGTCACCCCAGCCACCGCCTCCCCAGGTGACATAGTGCAAAATGTCGCCTACTGCCACTTTGACATGGTCACACTTCGATGCCAGCACCTCGGTCGATCCGTTCGTGCGAATCACATACTTGGTGCTTCTCGCCCCCGGCAGGCCACCGTTCACTCCCCAAGGATAGGTCAACCAACGGTCATCGTGAATGGAGATAGTGCCCGGCTCCAAGAACCGATAGGCGATATCGATCCCGTTGCCTCCGCGGAAGAACCCTGGTCCACCGGAGTCAGCTACCGTCTCGTACTTCTCAATCACTAGCGGGAAGTATGCCTCCAGAAACTCATTAGGGACATTGGTAAAAGACGGCCACAATGAGTGGCCATCCGGGCCATCCCCAAATGGCCGACCCGGAATCCCTCCAAAGCCGATCTGATAGAGCTGGAACCACTCACCAGAGGAGTCCGTACCCGAGTACATGAGATGTGGAGAGGACGAGAAGCCAGCTGCACAGAGAAACTCCGGCTGACGTTGACCAAGCAGACCTCCCAGGATATCGAAGATCCGCCCGAGCGCATGGGTTCGACATGAGAGCGCGGCGGGATAAGCGGGTCGCAGGAGCGATCGCTCTGGTATATGAACCTCGACAAGCGGGTAGAAACCATCGTTCCAGAGGATCTGGGGATCAAAGACCATGATCATGTAGATTCCGAAGAACATCTTGAACATGTTGACGTTCAAGAAGAAGTTAATCGGGCCCTCAGACTGTGGGTCAGTCCCCTCAAAATCGAGATGCACCTTATTGCCCTCACGCCACATCGTACAATGAATCCGATAGGGACCATTGCCAAGGCCGTCATCATCGATGTAATCGGTAAAGGAGAGCCGTTCCTCAGAGACCGTCTGGAGGATCAACTGCTCCATTGCTCGATAGTTGCGGTCCATCAACAACTCCAAGGTAGAGATGTAGACATCTGTCCCGAACCGTCCACAGAGCTCGACCACGCGACGCCCTGCCGTTCGACAGGCGGCAACGATAGCGTTTAAGTCACTTCGGTTCCACTGCTTCATCCGCACCTGGTTGAGAATGAGCTCAAGAGCCTCTTGGTTGAGTTCACCCCTGCGGTAGATCTTCGTAGGAGGAATCACCACACCCTCCTCGTAGATACTTTCAGCATCGGTCGGCAACGACCCTGGAACCTTACCGCCGACGTCGGTCATATGCCCGAACATCGCCGACCACCCGACGATACGACCGTCCAGATAGATCGGCATCAGCACGAGCCAATCGTTCGCGTGGCTGATCGCACCGTCACAGCTATAGGGGTCAGAGGTCAAGAAGATATCGCCCTCTTCCACTGTGCCCTGGTAGTTATCCAGGAAGCCACCGATAAAAGACCCAAACTGGCCGACCACCATGCGACCCAAGTGATCGGCGATGAGCGGAAACTCGTCATGCTGTTCTCGGATGCCTGGGCTCATAGCGGTACGAAAGAGGACGGCATCCATCTCATAGCGAGCGTTTCGCAACGCATTTTCAATGATGTCAACCGTTACGAGGTCAACATCGACCGTCCTAAACGGGGTAACTGATGTCTCGATAATCTGGGCCATTGCAACTCCTTTTTTCGATTTACTAACGACTAGCTAGCGCGAGTTAACTCAACCGCTTGGGATCAGTCATTGGGTTAATAATGAGGTTACCGAAGACATCGACCCTGGCCTCATGCGCCGGCAACACCAAGGTGGTGGAGTCCATCTCGGAGATAATGGCTGGCCCCACGATTCGATTGTTGGCCTTGAGCTGCCCACGAGCGTAGACATGAGCGACGGCCCTCTCGCCCTCGACGTAGATCTCCTTGGTCGCGATCACCGCACTAGAGGCATCTTCATCACCAGTCTCGATCTGCAGCGCCGCTACTGTTGGGCGTGCACCCTGGGCGATGGCCCGCAGATGTACCAGCTCGCACTCCTGGTCGAGCGCAAAGGTGAAGAGCCTCTCGTGCTCGGCCTCAAAACGAACACGCGTAGCATCGAGCAGCTGCTCCGTAAGCATGGAGGCGTCAACATCGACAGTCACCTCAAAGCCTTGGCCATGATAGCGGACGTCGACGGAGTAGCCGATCTCTTGTTCCGCCTCGGCCACCCCTTGACCTGTAAGCTCGGCCGCTGCCTCTGCCCGTAGTGCCTCAAGTTCGGCGACAACCTGTGCACTCGATACCTCAGAGAACCTTCGAATATAGGTGTGCGAAGACTCTGAGCGAAGTCGCGTCGTCGCATCGCCAAAGGCGCAAAGCACCCCAGGCGAAGGAGGAACGATCACCGGCCACGAACCCATCAACCGCCCTAAGGCGTTCGCATGAAGCGGTCCCGCACCACCAAAGGCGACCAAGGCGAAATCCCTTGGATCATAACCTTGTTGCACAGAGACGAGACGGAGAGCCCCAAACATGTTCTCATTCACAATGTCGATGACGCCCGCAGCCGCCCGCTCGACCTCGATGCCCAGTGCCTCGGCCAATGGCTCAATTGAGCGTCGAGCAGCCTCGCCATCGAGCTTCATCTCTCCATCCAAGAGACCTGAGGGTAGGTAACCCAGCACCATGTTTGCGTCCGTCACGGTTGGCTCGGTCCCCCCTCGACCATAGGCTGCGGGACCCGGGTCCGCACCGGCGGACTGCGGTCCAACACGCAACGCCTTGGTCAAAGCAGGTACGTGCGCGATCGATCCCCCACCAGCGCCGACCGTGCGCACATCGATCGAGGATGCACGAATCGTCAGGTCGCCGACGGAGGTTTCTCGCCCAACCTTCGGAATAGCCTGTTGCACCAAGGCAACGTCGGTACTGGTACCGCCCATGTCAAAGGTCAGCAGATCTTTGTAACCAGCCTGGCTTGCGATCCATACTGCGCCAGATACGCCACCAGCAGGTCCACTCATCAACATGTTCACCGGAGCCGCGGAGGCTACCTCCGTACCCATCAAGCCTCCATCAGAGCGCAAAATATGGAGACGTGCACCCGGGGTCAGCTGGGAAAGTTCAGTCGCGAGGTTACGCAGATATTGCGATGCACGCGGCCGAACATAGGAGTTGGCTACCGTGGTGAGCGTCCGCTCGTACTCCTTGATCTCTGGCAAAATTCGCGAGGACAAGGAGATAGGAATATCGCCTAAAATCTCCTCCGCTAAACGCGCCACAGCGATCTCATGCTCGTCGTTGGTGAAGGAGTTCATCAGCGAGATGGTGAGTGCCTCGATCCCGCGCGCGCCAAGATCTTCGAGTTCCCGTCGAAGTGCGACATGATCGAGAGGGCGGATGACCTGACCCCGTGCATCAATCCTTCCTTTGATCTCGATCGTGTCCTCAAGCCGAGCCAATGGCTCAGGCTTGGGCCAGACGATCCAACCAGCAAGTCCCCCGGGCACAAAAGACCGAGCCACCTGAAGGATCTGACGATACCCCTCGGTGACCACCAGGCCAACCCTGGCTCCCTTGCCCTCGAGGACAGCGTTCGTTGCCACTGTCGTTCCGTGCATCACCTGGGTCACCTCGCTTGGATCTATCGAGGCGCGTCTGGTGAGCAACTCGATTCCATTGAGCACAGCAATCGATGGATCCCCCGGCGTGGAGGGCACCTTCGCGCGATGTGTCTGACCTGATACCTCATCAATCAGCAGGAGATCCGTAAAGGTTCCTCCCACATCTACCCCCAGTCGATAGCTCATCTCTGTCTCCTCATTCTTCTGACCCTCTCAACTCCGTCCACAGCGTTGATCGCTTCGCCACCTACGAATCCACTTTCATTTCCTAGCACCATTTTTTGGGACATAATATCCACTGATATCAGGGTCACCACGCTCGTCGCAACCGCCGGCATCGATCCAGCATCACTATGTCGGCCCAGATCACTTCATCGCCTCAGAACTGCACTGGCTCAGATCACCCCTCGCTGACGAAGGGACGCGATCGCATCACCCGAGAGTCCGAGTAGACCACCAAGGACCTCCACGGTATGTTCACCGAGCTCCGGGCCGACCCATCTCACTCGTCCCGGAGTGGCCGACAACCGGGGTGCAACGTTGTGCATCTGAAAGGCGCCAAGCGTCGGGTGTTCCAAGCTGATGATGTCCTGGCGAGCCATAAAGTGCGGATCAGCGAGCATCTCCGGCGCCCGATAGATCTTGCCCTCTGGCACCCCATGGGCCTGGAGCAACTCCTCCAATTCGGCGGTATCGTATCGGCGTGTCCACTCCGCGATGAGTTCATCGAGCACCACCTGGTTTGCACCTCGGGCGCCGTGGGTCGCAAAGCGCGGATCATCCGCCAGTTCGGGTTGGCCCATCGCCAGGGCAAGTCTCCCAAAGACCGAGTCCTGATTGGCGGCGATAAGGAGGAGTAGGCCATCCTTGGTCGGATAGATATTCGAGGGTGCCACGTTCGGCAGAATCGCTCCTGTACGTTCACGGATGTAGTGGCCGAGTGTGTACTCAGGAATGAGAGACTCCATCATCGAGAGGACCGCTTCGTAGATCGCTGTATCAACGACTTGCCCTTTCCCTGTCACGCTACGGTTGTGGACGGCGACCAAGGCACCAAGGGCCGCAAAAATGGCGGCCAGCGAATCGCCAATCGAGATACCAGCCCGCGACGGTGGTGCCTCAGGGTTACCTGTTACATACCTGATGCCGCCCATTGCCTCGCCAATCGAGCCAAATCCTGCACGACCCGCATACGGTCCTGTCTGGCCATAGCCGGTCACGCGGACCAGGATGAGACCTGGGTTGATCTCGGCGAGCGTGTGGTAATCCAGCCCCCAACGTTCGAGTGTTCCCGGACGAAAGTTTTCGAGCAAGATATCGGATTGTGCCACCAGTGAGCGGACGAGCTCCTGACCTTCCTCGTTCCTCAGATCAATCGTCACCGACCGTTTGCCGCGGGCGACCACTGGCCACCAGAGCGACAACCCATGTGGCTTTTCGCGCCCCCACTGACGCATCGGGTCACCACGGTTCGGGTCCTCAACCTTGATCACGTCGGCTCCAAAGTCAGCGAGGAGCTGTCCACAGAACGGTCCGGCCAGGAGCTGCCCCATCTCAATCACTCGAAGATCCTGGAGCGGTAGCCGCTCTTGGGATTCATCGTCTGCCACGCTGTTCATCCCCTTCCCTTCCTAGCAGTACACCGAGTGTGCGGCAAAGATATGGCACTTCATCACCGCTTCGGCCCAGTCAGGGTCACGCACAGCCAGCGCCTCAAGCAGTTCACGATGATGAGCCATCGAGCGGCTGAGCTCATGGGCGCTGTAGCGCTGAAAGGTCGCTCGAACCCTGGCTAACTCCATGATGGACTGGACCTGTTCGGACAGTCGGTAGTTGCCCGATCCACCCACGATCAGCGCGTGAAACTGATTATTCAGGCCCGCGATCTTATCGTCAAAGCCGAGAGGGCGCTCAGTCGCCAATCGATCCATCTCGTCTGCCAGCTTTCGAGCAATGACCAGGTCACCTTCCGGTAGCCGCAGAGCCGCTTGCCGTGCAGCGTGCGGTTCGAGTACCCCGCGGAGCGCAAAAACCTCGTTGATATCCTCTGTTCTCCAGCCCAGCACACGTGCCCCTCGATGTGGCACGATCTCAATATAACCCTCAACCTGCAGCCTGCGCAGGGCCTCTCGGACGGGAGTTCTTGATACGCCAAAACGCTCCGCTAACAGCTCCTCGCGGAGGGATTCACCAGCTGCAATCTCGTCGGTCACCAGCATGTGACGAAGCTGATTGTATACATCTGTGCTGATTTCGGCCAACCCATCCCCAATCCGTCGCCATTGTGCAGCAATGTTGCATACAATATCACACTCATCACCACCGTGTTCCCAATTAGCAAAAAAAGAAGGAAGCGCCTAGAGTGAAGGCAGAACCGTCGAGAAAGGAAGAACGATGGACCAGCCGAACATCGAGATCGTTGAGGTATCGCCGCGTGATGGACTCCAAAACGAGGCCACGCCATTCTCCACCGAAGAGAAGGTCGCCCTGATCGAGGGGTGCTATGGTGCAGGGCTCCACAGGATCGAAGTCGCCAGCTTTGTCAACCCCTCACGAGTTCCTCAGATGGCCGACGCGGAGGCGGTATTAGCGCGGCTCAGCCCCGCAATTTTTGAGGTTGCCATCGGTCTCGTCCTCAACGAGCGCGGTCTCGATCGTGCCCTCGCAACCCCCCTCAAGGAGATCAACTACGTCGTGGTGGTGACCGAGACGTTCTCGCAAAAAAATCAAGGCTCCTCCGTCGAAGACAATCTAGCCATGGCGGCCAACGTGACCCGGCGAGCGAAAGAGGCGGGGCTTCGTGTCTCTCTCACCGTCTCTGCTGCCTTCGGCTGTCCCTATGAGGGTGAGGTAACCCCCCAGCAGCTCTACGCCATTGTCGATCAAGTCGCCGATATGGAGCCGTTCGAGATTGCCATCGCCGATACCATCGGCGTGGCGGTTCCAAGGGATGTGCACGAGCGAATCCAGGGCGTCCGAGAGATTATCGGATCACGTCCGATTCAACTACGCTGCCACTTTCACAACACCCGCAACACCGGCCTCGCTAACGCGATGGCCGCTGTTGAAGAGGGCGTCACCGTGCTCGACGCATCCCTCGGAGGCATCGGAGGGTGTCCTTTTGCCCCCAATGCAACCGGCAATATCCCTACCGAGGATCTCGCCTACATGCTATCGCGATCTGGTTACACTCTCGGTGTTGACTTTGCTCGCCTCTTTGAGACGGTTGATCTGCTGAGCCACAAGCTACCACAGCCGGTGCCCGGTCTCCTGACTCGCGCGGGAATGTTTCCACCGATCGGTTAACCTCATCGTTCTCATACTGCACTCGGTTCGCTAAGCGATCGCATCGTGCTTGACGAGGTCCGAGGGGTCCGAATTCGCACCGCAGAAGATGATGCCGATGCGATCCTCCTCGCTCGCCTTGACCTTATCTGCGAGCAACGCGGCTAACGCTGCGACTCCACCGTACTCGCCCACGAGACGAAACTCATCCCAGAGAAGTTGTCTGGCAGCGATCATCTCCTCCTCCTCAACCAGCACCGACTCAACCCCCATCGACGAGATCACCTCGTAGGCGAGATCTCCGCAGCGTCTGGCACCAAGCGAGTCTGCCGCTACTCCTGAGACCTCAACATCCACCGGACCACCCGCTAACAGTGCCTGCTGGATCGTTGGCGCCAGCGTCGGCTCCACCGCGATCACTCGCGTCTGCGATGGCATCGCAAGTCGAACCCCGGCGACCAGCCCACCGCCACCAGCCGCTACGACAACCATATCGAGGGAACCTGCCTGCTCAAGGAACTCAAGGCCCACGGTTCCCTGTCCGGCGACCACCTCCAGTTGGTCATAGGCGTGCACGAAGAGTGCTCCGCTCCGTCGTTGGCGCTCCAACGCATGGTCGTAGGCGTCGCCGTAACGTTCTCCATGGACGACCACCGTCGCACCCAGAGTTCGGAGACGCTCAAGCTTCACCGGACTTGAGGTCACGGGAACGACGATCTCCGCCGGAATTCCAAGACGATGAGCAGCGTAGGCGAGGGCTAAACCGGCGTTGCCACCCGACGCTCCGATGACGCCCGCATCGCCGATCGCTCCTGTCTCCTTGGCAGCCAACACCCGATTGAAGGCTCCTCTTGCCTTGAAGGACCCAGTGACCTGGAGTGCCTCGAGTTTGAGCAAGGGGTGGCTCGGGTGGTCATCCCACCTGATCATCGGGGTCACCCGGACCCAGGGGGCGATCCGATGTCGGGCCAGTACTACGTCCTGCGGTGTCATCATGGCTATCAGGCTACCGGCCCCATTGGTCACCCACCGGCTCGAAGCATCCGAATCACCGGCCGAGACGACCTCACGTCTCAACACCACCAACGAATCCTGCTGTTCACAACCCGCCCCACCAAGCAGACACTTTTTGGTACATGCGGGCTCGCTAGCTTGACCCAACCAACGGCGTGCCTCAGCACTCTTGGGTCGACGATCAACGAAGGACGCAGACCGAGGAGCAGTCGACAGAGACCTCGACTGAGGTGGGACAGGAGCTCCCTGGGGTGTCACCCCTCACAATCGGGACGCCCACGCTCATAAGGGCACCGACTTGGAGCGCAAAACCCAACCAGTCCATGGTGCAACGGGTACGGTCGCTGGCTCACGGAGCGGACAGACAGCCATCCAGCGAACCACGGCCATCCAGCGAACCACGGCCATCACCGACCAGAGGCGAACAAAGTCGCGCCTCCGATGAGACCAATCCCTCTCAGGGTGATCGCGAGTCGAACCGCGAAGACCCTTGTGACAGCAGAACCCACACCAACTAGGAGCACCACTCCTGTTCCTCGTGGACCAAACACCAACCAGGTCGAGGTTGCCAACTCTGGCTCCAAGAGCTACGACAGACAAGCGAAGGGCGAGAAGGGCTACCACCAAGGGTACGATCGGATCGGCTATCGGCCTACGAGCATAGCCAGTTCAGTCAACCGCGGCTGGAAGCCACGGCGAAGGGTGTGGAATCAGCACTGCCGTCCGAAGAACAGTTACCCCTAGAGGCGCGATCGGCAACACGCAGGACACGTCCGCTTCTTGGAACTCCTCGTCGGTCAACCCCAATCCAAACACGCACGACTACGACTCCACTATTCCTGGGAATGGGACCCCTCCACAAATACAGAGAACTCGTACCATTACAGGAGTTAGATCAACTCGAAATACCGTCGGTTGTCGCCTGATGACACCGTTTGCGATCAGCATCGGTACGCACCCGAAGCGAACAATCCCATCACTCCACAACGATAAGATCCCGGAGCCTTCGGGATCGAAGGCAACAGACTCCCGCCACCGATATCGCCAACCCTACCAGCAGCCATGCATCACTGTACCCACGAGCGTGTACGGCAGTCCTTCCCCAGGCTCTTGCCAACCCCGTCAAGCAACGGAGTAACAATGCGTGTTGGCCGAGAAGGCCCCTCTCACCCCGACAAGTGCGATAGATGCACACCCAAAACCTGGCAACTGGGTGCCAACTCCCTCAATGACGCGCCACAAACCCCCTCCCTAACCAGAATTGATGCCCATCAGGGGCCAACCAATGCGACCACTGTGCGCCATTCATGCTGGTTACCATCGTTCACGATGCTGATCCTGCTATCGACAGCCCTCGTACCAGACCCCAAGCAGGCGCAAGAGGCGTCCTATCGCATGGGGCACGCGAATCACATTGAACACGTGGTCGAGCCCTGAGCGAGACCGGGATGACCACTCACCGCGTCAACTACTGGGCTCACTTTGCTCATCAGGAGCGAGTGGACGATCGATTGCGGTTGGCAGAAGTCTTCCGAGGTTGAGTCCAACAAGCCCAGCCCCCGCTGAACCTAGAACGAGCAACCCTATCCACGAGAGTGGGAAGGAGCTCGCGAGTAACAAACCTGCGATCGGTGGTCCCGCTATCGTGCCAAGAGACCAAACTGTCGATCCGAGTGCGTTATATCGCGCTCTCAGGTGCTTCGGTGCGAGGTCATTTGGCAAGGCACCGGCTACCGGGCTCAGTAGTGTCTCTCCCAAACCAAAGACTCCGAGGGAGAGGGCAAGCGCGATATCGACCTCGAGGTGTGCGAGACCATGAACATCGGCGATGCCGGCCATCAGCCAGGCCAAAGACCAGAGGACACCTACCGCCGCGAGCATTCGACTCCGTCGCCAACGACGAGTGAGGTGCGCAACCCCGAGCTGCGCGACCACGATAACGCCGGTGTTGACTGCAAAACCAATACCAACAATTCTCGGGCTCGCATGCACGATCACCGTTGCATAGGCCGCCCATCCGCCATCGAGCATCGCATAACCGAACAAGACGAACATCGCTGAGGCGACAAGCCATGCGAGAAACCGTCGGTCACGGAGGACCACCCGATAGCCATCCCCTGCCATCTCCTGCTCATCTCCTACCGCCGGGTGAGTCCGAAACCCTGGACGATGGCGAAGGCCAACACCTACGATGAAGGCGAAGGCAATCGTCGTTAATCCATCGACCACATAGATCACCTCGAAGCTCGTTGGACGACTCAGCGAGACAACGGAACCAGCGATCAGTGCTCCAAGTCCTAGACCACCGTTCAGGACCCCGAACCGGAGCGCGTAGGCGCGCGGGCGATTCGGACTTGACAGTTGACTCGCCACGAGTGCGTTCAGAGCTGGCCAGATAACCGACTCACCTACTCCGATCAGGGCCACGGCTACAGCCGCGACGAGTGGAGTGCGGGCATCGGCGAGGCCGACCGTCGCCGCTCCCGAGATCAGCAGCCCGCCAAAGAGCAATCGTCCCACGCCCAATCGATCACCCAGGCTCCCACCGATGGCACCGGTTGCGAGTCCTGTGACTCCAGAGACGGCCACCACCACACCCGCCAAAGGCAGACTCATGTGGCGAATACTGTGGAGATAAACGACCAAAAAGGGCAGTGTCAGGCCACTTCCAATGGACGAGACGAGTGTCCCAACGAGAACCAGCCGCCAACCACGGCGATCCTCGACGATCTCGCTGTTACCCTCAGTCACAGCCCCACGGTCCCTACCAGACACACCTGCGCCAATCGAACACCCACCCTCACTATCGCGTCTAGCGCATTCCAAACAACAAGCCGCGGCCACCACTCAGTCCCGCATTGATTGTCCCGCATTGATTCTAACGACAACCCGAACGTGGCTGAGAGAGCCCCTCCGCCGACCAGGCCGACCCTCTCGACCCACATCTGCCCCGAACGCCCTCCAACTACACTCCACAACTACACTCCACAACTACGCTAGTGAAGAGGGGATCAAGCAGGCTCGCCCCTCTGTCGTTGCGGACAACCTGCCCGGGCAACGCATGCCGCCTACTTTACGAAGAGAATCAGGAGGACCCGATGACAAGCGCCAAGGCAACCCAGCACATCGATGATGCCCATAGCCGGACTACGACCTGGAGCTTCGCCGACGGTGCTGAAACAGGAGACCACGTACATGCCTTCGATTACGTCGTCATTCCGGTGACCGGTGGCACTTTTCGAGTGGTGGAGAGAGCTGGCACGACCCATGACATGGACCAGGAGGCTGGAACTCCGTACGTTGGCACTAAAGGTACCGCACACAACGTCATCAACATAAGCGGCTCACCTGCGGTTTTTGTTGAGGTCGAACTCAAGGCGTCTGCCCCTCCAGCACCTTGACGCACTCCAACAATGGACCTCTGTGCTCGCTGTAGCCATCGGCGTGGCCAGCACCACCGTCCCTTGCGAGTGCCCGGCATCACTCTCCTCGCTTGACGAAACTATCGGCAATGGTGTTGAGACCCTGCACGAGATGCATACCGATGGAGTCCAGTCGGTGAAGAAGTTCACGTTCCCGGAGCAGTTCCATAGTCACCTCCCCTTGAAACAGGGCAGTGATCTCATCCTCATGGGTGCAGCGAACACGGTTCGCCAATCGAAGCGCCTCTACTAGTTGTGTGGCTCCCCCGGACTTTGGCTCACCAATGGTAGCGACCACCACCTTCGCGCTGTCGATGGCCGCGGCGAGGTCACTGAGCACGTGCAGCAAGGGTTGAGAATTGGCCCCCTGAAGCAGCCACCACTCCCGCACGAAATCCCGCAGTTCATCTAGGAGGTCGTCGATGGCTCTTGAGAATCGGTAAAGATCCTCACGGTCGATCGGAGTAACGAGCGTCTTGGCGAGCGTATCGACAAGCTCAGTGCGCAGTTGATCTCCGGCGTGTTCGACCTTGGACATCTCCGCCAGCGATGCGTCACGATCGAGCCCGCCCTGGAGCATCGAGATCACTAATCCCACGCCCTGCGCATCGGCGTCAAGATGGGATAAAAGATTCGCCACCAGCTCCTTCGATGCCCTCGGCCCAAAGCTCTGAAAAAAGTGTACGAATCGCTGCCACAGAGATCCGGGGTGCCGGTGACTCACTAGACCAACCTCACAATCAGGCCAGCGATGGCCGCCACCCCAACGGCCAAAGGCAGGGTGACCAGCCATGCGACACCGATTCTACCGATCTGACCCCACTGGAGTTGCCGGGGTGCAGTCCGTGCCCCCACCCCCACCAGTGCAGCGGTCGCTGCCTGGGTAGACGAGATTGGATAGCCCAGTAACGAGGAGAGCAACACAACCCCTGCGGCGCAGACAGTCACCTCAATAGCGGTATCTGAGCGCACATGCATGATCCGGTCCGACACCTTGGTAGCCATCTGTTGCACCGAGAGGAGGATACCAGGGGCAAAGAGCAGCCCCACCGCGAGTTGACCAGGGATCGAGATCTGTACACCATGGACACTGAGTCCTAACGCTATCGCCACGATCGCTACGAGCTTCTCGGCATCATTGGAACCATAAGCGAAGGACTGCACGAGAAAGCCGGTCCACTCACCAAGTTTTCGAAATCTCGGCGAAAGTTCAGGTGGTCGCAAACGCTGCTCAAGCGCGGCCACCAGGTAGCCAACCAACGCAGCCGTCAAGGGGGCCACAACCCCGGCAAGGAGGACTGCCACTACCGTCACCCAATGGACCGGCAATCCGAAACCGATACCCGCCCCCACAATGGAACCTGTAATCGCAAGCGTCACGCTGGTAGGCAGCCCACGATGACTCAGAAGGTAAACGATCCCCAACGCACAGGCGATCGCCACAAGGAAGGCGAGTTCACCTCCCGTCCTTTCGAAGGCGACCAAACCGTGTGCCACCGTCGAGGCGACCGCAGTCCCAACGATCATTGGCGTGAACGCGACAAAAAGAGAGAGAACTACCACCGCTCGAAGCGGAGCAATCGTCGTCGTCCTGGTGTTCAGGGCCACCAAAGTCGCTCCGTCGTTGGAACCGCTGACCAGCGCCGCAGCGAGGGCGAGGAGGAACAGGAGCGTGGCACCAACAACTCCCAAACCAACCGCCTCTCCCATCATCGACGTTCTATGACGCCCGTCGCCTTTGCCTCATGCTAGCTCGCAGTGACCACCATGCCGAGGCACCAGGGAGCTGTCGGTTGATGGTGAGCCCTCAAGATTTGGCGAAGAATCCACAGCGGCCACCGCACGTCTCAGGGAGGAGAGGGATCACCTTGATCCCAATGCTCCCCCTGCGCCTCTGAGCGAGCCAGGACCCGATAGAGGTCACTACGGCGGTCATCCAAGAGGTGATTGCGCGACGCGATGGCCTTGTCGCGGGCCCATGCAGGATGAACCTCCCCTATTGACACCCCAGCGACTCCAGAGGCGAGGGGTGTGAAGACAGGATAACCGTTAGGATTCAGAAGACAGGAGTATCCGACCCAGTCAACACCTCGCTCACTGCCACATCGGTCCGCAATGGCCATCCAAACCCCATTGGCCGCCGCACTCGCCTGCGCCTTCACGAACTCAATCGGTCGTTCCGCCTCCGGAACCGGTGATCGTGGCCAGTTCGTCGGTACCACCAAGAGTTCAGCGCCTTGGAGCGCCAGCAACCGTACAAGCTCTGGAAACTCAAGGTCATAGCAGATCGCGAGGGCTACCCGCACGCCGTTGACCTCGCCCACAGGACTGAGGGAATCACCCGGAGTAAAAAACTCCTTCTCGCTATCCCAAAGATGAAGCTTGCGATAGATGAGAGGATCTCGATCGGGAACAATCAGCGCGGCTGAGTTGTAAAGCGCCCCATCCTCTCCAAGTTCGCAGAAACCGCCGACAACAGTGATGCGGTGCCGAGCCGCTAACGCCGTCCATCGCTGCAATGTCGGGTTACCAGAGCACGGCGCTCCAAGCGAATAGGCCTCCTCTCTCGACGCGAAAACATAACCGCTGTCACTCAGCTCCGGTAGCACAACCAGTTCAGCATCGTCCGCTACCGCGCGCAAAATCGCGTCGACTCCCCGGGCTCGATTGCCCTCAAGGTCCCCTACCTGAAGACTGACCTGACCCACCGCGACGAGCATGCTATCCACCATAGACCATCACAGATACACTCACCTCTCCCAGCCAAGGCTGGGGCTCGAGCCAGGTCTCGCTCTGGCGACCCCTCAAACAGAGCCGCTGGTGTTGGCGGCGAGCGGAGATTGCTGATCGATCAGAGGAGAATGGCCACCAGAACGTGGAGCCGATCGACATTGCTGTCACCTCCTTTCATGTTGCCAGGGACAAGGGTGGGTTGTATTCTGATGATGCTGCGATGGCAAGCGCCCAAGAAGAGTCTGATCCGCTCCGGGTAACGGCCGGCACATCCCGGAAAGACATCGTCATTGCGTGGACACGGAGAGACCGTTTGGACTAGATCGTTTTGGATGGGGTATGACGAGATCGCCCACCGACGAACAGCGCCCAGCGCAACACGAATGCCATCGGGCCAACGCAGGCATCCTCCAACGAGGGGGAAGTAACTGCTGTATGGTAGTTGTAGATACATTCTATAATCTATTGTAGATGGGTAAATTACTTGGCATAGGAGAGACAGCGGCAGCGCTAGGGGTGTCTAGACAGACCTTGCGTAAGTGGGATGACGAAGGCTTGTTAAAGCCGACCGAGATAACTCTTGGTGGCCACCGGCGTTATGACCTGGCAAAAATCCAGACCCCTCGCTTTCGACCCATCGGACAGCCACCACGAAAGACCGTCGCCTATGCACGAGTCTCATCGAGAGACCAAAAACAAGACCTAGATCGCCAAGCTCGAATGCTCGAACTCTACTGTGCCTCCCAAGGCTGGGAGTATGAGTTAGTCACCGACATTGGTTCTGGTATGAACTATCACAAGAGAGGGCTTCAACAGCTCCTCGATGGAATTATCAACGGCGGCGTACAGAGGCTCGTTATCACCCACAAAGACCGGCTTCTACGATTCGGTGCTGAGTTGGTCTTCGCCGTATGCGAGGCCAAAGAGTGCGAAGTCATAATCCTTAACCAAGGAGAGAACACGTCCTTCGAGGAGGAGCTGACCCAGGACATTTCAGAAATCATCACCGTGTTCAGTGCTCGGCTCTATGGGTCGCGTTCGAATAAGACCAAGCAGATGATCGAGTCTATGCACGAGGCGGTCGCCAAATCGTGATAACCGCCCACAAGATCAGGTGAGAGCCGACTAACGTCCAGCGTACCTATCTCGCTCGGGCAGCGGGCACTGCTCGGTTCGCCTATAACTGGGGCCTTGGCCGGTGGCAAGAGGAGTACGAACTCCACAAGGCCGACCCTTCGCATCCC
>JAKAQL010000048.1 GCA_021822605.1 Actinomycetes bacterium
CAACGGCTGCTTTGTTTGGACCTCGCCGTTTGGCGATTCGCGAGTATTGAGCTGAGAAATAGGTTCCCTTTGAGCGTGCCGTGCGCCCGAGCAGCCTCTACCATCGTGCGTTTCAACCAAGGGGATACATGTCTTGTGCCAGCAGAGCGACGCTTACCAGCTGACTCATAACTAGCAGGTGCTACTCCAGCCCAGGCACACAGGTGTGCAGCGGTTGGAAACCTTGACATATCACCCCCAGTTGCTCCCGATGATCACTTGGGCTGTGATGGCAGAGATACCCGGAATGGATGATACCAGAGCGACGGCAGACTCAAAAGGGAGGAGACGCTCACAGATCTCTTGGGTGAGTGCCCCGATTCTTGGTATCATCGCATTACCTAGTCCATCATCCAAGGGCTTATAACCCTTGGAGTTCATTATCGCTACGGGAATACGTTCCATCTGTTGAGTAGCACTAGGCGAGCGGCGAGCATCCTCACCATTGGTGACACTGACCGACCGCAACTACGACAACGAGGTCGGTCACCCCGGACGTGGACCGACCTGACATGCACTCGCTGGAGAGCCTAGCCATTCGCCCTTGATGATAGAGTACCAACGCCCCTATTTCGCACCAGCGTCGATGGCTATCATGAGAGGAGAGTGGCGGAAATCCGCAGAATGCAGGAGGTGGTGACATTGATGTGGTATTGGGGAGGGGGAGTTCACTGGTGGGGATGGCTCCTCGGAGCACTCGTTATGATCGCTTTTTGGGGCACCCTTATCTGGGTGGTCTGGTACTTTGTCACTGCTGGCGCTCATCGGCTCGATGGAGGGCGACTCCAAGACGATCGGCTTGACAAAGCCGATCCAAAGCGCATCCTTGACGAGCGCCTAGCGCGCGGCGAGATTGATGCCGAGGAGTACCGCAAGCTCCGCGATCTCATCGGGTAGCGCGACTGCGTATCGCACAACAGGGAGCCAGAGTCCAGCTTAGAGCGCTTGCCTGACCCTATGGAGTTGCCTTGTCCGTTCATGGCCTGTCGGTAGCTCCGCCCTGTGCAGCCGCAGCGACCGCGTAGTAGTCCTCATAGACCCTCTGTGCTTGGCGCTGCGCCTCATCCGGATCGATTGGTTCCTCCATGAAGCGCCCGGGCGAAAGAGAGGTCACATACGGTGAAGGATCGTCACCCAGACTCTCCAGCACAAGTTCAGCGATACCTGCTGAACCAGACACCCCATGAGCATTGCATCCCGCGGCCATCACATAACCGTCCAGCCCTGGAACTTCGCCGATCACAAAACGTCCATCTGGCGTGAAGGCAGGAAAACCGCCGACCGTACTTCGTACACCAGCCTCGCTCACTCCGGAGAACAGAGTCGTGAGTGAGTTCGCAAATTCACCCATCACCTCCCAATCCGCCTCAGGGTTCATCCGAGATCCACCGTCTACCTCCTTGGGAGTCATACTCAAGGCCTGGGCCTCCCAACCACCACAGAGAAGCCCGTCGAGTTCCGGGCGAATATAGATCCGCTCATCTGGAACTCGGAGAACTGGGACGCCAGCGTCATAACCTTCAGTGGCGCCGGTAATAAAGTACTCATGCCGTACAGGAACGATCGGCAACTCAAGACCGACCATCCGCGCAACCCAACCCGCCCACGGGCCTGCAGCGTTGATGACCAGCTCAGTTGCGAACTCCCCTTCCTTGGTCATGACTGACCGCACCGCTCCATCACGCACGCCAAAACCCATGACCTCACAGTTGGTCACGAACCGCACACCGAGTCGGCGTGCACCCGCCACATAGCTCATCGCCAATGAGTTCGGCTGCAGGTAACCATCCGTTGGGCACCACAGCGCGGCCAACACCGCCTCGGGTTGAGCAAGCGGTATCATCTCAGCAACTTCGCCCGCGCTCAGTCGCGCAACCTCTAGGCCTGCTGCACCAGCCACCCGAGCCATCTGATCGAACTCGACGACCCTCTCAGGCGTCAGGGCGAGCCGCAGGCTACCACTCTGTACCCAGTCCGGGGTCACTCCGGTCTTCTTCTCGAGACTTTGGAACATCGCCACCGACGCCATCGCGACCCTGGTGCGCTCAACGCTCGTTCTCACCTGCCCCACAAGACCTGCGGCTCGACTCGAGGTCTCACCGCAGATCTGTGAACGCTCCAACACCTGGATGTTCCGGTATCCCGCCTCAGCAAGGGCGTAGGCGACGGCACACCCGATAATCCCACCACCGACAATAGTGAGGGCGCTATCCCTGGCCGATTCCAACCCTCATCCCCACTCTCTCACAGATCCAACCGACGAGGAGGTGATAGCCAAAGCCGCCATCATCGAAGGGCCTGCCTAGTCAACGATCTCGTGGCTTGAGTCGGCACGGTGATCGGCGACAATCCCGTGGGTTTCATACTTGTGCTTTTGCACGGTCTGATAATAAAGATAACCCAGGATCACGACGATGCCGATGACGATGACTCCACCCCAGGCATCGACACCAGGGCCATAGATAGCGGTGCGGGGCCAGATCAGATTGATACTCATCAGTACTCCATAGAAGAACGCCACTCCGTTGACCACCGGACCCCACTTGCCCATCGAGAAAAGACCGTCCCTGTCCTTCTGGTTCATCCCGCGCTTACCCCGTTTGAACAGCAATGAACCGGTAACCATGAAGTAGGCGATGTAGACGAAGATGATGGCCACGCTCGTCACAATCGTGAAGATCTGTGGCTTGCCGATATTGACCACCAAGATCAGTGCAGCAACCACACCAGAGATGATGGAGGGCACGATTGGTGAGTTCACCTTTTTCGAGACCCTCGAGAGTACGTTGCCAAAGGGAAGGTTGTTGTCCCTCGCCATGGAGAAGGTGAGGCGGATGGTAGCCGTTTGAATCGCGAGGGTACAGACAAAGATCGCCACCGCGACGTCCGCCAACATGACCTTCCCTAACGTGGTGCCGAGAGCAGCCTCAATAACGTAGGGGAGACCATCGATACCCAATTTTGCAGGATTGAGCGTTGGAGAGGCCATGATAGCGAACAGAAGGAGAAGCGCCCCACCCAGTCCCGAGGCGGCCAGGGCGGTCAGGATTGCCTTTGGGCCCTTGCGACGAGGATCCTTCGTCTCCTCGGCCAACGTGCAAGCGGTATCAAATCCATACATCACATAGGCCGGCATGATCACGGCAAGTAAGAGAGCGACACTACCTCCAAAAATTGAAAAGCCAGGGATACCGGGGCCTGTCCCCTCAGCGTGGAAGACGACGGCTGGACCCCTCTGGAAGTGGAAGGCGAGGAGCACCACAAAGACCGCCACACCGACCAGTTCAGCGACGACACCGATGTTGTTGACGATCGACATGATCTGGACACCGGACATGTTCAACAGGGTGGTGATCACCAGCACCACGACCCCAAGAAAGACGGCGTTCTGGGTCGTGTTCTTGAAGACCTCGAAGCCCGACCAGATCGATGGGAGAACGATCTGTTCAGCGATCGCCACCGCAGCGACCGTCACCACGTCGCCAACGAGCATAATCCAACCAGTCAGCCAGGAGGCGATCGCCCCGTTGAGCTGTTTTGACCATTGATAGACCGATCCCGCAATGGGATAGCGTGAAGCGAGTTCCGCAAAACAGAAGGCTACGGCCATCTGGCCCACCCAGACGAGCAGCCACATCCAGAACATCCTCGGACCACCGAACGCATAGCCAAAGCCAAACAGCTCGAACATACCGGTGAGAACAGAGATATAGCTATACCCGGCTGCAAAGGACGAGAACGTTCCCAAGCTCCGGTGTAGATGCTGCTTGTAGCCAAAGGACGCTAAATCGTGAGAGTCCTGGACGTGTTGTTGGTCATTCATACGATCCCCCATTTTGTACTCCTACAGACGCTCGTGGAAGGCCGAGAGGCGATGGTACTCCATCCACCTCCTGCTGGTCCCATCCGCGATACTTGCCCCATTCGGGTTGCCACCGATCGTAGCACGAAAACTTATATGGTAAAGACCATTTATGTTAAATCTTCCTCACTTTAGATTCTGCCATGTAAACATGCAATCATTAGCTGCGAATTCTCTTCATCTCAGGGTCGACGAGAGGGGCCTCGACGATTAGGGCATCGATCCACTCGCCGAAGATGAAGACCTCACAGGCCCTCCCTGGCTCCGCCAACTCGACTGGGACATAACCATAGGCGATCGACTTGTCGACGCTATAGCCAACCCCACCTGAGGTCACCCTGCCGATGATAGCTCCCGACATTCGGATCGGCTCATTGCCGAGCGCGACCGACCTCGAGTCCTCAAGTACCAGGCAGACAAGGCGTCGGGAGGACTCCCTCTTGGCGAGTCCCTCAGAGCCGAAGAAACCCCCAGCCTTGTGAGGGCGGAGGCAAAACTCAAGTCCAGCCTCGATCGGGTCATCATCAGGGGTTACATCAGATCCCCAGACGCGGTAAGCCTTCTCGAGGCGCAATGAATCGATGGCGCGATAGCCTCCAACCAGCATTGCATGCGACTCGCCTGCTTGCACGAGCGTCTCGAAAAGGCTCATCCCATACTCGCTGGTGCAGTATAACTCCCAGCCCAGCTCACCGACGAAGGTGACTCGTAACGCAAGGACAGGCACATGGCCAACGGTGATCTCCTTTGCTCGTAGGTACGGGAAGCCAGCATTCGATAGGTCAGCATCGGTCAACGGTGCGAGGATCTCACGCGAACTCGGACCCCAGAGTGCGTAGCAGGCGTAGCTGCCAGTCACGTCGGTGAGCCTGACACTGCCATCGTCTGGCAGATGACTCCGCAACCAACTAAAGTCATGATTCCCAAACGCTGTCCCGGTGATCAGGAGAAAGCTTTCGTCGGTGAGTTGGGTGATGGTCAGATCGGCCTCGATACCCCCGTGGGAGTTGAGCAGCTGGGTATAGGTGATGCGACCAGGCCCCTTGGCCACATCGTTGTCAGCGAGGTAATTGAGGTACCGCGCGGCACCGGGTCCATCGATGCGTAACTTTGAGAAGGAGGACTCGTCAAAGAGCGTCGCACTCTCTCTTGTTCCAAGGTGTTCACGAGCGATCGCCGTCGACCAGTTCATACCGGCCCAACCCTTCGGGCGGAGGTGCTCAAGGGCGGGATCCTCATTTGTCGAGTAGTAGTTCACCCGCTCCCATCCGGACTTCTCCCCAAAGACCGCTCCATGCTCTCGATGCCATGAGTAGGCGGGCGAGCGCTTCAGACCCCTCGCCGAGGTGCGCTCGTGGTTGGGATAACGGATGTCGTAGTAGGTCTCGTAGTTCTCCCTCGTCCTTGCCAGGGTGTAGTCATAGGATCGCCAGTGACGACCGAATCGCCGAATATCCATCTCCCATAGGTCAAGACTCGGTTCACCGTCGACGATCCACTCCGCCATCACCTTCCCAATGCCTCCGGCACCGGCGATTCCATGGGCGCAGAAGCCCGCCGCAACGAAGAATCCACCAACCTCGGTTTCGCCAAGACAGAATTCATTATCAGGGGTAAAGCCCTCTGGGCCGTTGATGAGCTTGCGAATCTGGAGCTCGGACATAATCGGGACGCGCTTGGCTGAATTGGTGGTGATCTCCTCGAATCGATCCCAATCCTCATCCAAGAGGCGGCCGTTGAAATCGCCCGGGATCGAATCGCGCAGGTGCTCATCGAGGAAGGCGGCCCTGGAGTGGCGTTCGTATCCACCCATCACCAATCCTCGCGCATCCTCGCGGAAATAGACGAGCAGATCGGGGTCTCGCAAGGTGGGCAGTCTCGCTCGATCATCCTCGGACCGGAATCCAGTCGTCACGAGATACTGGTGTGAGAACGGAATCACGGGTATCCTCACTCCCGCCATCCGTCCTATCTCCGCAGCGTACATGCCCGCCGCGTTCACCACCTTGTCCGCTCGGATCACGCCACGATCCGTCTCGACTCCTCGGACCCTTCCCTCCTCGACGAGGATTCCCTTCACCCGGGTCTTGGTATGGATCTGGACCCCGTTGTTGCGTGCAACCCGTGCGAGGGACTGGGTCAACTGCGAAGGGTCAAGGTATCCATCCGTCGGAAGGAAGGTAGCTCCGATCACTCCATCTGTCGACATGAGGGGAAAGAGTCGGTTCGCCTCGGCGACCGAGATCTCCTCAAGGGGGAGTCCAAAAGTCTGTGCCCAGCCCACCTGACGCTGGAGCTCCTCCTGTCGCTCCTTGGTGCAGGCGAGTCGAATCCCACCGCTCTCGACCCAGCCCGGGTCTGTCTCAGGGTCTTTTGCCAGTTCACGATAGAGCTGGGCAGAGTACATCATCATCTTGGTCAGCGTCACCGAGCCTCGCAGCTGGCCCACCAATCCTGCCGAGTGAAAGGTCGACCCGTTGGTTAACTCATCACGATCGACGAGCACCACATCCGTCATGCCCAACTGCGCAAGATGATAGGCGATGCTAGCGCCACCAACTCCACCTCCGATGATCACAACCCTCGCTGACTCGGGCAAATCCTGCATCTCTCTTCCCTTCTGACTCAGTCAAACACACTTCTCGAGATCATCGATGAGCCATTCTCCTGCCTGTAGCGAGAGTCGCTCCATCGAGTGTTGGTAGAGGCCCCTTGAGGCCTCGGCCTGATTCACACCCACTTTGACGGTCCACATTCCCAGCGCCTGTGCAGCCGTCAGCCCTGCCACCGAGTCCTCAAAAACCACCACCCGACTCGGATCGTCTATCCCGAGGGAGACCAGGGCGATCTCGAACCCCTCAGGATCGGGTTTACCACGCACGACGTCGTCACCACAGACGACAGTGTGGAAAAGGTGTTCCAATCCCGCACCCATGAGGGCAGCATCAACCTCCTCGTGAACGGCCCCACTCACAAGGACCACTGGTACCAACTCCCCGACCCGCTTGACAAAAGCGATCGCATCAGGACTAATGCGAGGAGAACGGCGGACCTCCTGACAATAGCGCTCTACCTTCGCTGCCAGGAGTGATTCGAAGGTAGCCTCCCTGTCATCGATCAGGTTCGCCCGTTGCATCAAGCGCTCGACGATCTCGGGGTCTGAGAGTCCAACGAGCTCATGGAAGTACCAGTCTCTCGTGATCGAGAGGCCGAGTTGCTCCTGTGCAAGGGCTACGAACAGCTCAGCGAGGAGGGGTTCATCCTCTGAAAGTGTTCCGTTGAAATCAAAGGCCACCGCCTCCACTGGAGCGCCTCGCAGCACTGACCCCCCCTTGGTATAATGTCTAGACCATTCTAGGCGATCTTTTGGAGGTTGTCAATCAACCCCGCTCTCCCAAAAACCCCCGCTGGTTCATGAGCGGTGCACCCGTTGGAGAAGCTTGGAGAACTCCTCTGATTCGAACTCCGCCACCACTCGCTCGTACTTCTCCAGGCCCCACTCGATGAAGTTGAACTCAAGCTCCCCCGCGCCGTCCTGGATAGAGGCCCAGAGCGTCCATCCATACTTGGCCGCCATCGCCCAGAGACGAGCACGAGCAACCTTCACCTCGTCCTCTACCATCCAGTAAGAGGAACAGAGCTTGGCGAGCTGCGCCTCCGTGAGATCGGATTCACTGGCGATGTTGCCAAGCTCAAAACTCGCCTCGTTATTGCCTGAGTACTCGTAGTCGATGATGCGGATAACCCCCCCTGAGTCAATGAAGTTCTCCGCCAACAGATCGTTGTTGCACGGCACCAACGGCTCTGGTGCCACCAACAAAGCCTCTTGCAGCTGGGTAAAAGCGGGAGCGTAGTGCAGGTAATCTTTGGGCAACCAATAGTGATGCTCCTGGACGATACGGAGATACCGAGCCTGGATATCGAACATGTTAAAGCTCGACACAAAGGGCCGCGTGCAATGGAGACGGCGTAAACTCTGCGCGATACCCTCTAGGTAGATCCCACTCTGAATGTCGGTCTTGGAGAGCGTCTTGCCCTCGAGATAGCCGATCACGAGAATGGAGGGCTCGTCATGATGAGCGAGGACTGGGGCCCCAACACCAGCTTCAGCCGCGCAGATCGAGTTCGCTCGCTCGTTCGCTCGATCGATGGCGAGCAATCCAGCGTTCTTGGCCCCAACGCGCGCGACGATCTTGCCTCGTGTTCCGACCACAAGATAGTTGACATTGGTGAGCCCACCAGAGAGAATCTCCAACGTCATGAACTGACCGATTGCGGCCTGGACCTCAGCCATGTCGAGAACACGGCGAATCTCATCTGGTAACTCGTTGTTGCAATCTCGATCCATTTTCCCCCGAAATTTTGATAAGATGGATGCACATGGGAACGAACCTAACCGACTTTCCGACACTCAAACAGGAGTCAACGGTTCCTCCCTACCAACAGATCGAACTCCTGCTGTTGGAGGCTATCTCGAGTGGACAGCTCAAGGGCGGCGATCGTCTGCCAGCCGAGCGAGAGCTCGCTCTGCACTTTGGCGTCTCCCGCATGACACTCCGGCATGCCCTGGTTCGCCTTGAGAACAGGGGCCTGGTGACCAAGGTTGTAGGCAGGAGCGGTGGCACTTTTGTCCAGGGTCCAAAGATCGCCTGCGATTTGAGTAGAATCGCTGGCTTCACCGAACAACTGAAGAACAACGGTTTGCGCCCCGGAGCTCGGGTGCTCGCTGCGGTAGAACAGCCAGCCGACGACGAGCTTGCGAAGACCCTTGAGATCGCGCCGAATGCGCGGTGCTACCGCATCGATCGACTCCGCCTTGCGGATGATAAGCCGGTGGCGATCGAGCAGTCCTGGTTTCCAGCCGAGCGATTTCCGGGCCTGATCGACCACGACCTTCGCGGCTCGCTCTACCTTATTCTTGACGAGACCTACGGCGAGCGGCCCACCCGTGCGCTCGAGACCCTTGAGTCGGTCCGCCTGAGCAGAGCCCAAGCGGAGTTGCTTGAACTCAAGGGCACGCAACCCGGGCTCCAGATCGAGCGGATCGCCTATTCGTTCGGTGGACGGGCTGTCGAGTATGCACGTGATATCTTTCGAGGGGATCGCACGAAAGTCACCCTCTGGAGCGGCCTGGACTGCGCCCTCTAGCAAAGCGGCTGGCGCGTTCAAGATTGGCTCCCTAGAGATTGGCTCCCTAGAGAGGAGTAACGTAGGCTGCATGGACCCCACCATCCACGATAAAGGCCGTCGCGGTGATAAAGGATGCCTCGTCTGAGGCGAGAAAACAGACGGCGTTGGCTATCTCCTCCGGTTCGGCGAAGCGACCTGCCGGAACGTGAATGAGACGGCGAGCGGCGCGCTCTGGATCTTTGGCAAAAAGTTCCTGCAGTAGCGGTGTATTCACCGGCCCGGGACACAGCGAATTAACCCTGACACCACTGCGAGCAAACTGTACTCCCAGTTCCCTCGACATCGTGAGGACTCCCCCCTTTGATGCGGTATAGGAGATCTGGGAGGTCGCAGCGCCGACAAGAGCCACAAAGGAGGCGGTGTTGATGACCGACCCTCCTCCATGCGCAAGCAGGGTCTCGATACCATACTTCGAGCACAGGTAGACGCTGGTGAGATTGACGTCCTGGACACGGCGCCATGCTTGCAGATCCGTCTCGAGGATCGAGTCATCCTCGGGCGGAGAGATCCCGGCGTTGTTAAAACACACGTCCAAGGTACCAAAATGGGCTACCGTTGTCTCGTACATCGCCTTCACCTCCTCCTCGGAGGTAACGTCAGCGCGGATAAAGAGGCCGCCGATCTCCGACGCGATCGCAGCACCCTTCTCCTCGTCCAAGTCAACCACCACGACCTTGGCACCTTCAACCGCAAACTTTCGGGCGCTCGCCGCTCCTATTCCGCTCGCTGCTCCGGTGATAACTGCGACCTTGTTCTCCAAACGTAACACTCTTCCCCTATCCCTTCTCTTCCTCGATGGCTATGAACACATTTTTTAACTCGGTGAAGGCGTCCAGTGCATCTGGACCGAGCTCTCGTCCGATCCCTGATCCCTTAAACCCACCAAATGGCGTCGAGTACCGTACCGACGAATTGGAGTTCACAGAGAGGTTCCCGCTCTCGAGCTGGCGAACGACCCGAAACGCCCTTGACAGATCTCTCGTCCAGATTGAACCGGAGAGTCCATAGATCGAATCATTCGCGATTTGGAGCGCCTCAGCCTCGGTGTCGAAAGGAACGATAGAGACGACCGGTCCAAAGATCTCCTCACGGCAAGAGGGTGCGGTGGTGTCAGCACCCGAGAGGACAGTTGGAGCAAAGTAGTAGCCCGTCGCGGGAACGTTTGGCACCTGGTAGATGACCTCGGCTTCGGCAACATACCCCTGCACGCGAGCGAGTTGCTCCGCCGAGATCAGCGGCCCCATCTGTGTGCGATCGTCGAGCGGATCACCGACGACGATCGACGCGGTCGCCTCAAGAAAGATGGGCAGAAAGTCGTCATAGATCGCTCGATCAACAAGCAGTCGTGATCGTGCGCAGCAATCCTGTCCTGCGTTGTCAAAGACCGCGAAGGGAGCCGCCTTGGCCGCCGCCTCCACATCGGCGTCGCCAAAGATGATATTGGCGCTTTTGCCGCCTAGTTCGAGGGTCACCCGCTTCATCTGTTCGGCACAACCCGCCATAATCTGCTTACCCACTCGAGTCGATCCCGTGAAGCAGACCTTCTTCACCAGTTCGTTGGTCACCAACCGCCAACCTGCACGATCCCCGCGCCCTGGTGCTACCTGGAAGACACCTTCAGGGAACCCTGCGTCGAGGGCCAGACGTTCCAAGATGAGCGCGCTCAAAGGAGTGGCCTCAGCTGGCTTGAGAACCACGGTGTTACCAGCAGCGAGTGCCGGGGCGAATCCCCACGAGGCGATCAGCATCGGGAAATTCCATGGCACGATCACGCCAACCACACCCAACGGCTCGCGAAACGTGACGTCGATTCCTCCAGCGACCGGAATCTGACGGCCGAAGTGTCGCTCCGGAAACCCAGCAAAATACTCGATCACATCCGCGACACCGATCGCCTCACCTCGGGCTGAGGCGATCGGGTGACCAGCTGATCGCATCTCAGCCTCAGCCAACTCCTCGCTGTGAGCGCGAACCTCGCTCGCAAAGGCGCTCAGCAGTTGCTTTCGATCATGCGGCGTCATCGCCCGCCAGCTTGGATAGCTATGGTGGGCTCGGTGGATGAGCTCGTCAACCTCTTCAACATCAAGAAACTCCACCGTCGCACAGACGCTCAAGTCGGCTGGATTGATGATGTTCTGCGTGGTGCTCATAGTCTCTCAAAACTCCTCTGTAGCTCCCAATCGGTCACCGCGCGTCCAAATGCGTCGAGTTCGACCTGGGCCATGTTGGTGTAGTGCTCAACCACTGCATCGGAGAACGCCGAGCGAGCAGTTGCTGATCGTGCAAAGATCTCCATCGCCTGACCAAGGCTGGTAGGCATGCGCTCCACATCCGCGACATAGGCGTTCCCTTGTATCGGCGGATCGAGTTCAAGTTCATTGTCGATCCCATAGAGTACTCCCGCCACCATCGCGCCGATGGCCAGGTATGGATTGACGTCCCCACCTGGCACTCGATTCTCGATCCGCAGCGATTGACCATGACCAACGACCCGGAGGGCACAGGTCCGATTGTCCATTCCCCATGCGATCGCCGTCGGGGCGAACGATCCCTCGACGTAGCGTTTATAGCTATTGATATTTGGTGCATAGAGCAGTGCAAAATCGCGCATCGTCGCTGACAAACCAGCGATGGCGTGTTCAAACAGCGCCGATGCTCCGTGGATTCGTTTGCCATCATCACCCGCGAAGAGTGAACGACCCTCCTCGTCGGTAGCTGACAGATGGATGTGGCACGAGTTGCCCTCGCGCTCATTGAACTTGGCCATGAACGACAGGCTCATCCCCTCCTGAGCGGCGATCTCCTTGGCGCCCAACTTATAGAGAACATGTTCATCGGCCTTAGCAAGTGCCTCAGAATAACGAAAGGCGATCTCGTGTTGGCCATAGTTGCACTCGCCCTTGACCGACTCCACCACCATGCCAGCGGCCTTCATCTGCCTTCGAATTCGACCGAGAATTGGTTCGACTCGCGAAGTTCCGAGTATCGAGTAGTCAACGTTGTATTGATTCGCCGGGGTAAGACCACGATAGGACTGCGTACGGGCATCCTCGAAGCTCTCCTGAAACAGAAGAAACTCAAGCTCGGTACCCACCTGTAGCGTCAACCCATGTTCCTGCGCACGCGCCAACTGGGCCTTTAGGATGTTACGAGGACCCTCGATGACGCTCGATCCATCAATCCAGGACAGATCTGCATGGCAGAACACCGTCTTGTCGATCCAGTGCGTAGGGACGAGTGTGGAGAGATCGGGTGTGAGGACAAAGTCGCCATACCCCTTTTCCCAGGAGGTGATCTGGTAACCGGGTACCGTGTTCATATCCACATCGACACCCAACAGATAGCTACACCCTTCGGTGCCAGTTCGCATGGTCTCATCGAGAAAGAAGTCTGCGTCCAGACGTTTACCCTGGAGGCGACCCTGCATATCGGTGATAGCGACGACGACTGTGTCGATCTCGCCTAAGTCAACGAGGCGTTTGAGATCCTCTAGGTGCATGTCCTCCCCCTTGTCGCCGTCATCGTACGCATGTCTAGGGTGTACGCGCTTAGGGAGCCCACGACCATCTCCTGTCTGTGAATGATGTGCAGTACAATCCTCACCGTCACAACCCTCCCTGTAAATGATCTAGACCATAGATTACCGTGTCGCTCCTAAGTTCGTCAACCCTTCTGATAAATTCATGGGTAGTTGCGGAACATGATCAAACTCCATGGCAACAAGAGAGACGCGCTCCCACCATGACAGAACGGGAGCAAGTAACAGTTGACGCTGTTCCATCCAATACGCGCGATACCTGATGGCAATGGCTAATACTTACAGCATTGGCGAGTTCGCAAGACGGATCGGGCGCAAACCAAGTACGGTACGGCGATGGGAACAAGAAGGCAAGATCACGCCCAAACGACTCCCGAGCGGGCATCGTTCTTTTGACGAGTCTGATGTGAGAGCTATGCTCGGTGGCGCTCCTGTGCGTCGAGTGACGGTCGTCTACTGTCGGGTGAGTGGTTCGGGACAGAAAGAGGATCTAGCATCGCAAGGTAAGGCTATGGAAGGTAAGGCGATGGAGACGTACTGCCCGAACGCCGGTCTAGCCGTAGACGAGTGGATCGAAGAGATCAGTGGGGGTATGAACTTCAAACGCAAGAAGTTCCTGGGACTCATGGATCGCATCCAACACGGAGAGGTTGAACGTCTGATAGTTGCCCATAAAGACAGACTCGTTCGGTTCGGGTTGGATCTCATCTCTCATATTGGCGAAGAGTCGGGGGTGCGAGATAGCGGTAGTGAATCAGCCGTCGTGCTCTCCGGAGCAGGAGACGGTCGAAGATATGCTGGCCATTGTCCATGCGTTCAGCTGTCGGCTTTATGGCATGAGAAAGTACAAACAACAGCTCCAAGCAGAGTATCCAGGCTATAAGGCTCAGGTCATCAGTGACAACTAGTACCCGCATCCTCTACGCCGACACCCCCAATGAGCTACTGCCGATCTGTAAGGCCGTTGGCTACATAAGAGCGGACATCTGGCGCAGGTATGGAGGCTTAAAGACGGTTGGCAAAAGTGCAAGCGATGTTCGTAAGGAGATCAGCAGCCTAGCCCTCTACTCCGACCTACCAATAGATGGGACCATCCGCAACGAGAGCACCAAGGACATCGTTAACGACGTGTTCCTTTATCGCGCTACCGCTGAGAAGAAGGTACGCAGGGCCGTCTACGCTCGAGCAAAAGACGACGAAGCAGAACTAACCCGCCTCTACGTACTCTTGCGCCGAGGCGAGTGGACTCAAGACAACTTCTTGCATCGCCAGATGCGCAAGCACTTCAGACGCGGGCACTCCCAGGTCAACAACCAATTCGTGGTCCGTTCAGACAAGTATCGTACCGAGACCGTCAACGGTAAGCTCACCGTAGTCATCAACATCGCAGCCAAATACGGACAACCTATCTGCCTCGTCACCACTAGCAACGGCAAGAACGTTGATTTGGTGGGTAAGAACCTAAGAATCGTCGTTAAAGACGACACAACAGAGATCCACTACTCTTTCGATAAGCCTCTCGGTCGCCCCTACGGGACTGAGATCGTTGCTGTCGATAAAGGCTTCACGGAGGCGTTCGTAGACTCAGACGGAGACGCTCATGGTATCGGGCTTGGCAAGATCATGACCGAGTACAGCGACAAGGCTAGTAAGACCGGCAAGGCGCGCAATGAGTTGTGCGCACGAGAGAAGAAACATAGAGAGTCCGGACGTACCGCTAAGGCGAACCGCATCAGGGACAACAACCTCGGGACGAAGAAGATCAACGCGCGCAAGGCTAAGGCTCAGAGACGAATCACCAACGTCGCCTTCAAGGCGGCTCACGCGGTCATAGACAAGGCTGGTGTTGTAATATCCGAAGATCTCAGCTGCCCTATCGCCAAGAAACAGCCGTGGAAGAAGTACAACAGAAGAGTGTCAGCATGGGCCAAGGGAACACTTGCCGAAGCCCTCGAATCTACAACACAACAGCGCAAAGCGAGGCACGTCCTCGTGAATGCGGCCTACACATCGCAAATGGACTCGGCCACTCACCTACTGGAAGGTAAGCGCGTGGCGGATACGTTTTACTGTGCAATTTACTGTGCAAACGGGGATGTTCTAAAGGCTGACTTCAACGGTGCTCGGAACCTGCTCCATAGATACTCCGATCAAGAGATCACTCTCTACACCCCTCACAGGGAAGTTCGGCGGATCCTGCTAGCACGTTCCTCCGGCGCAACTGAGCGTCAAGGGGAACGAGTTGCAAGAGAGCAACACTCTTATCAACCGTGTGCGGATAAACCTCATGACTTTGAGCAATTATGCTCAAGTTTTTAGGAGCAGGCAGGTGGTCACGTTGAAAATATGGTGTCAAAAGGCTGTTTGTAACTTAGCTCCGGGTTCAGGACAGTAGGTATATAACAAAGTTAGGGCGTCAGACACTGACGTCGAGCTGGCGCAGGGAGAGTGCACTGGTGCTATTGAGATTGTACAAGATCTCGCCAAGCAAACCCTAGTTGCTGAGAGGCAGTACGCATGGCCAGAGAAAAGGCCCTCTGTGAACTGACCTCTGGATCATTGAGTGTGATTTGGATAGCAAGACCATCGAGAAGCGCGGCATAGCCGACCGCAAAGTCACTTTCATCAATAGCGACAAACTCGCCTCTCGCCACACCGTCTCGAACGATCTCCTTGATCGTCCCCCTGAAGTGGTCGTCAAACTCCTCACGCACACTTCCAAGGTGTGGGTCCCTAAGTGCCTGGCTCCAAAGGTCCAGCCAAACAATCCATGAATCGTCAAACTCTACGTCATCGGTTGAATCTGACTTACGGCTCAACTTCTTCGGAGATGGCAGGCAAGTCATGGCCGTGATCTCTTCAAGTCGCTTAGCAGCAGGGCCGATCCCCGCAACTCGCTGGGCCATCTCGGCGTACCAACGGTTCTCCGATTGGCGCATTGCCTCCGACAAAAGGCGTGCCTTCGTCTTAAAATAATACACAACTAAAGCTGGGCTAACACCCGCACGCGTAGCCACATCCGAGATCCGGGTCTCAGGGAATCCACGCTCGATGATCACGTCAACCGCGCTAGCAAGAATCTGCGCTCTTCGAATATCGGGCACTGTCCCTGGTTCAGTTGGCTCAGCAGTCACTCTGTCCTCCTCCACTCGGAGCCTCCATCGAGCCTAGCCTAGATCAGTGACGACGCGCCAAGATTTTGGAGACCTGGGCTCGCGATCAAAGCGACGCTCAATGGATCGATTCAAACGGCCCGAGACACGCTCAATGCCAGCTCATCCTAGATTTTGGCCGAACGACCTAGGAGCCAGCCATGGGTGTAACTACGAATTTCCCACTCTGAATCCACACGTGTCCAGGAGCTCAGCCATGGGTCATCATAGCCAAGAAGATCAAATGTCATACGCGTCCGCCAACCAGCCGAGGAATTGTGAGACTTAGGATTTCCGCAAGGAATTGAGGAAACTATAGGCGTTCCCGAGGCAGCGGTTCAGCAGTATGCGCCAACACAAATGCGCAGGGACCGAGTAGAACGCCTGTCGCACACACACTCTGGACTTGGCATCGACCTTGGCAAAGAGGATCTTCGCTGAGCCAAAGGACTCTGCCACAAGTGGCTTGAGCGCCTTACACTCCTCCAAGAATGCAACCTCGACGCTCTCTTCGCGATACGCGACATGTCTGGTCACATCATCGGCGTCTACGTGCTGGTGGAGCTTGTCGTTGATCTCAGCCAAGGTTGGGCCCTTTGGTATGGGGACCATGTAACGGCGCCTGGCCCGCTTCACCTTACTCTCAATGCCTCCCTTCTCATGGGCACCCTTGAAGCCTGGGGTGCAATAGGAGGCCTCAAAGCCGTAGTGGGAACGAAAGGCGGTGAAGCGCTCGTTCTCCAGTCCCTGCCAGTAAACATTCGGCGAACCCGTGCGAGTGCGATCCTCCCGAGCCAATCCGACAGAGTGTGGCACTTTCACTCAGGTGAAGCAAGGATGCGCCGATAATCACGGTGCAGCGGATAGAGATAGACGTCCTTGACTGGGAGAGCGTATTGGTTGTAACGGTCGAGCTTGCCCCGGCCTTTGGTCTGGCCGACATGGATCCAGTTCGCCGCCCGGTAGCTCGCTCCGGTAAACCGGGCAGACTCCACGAAGGTCTCTAAGAGTACAGGCTGGTACCCGTAGGCGAGTAGCCAGTCGCTCCGCAGACGGCGAGCGATGCGGGAGAGGATGTATGAGGCGAGGTTAGCAACGCGTACCTGGGGGAGGATCAAGAATCTCGCGTTTCCTACCACAGGGATCGTTATCAGAAGCTTCGCATAACGATCCCTGCCAAACCGCAAGCCGATGGCAGTGTACCGATGATGTGTCCGGCGGCCGGGATATCAGCGACGGTGGTGTGTCCACTCAAGAAATCGGTCCGCAAGAAGACCGCTGGCCTTCCCCACATCTCGAACCCACCGGTTCACCCGGACGAGGTGTGTATCAACAAGAAGACCACGACGTTCGACGGCGACGCTGGTGCCAAGTTTGCCCAAGCGCTGCTCTATGGAAGTCCCGAATGGCATAAGCGTTACTCCTCGGCCCGCAACACCATCGAGAGCACCAATGCCTATCTCAAGGATGCAAATCGTGGGGCTCTCCATGACGCGGGCAGGAGACGCGCAGCAGGGTTTGCCACCCAGTTCCTGTTCGCGACTCTGATTGTCGTAGCGGCCAACGTTCGAAAGATCAAGAGCTTCTGGGGCAGCAAGGCCAGCGCTACCGTCACCCGGTTGCCCAAACTACGACGTCGAGATCGCCTTGACAACTACCAGAGTTATGACACGACGCCGCCTAGGGCTTAAAGCAGCCTCTCGCAACTGAGCACTCCAACGAGAGTTGATCCCTCACGCCCCGAGACCGGGGCGTGAGGCCTTTTGTGCTTGTCGTCGAGAACAGAAACCAAACCAAGCAGGATTCTGACCCATTTAGCTACCTTGAAGAGAAGAAGGTCAGTTTCTGATGAGTTTCGCAAACGTGGATGGGGCAGTTTCGCAAACAACCCAACAGGAGGGTCGAGGGACTCTAACGTATGAGTGCGCTCCATCATTGCCCACTCGTATGGGTTTCACTCCGCCAAGACTACCCTCGCACTAGTGATGCTAGCTTGTGGACCGATTGACTTAAAGTTACCCTATGAAAGGGCGTGTTTATCCACATGAATGTCAGGAGAGCCTTACTTTTTTAGCTGCCCACACACTGATAGTGAGACCTACAGGCATGAGACGATCTTCCGAGTTCAGTCTCGCCCTTTATGCACAGCCACGTTGAACAACGACTCCACACCCCTATAGAACCCTCGTCACCTTCTCCGCGAAATGAGCAAAATTGTCGATAAAGAGACTCATATCATCTTCCGAATGTTGTACTGAAATGGTCCACTGCTCAGTCTTACCCCACGGAGGCAACAATACCCCGCCATTCAGTTGCACAAGCCAATGCAGATGATTAAAACGATCATCAATGGCAAGGAAATCACGATAATTGCGTACCGGTGTTGCCGAGAATGTCACACACCCCTTTGCCCCTACTGAAACAACATGTGCAAGTAGACCGTATTTAGTGATCAGGCCGGAGATATCCCGCACTGCTCTCCTATGGAGAGTTTCGAGTCGCTCATAAGCCTCTGGCGTAACAACCATCTCCAACATCGCCCGAGAGGCTGCCATCGACAGCGGATTCCCGTTAAAGGTGCCAACCATCTCATAGGTACCATCTACGACACATTGCATCAGCTCATGCGTGCCACCGACAGCTCCTACTATCAGCCCTCCCCCAATCGCCTTGGCCAAACAGATCAGATCAGGACGAACGCCATACAAACCTGTAGCACCACCTGGACCGGCAGCAAGTCCACTCTTGACCTCATCAAATGTCAGAAGGGCACCGTGGGCAACAAGCAGTTGCTTGAGTCCTGCAAGATAGCCAGGCTCTGGTTTAATGATGCCCGCATTCATCATTATCGGCTCGATAATAAGTCCTGCTATCTTATTGGGATTCTTGTTAAGAAGATACTCGACAGAAGAGAGATCATTGAAAGTCGCGACGAGCGTTAAATCAGTAATGGCGCTCGGAATACCGCTACTTGCCGGCACCGGCACGGGATGATCAATCAAGCCGACTTCATTCCCATCCGGCGCGACAGAAACCTGGACCGAGTCGTGGTGACCGTGGTAACAACCCTCAATCTTAATAATCAACTCTCGCCCGGTTGCTGCCCTCATGAGATGCACTGCGTCCATAGTGGCTTCCGTACCGGAGTTGGTAAATCTCCAGAGTGGAAGACCAAACCGTTGGGCGAGATTCTCGGCTACAATGATTGCATTCTCATTTGGTTGGGCAAAGTGAGTTCCAATTGTCACTTGGTGTTGTACCACGTTAACGATAGCTGAATGAGCATGACCCGCTAACCCTGCTCCATAACCACCGTGGAGATCTACATACTCGTTCCCATCAACATCGATAATTTTAGACCCAACTCCTCTATCGATAAAGATCGGTTGCGGTCTAGTGATTTGCCAGCTGCTGGTCACACCACCAGCTAACGAATGCAATGCCCGTTGATAATACTCATATGAATGTGACTGTCGGGCAAGAAACAGGCCCTCCTGAATCGCGATCTCAGTATCTAGATTGCGACCCGCTATCTGCTTCCCTGGTCTCCTGCCCATTCCCGGACCCTTCCTCTCCATCTCAAGCCATGATGTGTAGTTTGACTGAACCGTCAGTCTATACTATCTCCAGAGACTAGGTGAGGGTCTTTGATTGGGCAGAGTCTAAGGAGAGCGAACTTGACGCAGGATTTACGTAATGTAATAGCAGGCGAATCAGTCGCCCCAACAGCGGGAACACCTCAAATCCCATTGATCAACCCATCTACCGGTGAAGTTTACGGATCTGCACCTGCATCAACAGGGGCAGACGTTGACTACGCGTGTCAGGCAGCTAGTTCCGCACTCACCACCTGGCGACGGGTGACGCCAGCAGATCGCTCGGCCGCCATGTTACGGGCAGCCACCATTCTGGAAAATGCCACAGAGGAACTCTGTTCACTCGAGGTTCTTGGCACAGGGAAACCGGTCCGTCAGATGGTTGACGATGAATTTCCCGCGATCATTGATCAAATCAGGTTCTTTGCTGGCGCATGTAGAGTCCTTGAAGGCAGTTCGTCGGGGGAATATCTACCAGACATCGTATCCTCCGTTCGGAGAGAGCCACTAGGGGTGTGTGCCCTCATAACCCCATGGAACTATCCCCTGATGATGGCAGTCTGGAAATGGGCACCTGCAATTGCCACGGGCAATACTGTAGTGCTCAAACCCTCCGAGCTGGCACCTGCCTCCACGGTCCGGATGGCTGAACTCCTGCAGGAAGTGTTCCCTCCCGGAGTTCTCAACGTTATTTGTGGTGCCGCGCCGACTGGAGAAGCCTTGGTTCGACACCCATTAGTTGCTGCGGTTTCACTAACCGGCAGCACCCGTGCTGGCCGCGCAGTAGCCACTATCGCTGCAGACCGACTCATACACGTTCAACTGGAGCTTGGAGGTAACGCTCCGGTGATAGTCTTTGCGGATGCCAACCTTCCATCGGCAGCATCCGCGATCATAGCGGCCGCGCTCTACAACTCGGGGCAAGACTGCACGGCGGCCACTCGAGTACTTGTGCAATCGAGTGTCCATGACAACTTTGTTGAGTTACTGCTCAGTTACGCTTCTCGAACAACGTGTGGAGCACCGCATGAAGACGCTGATTTAGGGCCTCTCATTTCCGAGGCACAACTTCGCCGGGTGGAGGATTTGCTCTCAGATCTCGGCCAATCCGGACAAGTCGTATGCGGCGGTAAGCGGATCCAGAGGGCAGGCTACTTCTTCCCGCCAACGATAGTCACGAACCTCACCCAAGACCACGCACTGGTACAACAGGAGATATTCGGACCGGTAGTCACACTACAGAAATTCACTTCGGAAGAAGATGCTATATCGCTCGCCAACGGAGTATCTCAGGGATTAACAGCGAGCGTTTGGACCACAGATACGGGATGCGCTATGCGCCTCGCCCGCGAGCTCGACTTCGGTGCTGTTTCCGTCAATACACATGCCCCGATGGCCTCAGAAATGCCACATGGAGGGTTTGGTGCCTCCGGCTACGGCAATGACCTGTCCATTTATGGGCTAGACGAATATACCAGAATCAAGCATGTAGCTGTCTCACTCGCCAACACCTAACGTCTTCAGCACATCATTTCAGTTATATCGCTTTCTCTCGAGAAACTCCACAGCCCATCAATGGTACAAGAGACTTGCAGCACTAAGGGCCCGAGCAATAATAACGTGAACAGTTATGGAGTCTGGCTATCAAGTGAACATGGCCGACGCAGCATTGATAGAAGCTAAATATCATGCGTTGTCTGGCTGGCTAGATGAGGCCACGTTGCGGATACGGGCTGCGGTAGAGGCTC
>JAKAQL010000111.1 GCA_021822605.1 Actinomycetes bacterium
AAGAAGTGACCAACCTCCATGAGGTGGTCGAATGTCATCATGTAGCCGGCAATGACGACTATCTCCTCAAGGTCCACGTCTCTGGAACACGCGGACTTGAGTCCTTCGTGAGTGACCAACTCAAAGCGCTGCGAGAAGTCGCGCGAACGCGCACCACCGTCGTGCTCTCCACGGCGATCGAACGTCCTCTCTCGCCCGGAAAGAACTGAGCAATGGGTTCGTATGCGGTCTTGTTCGCTCGGACACTTGTTCTTGGCCTCCTCGTAGCCGTACCTGTCGGCCCCATGGGTATCTTGTGCATCCAACGAACCATGGCGCACGGATGGCGAGGCGGGGCGGCAACCGGCATTGGCATTGCTTCGGCGGATGCAATCTACGCTGGATTCGCCGCGTTTGGCCTAACCACCGTCTCGCATTGGATGGTCGCCTACCAGCCATACATCAGAAGCGTTGGTGGCCTCGCGCTTCTGTGGCTCGGATGGCGAGCTATCGTTGCCCGGCCAACTCGAGACGTGGCCAGAGCGATCGATTCGAGACGCCTCAAATCACTGTACGCCAGCGCGATGGGCCTAACCCTAACCAACCCGATGACGGTCATCTTCTTTGCTGCAATCTTCGCCAGTGCAGGCCTGGCCGCGCAGGCGAGGACTGGAGGCGCTCTCGCTGTGACACTCGGCGTTGCGTGCGGCTCGCTCAGTTGGTGGCTCGCGCTGGCAACTGCAGTGTCGGCCGTGCGTCATGCGGTAAGCGAAAGGATAATATCGGTCTTGAACCGTATCTCGGGCGGGTTGATCATCGCCTTCGGAGTGTTTGCAGTAGTCAGCGGTGTGCTGCGGTTCTAGTAAAACTGACCGGACTCCGCTCTTTGGCCACTCGATGGTCAAGCCGTCCATGTAAGGTGGCGCACCTGTTGTGTCAGCTCAGTCCAAGGGGCTGAGCACATGTCCAAGCTCAGGTTCCGATATCGATGCCGAACTCGCGAGCTAGACCAGATCGACCGGCTTGGGTCACCTTTACGACACGTCGCTCACCACGAATCAGCCAGCCAAGCCCGACCAAGCGGACCAACAAGGCATTACCGAGCGCCCCAGCGAGATGAGGACGCCGTTCGCTCCAGTCCACGCAGTACCGGGTAAGAGGACGTCGAGAGGAGGTTGCGATCTCCACACCCAAACCGAGAAGTCGCGATCTGCCGTCATCAGTGAGAAGATAGCGCCGGGCATGTCCCGCACCGAGAATCGGATCAGGTAGGTCCTCTGGACGCCTCTCAATTTCGAGTATCTGGTCATCTACAAGTGCATCGAGGAGAGCAACGCCAAGACGTCCAGCTAGGTGATCGTAACAGGTTCGAGCTTTGCGGATCGCCTCAGCATGGGTACCTTGACGAAGGGAACGGACAGGGTGAGCTGGCGCAAGGCGAGCGAGTGCCTCAATGGCCTCAGCGACCTCAGTACGCGTGATGCGAAAGTAGCGATTGCGCCCAGAGGTCTCGACGCTCACAAGCCCGCCGTCAACAAGACGAGCGAGGTGAGAGGAGATCGTGGAGGCTGAGACTCCGGCTTCTACCGCCAATGTACTTGCGGCTAATGCTCGCCCATCTAGCAGAGCCATTAAAACCGAAGCACGAGCAGGCTCGCCCATCAAGGCGGCAACTACTGCGATATCGGCGTCACCGGGGACCTGCGTAGTTGCTACCATGGCGACCACCCTACCCACAACACACTTCGGGGTAGATCAAAGTAATGAGCAACAAAGCTGTTCATATGAGAAAACACAGGACCAAGGAGGAGACTATCAAAGCGAGTGCCCACCTTGAGGAGCGATCTTCCCCCGGGCCGCTCGCGGCTATCTGTGTTGGATACTTCATGGTGATCCTTGATACCATGGTGGTTAGCGTCGCGCTCCCCGACCTTTCCCGAAGCCTTCACGCTGGGACCACGGAGCTGCAATGGATCGTCGATGCCTATAGCTTGGTCTTTGCCGCGTTGCTGCTCTCAACTGGTGCACTTGGAGATCGCCGCGGCTCAAAGAGCATCTACCAGACCGGCATGGCCATCTTCATTCTCTCCTCGCTCGCCTCGGGGTTCGCACCTACGGCTGCGTTCCTTGTCATTGCGCGATGCATCCAAGGCGCTGGTGCTGCGTTGGCAGTACCGTCATCGCTGTCACTACTTCAAGCCGCCTACCCTGACACGGCCACTCGGCGCAAGGCATTCGGAATATGGGGTGCAGTGGCTGGAATCGCGGCAGGCGCCGGTCCAATCGTCGGCGGTGCCCTCGTATCAGGTCTCGGCTGGCGCTCGGTATTTTTCCTCAACGTTCCTATCGGTGCTTTGGGTCTGATCCTTGCTGCACGATGGCTACCATCAACGCCTCGCAGGGACCACGGGCTTGACCCCACGGGACAGATCGCAATGGTAATTTGTCTCGCCGGCCTTACTATTGCGCTGATCGAAATGGGCTCATTGGGTCTAGATTCGCCTTTGGTAGCAGGCAGCTTGACTGCCTTCGTCCTTGGTGGTGTGACCTTTGTCATTGCCGAGTACCGGGTTGGCAACCCGATGCTCCCAATGAGTCTCTTTGCATCTACCACCTTCTCTTCGGCAAATATCGTCGGGCTCCTGATCAACCTCGGGTTCTACGGGGAACTCTTTGTCATGAGCCTTTACCTGCAACAAATACGAGGGTTCACCCCACTCTTGGCCGGCGCGGCGCTAACCCCCGAACTAGCGATGGCCGTAATAGGGTCGACAATATCGGGTCGGGTGATGGCCCGGCTGGGCCCCCGGATCCCGATGCTCTTTGGACTCGGGCTGGGCGGGGCTGGATTAACGAGCCTCATTGTCGCGAGCGCACATAGCCCCTATCAACTGCTGATCCCAGGACTGATGGCAACAGGACTCGGCATGTCGTTGGTGATGCCCGCGGCAACGGCCGCCGTGATGGAGGCAGCACCACCTGAGCGCAGTGGACTCGCCTCAGGTGCTCTTAATGCTGCGCGTCAAGTTGGCGGAGTCATCGGTGTGGCCCTTTTAGGTAGCTTCATTGCCAACAGGGCAACATTCTTAGTTGGTCTTCGCGCTGGAATGCTCGTCGCAGGTGGCGTATTTCTCCTCGCGGCAGCTGTTACTGTCGTCTTCGTGGAGCAAACTTGATAATCATCCACAGGTTTACCGCTCATGTGATAACCGTTGAGGTTGACTAAGTAACCTAATGACATGAGAATCTTCGTGGCAGGCGCAAGTGGGGTCATTGGGCGACGCCTCGTTCCCCTACTCGTCGCAAATCGCCATGATGTTGCAGCGATGACCCGCACCGCGAGTAGGGTCGAAGAGTTACAAATCATGGGAGCCACGCCGGTTCTCTGCGATGTCTTTGACCACGACGAATTGGTTAATGTCGTAACAGGGTGTAAGCCAGATATCGTCATCCATCAACTAACCGACTTGCCCAACGATCGCACACTTATCCGTGAACATTCCTCCTCCAATAATCGGATACGACGAGAAGGGACAACGAATCTCGTCAATGCGGCCCAGGCCTGTGGCGCTAGAGTTATGGCCCAAAGTGTCGCTTGGGTACTTCCAGGAGACGGTGGTTCCGCCGTGGAGTTCCTCGAGCACACGGTCCTTGCCGCAAGGGGAGTCGTTTTGCGATACGGTCAGTTCTACGGGCCAGAGACCTACTTCGAATCAGAGCCGCCACCTTCACCGAGGGTGCACATTGACGATGCAGCCAGCAGGACACTAGATTCCCTCTATGCCCCAAGCTCAATACTCGACATCGTTGAGCCCTAGATATCCGAGGATCGGAAAGGCACAACCCGGGGCGACGGTGTTCACGGCAAGTCGAGAGAACCGCTGTAGACCACCCGCAACAACTCCTCCGTCTTTGCTCGATGCCGCGATGATCACCGGAGCCACGGTGAAGAGATGGGTCAGACCGAAAGAGTGCACGGGGCACCATGCGAATTCGACGATCGATCCGACATGGTTTGATCTCCATGATCTCGTTACGCCGCCAGCATGGCTCGTCACAGGACTGACCTTCCTTGACCCAAAGTGCTCAGCTAGCGGGGAGGGTATCAGCACCTCACACGGTAAGATCCCGATACTACTGGCTACTACACAGACGCGATGTTTGCCGACACTTCGCAGCCCTGGGGGCTGGACACCAGCATGGGCCCATCATCGTACGTTTCTACAACTCTCGCTCCCCCGACGGCTGCCTTGCCTCGGCGACGTTGCTTGACAGCTTTCCGTCTACTCGTCCCTTTGGTATGACCGACAACTCTCATTCTCCTCTGAGAGAACTGAATACGCAAAGAGAAAGAGCCCTTCGCAATTGGCTGGTGGTCAATGCTGCACTGGTAAGCGCTATCGAACGGCTGGGTCAATTACGCGCAGCCAAAGCCAAAGCACTGAAAGCACGAGAGATCTCTGCTCACCAGCTCGCCCAGTTCC
>JAKAQL010000049.1 GCA_021822605.1 Actinomycetes bacterium
TCGCAAATGGACTCCAATACGCATCTACTAGAAGGTAGGCGCGTGGCGGATAAGTTTTACTGCGCAAACGGGGATGTTCTCCAGGCTGACTTCAACGCTGCTCGGAACCTGCGACATAGATACTTCGGATCTGTAAGAATATAACTGTAACGGAATGTCATTCCGGGTATACTTCTCACCATGGAGGACGATCCTGTCGCGGAGCGATTCAGCTCTATTGCTTGGGCTCTTGATGAAAGACTGCGTCGGATCGTTGCTGCGAGCGAGGCCAAGGTGATGGGTCGTGGGGGGATTGCATCAGTATCGCGTTCGACAGGGGTTTCTCGTCGTGCCATTCACGTTGGGTTAAAAGAACTCCAAGATCATCCAGAGGACATGGGTCCAAGAAGGATCCGGCGTTCCGGAGCCGGGCGTAAGAAGATCACCGAGAGGGACCCGACTCTTATGAGTGACCTTGAGTCGCTGGTAGAGCCGGTAACTCGAGGAGATCCTATCTCGCCTCTACGCTTCACAACCAAGAGCCTTCGCCAGCTTTCCGGAGAACTCGGAGCGATGGGACATGTGGTGAGTCATACCTCGGTGGGGATTCTTCTCCAAGAGTTGGGTTATAGCCTCCAGTCCAACGCCAAGACCCTTGAGGGAGGTAAGCACCCTGACCGCAATGCCCAGTTCGCCTACATCAATGCAGAGACCTCTGCACGCCTCGCACGCACAGAGCCGGTCATCTCGGTAGACACCAAGAAGAAGGAGCTCATCGGCCCCTACAAGAACAACGGTACGACATGGCGACCCAAGGGGGACCCAGAGAAGGTCAATGTGTATGACTTCGTCGACCCTGAGCTTGGGCGGGCCAATCCCTATGGTGTCTATGACCTCGCATCCGATTCTGGATGGGTAAGCGTGGGCGCAGACCATGACACTGCGGCTTTTGCGGTAGCCACCATTCGGCGGTGGTGGCTAAGTGTTGGTTCTCGGGCCTATCCCAATGCCACCGAACTTCTTATTACAGCGGACGGGGGTGGGAGTAACGGTTCGCGGGTTCGACTCTTCAAACTTGAGATCCAAGAACTCGCCGATGAGATAGGGATTCCTATCACAATCTGCCACTTTCCCCCTGGAACCTCCAAATGGAACAAGATTGAACACCGGCTCTTCTCATTTATCAGCATGAATTGGAAGGGTCAGCCTCTCATCAGTCACGAAGTGATGCTCAACCTGATTGCCAACACCAGAACCAAGAGTGGGCTCACCGTCAAGGCTGAACTCGACTCCGGCTCCTATCCCACGGGGATTAAGGTGTCCAACGAGGAGTTCTCCACCATCAATCTAGTGCGACACGGATTCCACGGCGAGTGGAACTACTCCATTCATCCCAGGAGGCGCTAGGGTGCGATGGTTATTAGTTGACAGGCCCTTCGACCGTGAGATTAATCTCCATACCCCTTACAGGGAAGTTCGACGTATCCTGCTAGCACGTTCCTCCGGCGCAACTGAGCGTCAAGGCGCATGAGTTGCAAGAGGCCGAAATCTCTTATCAACCATGTGCGGATAAGCCCAACGGCTTTGAGCAGTTATGCTCAGGCTTCTGGGAGCAGATGATGGAAGATTTGCCTTTACCTGAACCAGACATAGAGAACATAGACCGATAATAAGGCGACAGAGGACAAAGGTCACTGCGGCTACATGCCCAATGGCCGTGTCGGCTCTGCCGACTAGGAACATACAATACCGTCATGACGAAGCGTATTGTAATCCTCGGAGGGGGCACAGGTGGGACCCTCACGGCAAACCGACTACGGAAGGCTATCTCCCCACATGAAGCCGAGATTGTGGTCATCGATCAAAACAACCAACACATCTATCAACCAGGGCTACTCTTCATTCCTTTTGGGATGGCAACGTTGGAGGAGATAGTCCGCCCGAGGTCGCGTCAGTTGCACTCTGGCATCGAATTTCGCGAGACCGCAATCGACCATGTCGACATTCAGGCTGATCAGGTATACCTAAGTGACGGTAGTAGTTTGGGCTATGACGTCCTCATCATTGGGACTGGAGCCGTGCTCCAGCCCGAAGAGACTGAGGGTCTCGTTGGCCCCGGATGGATGAAAAATGTCTTCACGTTCTATGATCCTGAAGGAGCGGTGGCTCTCCATCAAGCGCTCGATGCCTTTACCGGGGGGAGGGTAGCCGTCAACGTCGTCGACATGCCCATCAAGTGCCCAGTAGCGCCGTTGGAGTTCTGCTTCTTGGCTGACTGGTATTTCCACGAACGCGGCATACGAGACAAAGTCGACCTCATCTATGTCACTCCACTCGACGGCGCCTTCACCAAGCCAGTCGCATCGAAGGCACTAGGCCAACTCCTCTCACAAAAAAGTATCGAAGTCATCACCGAATACAACACCGGCCAAGTCGACGAGGAGAAAGGCCGCCTGATCTCATATGACGGTCGCGAGGTACCGTACGACATAGCGGTGATGATCCCAGCCCACGGTGGCTCGCCCTATATCGGACGTTCGGAAGGATTGGGCGATGAATTGAACTTCCTGCCAACTGACAAGCACACTCTGCAGACGACGGTAAAACCAAACATCTTCGCCCTAGGCGACGCAGCAGGCGTGCCTACATCGAAGGCTGGATCAGTCTCGCACTTCGAGGGTGAGATCATCGTTGAGAACGTCACACGGTTCCTCTCCGGCAAATCGCTCGATGCCAGCTTCGATGGCCACTCAAACTGCTTCATCGAGAGTGGATTTCACAAGGCACTGCTCATTGACTTTGACTATGACACTGAACCGCTACCGGGGCACTATCCAACAGAAGTTGGGATGCCACTCCTAAAGGAATCTCATCTCAATCACCTCGGTAAGTTGATGTTTCAATCTTTCTACTGGCATAGTCTTCTACCCGGTCGAGACATCCCGGGTATCGGATCGTCTATGCCAACCCACGGCAAACACTTCGAAGCACTTGAGCACTCATAACTAGAGAGGAGACCATAATGCCAACAGTAACCTACGCAGGAACCGATGTAGTGGTGAACGATGAGGGTTTTTTCGAGAATCCAGAGGCCTGGACTCCCGACATGGCGCCCGAAATTGCACAAAACTTGGGGATCGACACCTTGACCGATCGACACTGGCAGGTAATCAACTTCATGCGGCAAGAGTATCTTGCCAAGGGAACTGCACCGAGCGTGCGGGCGCTAGGAAAGACGTCAGGTGTCGAGGTGAAGGAGCTCTATCAGCTATTCCCTAAAGGGCCAGCAAAGCTGGCAGCGATGATCGCCGGCATTCCGAAGCCAATTGGCTGTATTTAGTAGTCCGACAGAGGAGGTTAATTACCATGGCAGACGAGATTGAGAAGGTAGCAATAGTAATCTCGAAGGGTTCATTAGAGGGAGTTTACCCGGCACTCATCTTAGCCAATGGTGCTCGCTCAGAGGGGATAGACGTAGCGCTCTTCTTCACCTTCTTTGGTCTTGAGGCGATAGATCGGAGACACTACGAGCACCTCAAAGTTGCCTCGGTTGGGAATCCGGGTCTTCATGTAGCGACACTGGCCGGAGGCCTACCGGGGGTCTCGAGCATTGTGACTCATTATATGGAGCGTAAAATGGACCATCTCGACATCCCACCAATCCCCGAATTCCTGGAGATGATAGCGGATAGTGGCGCTGGCCTCTATGGCTGTAAAGCGACATGTGACCTCTTCGACTTGACTAAGGAGGATCTCATCGACCAGGTTGAAGCTATCATTACTGTTGGTGACTTCTACCATCTTGCCGCTGGCGGACAGATCATCTACACATGATTCGACTGCTCGTTCCACCCCTTGTTGCGTGTGCTCCACTTCGTCCGCGCCCCGTGGCGATCTCGGAAGGGGTTCCTGTGGCACTCGCGCCGCAAAACGGGGCCAACTTCACTCAGCTACCATGTCTAGAGTTCCTCTCCAACACGGCCTTGTGGTGAGAAAGATCTGAGAAACGTCGGCTGGGATATTACCGTATACGGGAACTAGTCCTACGAATTCCAACCTTTACTAACATCTGAGCAGGGCAAAATCCAGTACCTTCTGGAAGACTGTCACTGCGATGGTCAACGTACTAAGAGTGGTTGATATCCTAATGCAACGCTTTGGGTACCCGAAACTCCACAAGTGCCCGGCTGAGATTGTACGCCGGATAGACGCCTTGGGCAGTTCTGGGGAGATCACTGGAGTACTCTACCTTATTAAATGCCACATGCAACCCTCTCCTATGGATACATACTCTTGACATTCGGCAGATCATTTCCTAACTCATGACGAGGTTATTCACGAATGAGACAAGTCACCAGCAAGTTCATGAACACGCGACATCGTGAGCTGATTGCGCCCAGATTGTTTCGATGCATACATAGACTGATCGGCCTTAACTAAAAGCTCCTCTGGGTCGCGAATCTCAGTACCGTAATAGGAGAGTCCACCGAGGCTGACAGTAACAGATATTTCACTACCACCAATATCGACTCTCTCCAGTTGGATAGTACGACGTATCCTCTCTCCCAGAGCCTTCACATCATTGTAACCAGCTCCGGGAATGACCACGGTGAACTCCTCACCGCCCGTTCTGATGACGATATCGCCTGCCCTTACGCAAGAGCGCATGATGGAGGTCACCGACCGCAGCACTCGATCCCCAGCAAGGTGGCCGTAGGTGTCGTTGACACCCTTGAAGTGGTCGATGTCAAGACTTAAGATACCCAGCGGAGATCCCGTTCTTGTACTCCGCGCGAACTCCTCGTTGAGTCTGTTGAGGCCAAACCGTCTGTTATAGACATCCGTCAGTGGATCGAGCGCAGCCAACCTTTGAAACCTCTCATACATCAGGGCGTTGTTGAGTGCCACCGAGGTGGACGGCTGGAATCCCTCCAGTAGCCGAATGGCAGCAGGGTCGACGTTGCTTGAGAATGCCAACACTACGGCGCCAAGGGCCTGTCCGCCAAACCAGAGCGGAATCACCAAGATCCCCCGGGGAACAAATGAGACAATAACTGAGTCAACTGCGACTCCCGGTGGTATCGTCATGGCGGTGATCGCAGGGGATCGAAGCGCCTCCTGCAATACACGGGCGTCCCCAATGACATCTCCAACCAGGCTTCGTTGTGAGGCAACCGAGAGCATTCCATCACGCTCCACGATGACCGCCCCCGCCGCTGCACCGGTTCGCGCCGCGTACTGGTCCAAGATAGTGATGACCAGCTCATCGAAGTCGAGATGTCCAGCCACAGAACCCGCAACAGAGCGGATTGCAGCCTCTGTTGTCCAGGAGCTATTCAGTGACTCAAGTAGTCGGTTGAAGGACTGAGCCACATCACCCAGCTCATCTTTGGAGTCCACGTTGAGCCGGCAAGCGTCTGGTGAACAGCTACTCGCATCAGCAGCAAACGGCGTATCCCGAAGTGCTGTACTAACATACTCCATTCGTCTGGAGAGTTGCTGCAGCCGCTTACCAACGACAAGTCGAACAAGCCCAAAGTTTACCAATCCAACGACGACGCCAGCGAAGAGCGCACCTGCGAAGAAATCTGGCCTTAGCGAAATGTGTGACGGAACTCCAAACAGAGTAACCGCAAATGGAAAGGCAACTCCAATCAATAGCCCGAAAACCGCCATCCAGATCGCTAGATCCCAAAAGACGCTAGACGTCACACGCGGGCTAAGCCAACGCGATTCAACACCAACAGAATCCTGTTTCTGAACCATCATGGGTTGTGTATCGGCATAGAGTAATTCAGACTTAAAGAGCACGGATTTGCGCGCCGTTGAGGTCGAGAAAGCACTCTGAAGTCAACACAAAAGTGAGGTAGAGACAAGATGACTGACCCTATTCAATATTCAATCGCTCAGACCCTAGACCATCTCGTGCGCGCTGTAACTAGCGCACCCTCCGGAACACCGCCGCAATCCCCTGCCCAACACCAATACACATCGTCACCAGCGCGAGATCAAGATCACGTTCGGCTAGCTCGGTGATTGCGGTCAGGGCCAGGCGGGCACCGCTCGCACCGAGGGGGTGTCCCAATGCGATGGCGCCGCCATTCGGGTTGACAAAATCAGCATCATCAGGCAACCCCAGTTGCCGCAGACAGGCGAGTGACTGCGCAGCGAAGGCCTCATTCAACTCGATGATGCCAAAATCACTAATACGTAGATTCAGCCTTCCCATCACCCGCTGTGAAGCCGGTACCGGGCCTATCCCCATGATGCGAGGAGGTACACCCGCGGTTGCTCCTGCAACTACCTCAGCCACCGGAGTCAGTGAATAGCGATCAACGACCTGGTCACTCGCGATCAGCAGAGCGCCTGCTCCATCATTGAGTCCACTTGCGTTACCGGCCGTGACCGTGCCTCCAGGACGGAACGCTGGTTTGAGCTGACCCAGTTTCTCTAGAGAGGTCAGGCGGGGATGCTCGTCGCGGTCAACGATCGTCGTCTGGCGTCGGCTTTGAACCTCAACTGCAACGATTTCACGGCTAAGGCGCCCATTTTCCTGGGCTTTGGCAGCACGCTCCTGTGATCGTTGCGCGAATGCATCCTGATCCTCTCGGGAGATCGAAAACTCCTCTGCAACGTTCTCAGCCGTCTCCCCCATCGAGTCAACGCCAAACTCCTCTCGCAGACGCTCATTCACAAACCGCCAACCGAGTGTCGTGTCGAATAGCTCCGTCGAACGATCAAAGGCACCGGTGGACTTGGGCATGACAAAGGGCGCTCGAGACATACCTTCAACACCACCGGCGATCACGATCTCGCCATCACCACTTTGGATCAACCGCGAGGCGGTCAAGATAGCCTCAAGCCCGGAGCCGCACAGTCGATTCACAGTCACCCCAGGGGTCTCTACTCCAAGGCCTGCGAGCAGGCTGGCCATGCGAGCCACGTTACGATTATCCTCGCCCGCCTGATTCGCGCACCCGAGGATCACCTCATCGACATGTCCCATCACCGACGGATAGCGAGCGACGAGTGCCGTCATCACATTCGCGGCAAGGTCGTCGGTACGCACCGAAGAGAGTGCACCACCATAACGCCCAAATGGAGTTCGAACCCCTCCGACAACATAAGCTTTTGGCACGACTTTACTCCTCTCCTAAGACTGGTTGGCCCAAAGACCGCGACCGACCATGGAAAAGAGCAACCACCTCACTCCCTCGTTCGACCGCAATGTCATAGAGTCCATTTCTTCCAAAACGGGTCACCTCACGTGCCCGGGCTTCCAACTGCTCCCCCTTATGAACCGGCGCTATGAACTCCACCGCTGCACTCTGGGCCACCGTCACCACGTTGTAGGTGTTGCAAGCAAAAGCGAAGGCGGTATCAGCAAACAGGAAGAGATAGCCGCCATGACAGATCCCATGCCCATTCACCATCGCATCACTTACCTTCATCGAGAGGTGCGCCGAACCCGGGCCTACCGCCACTAACTCAATCCCAAGCGCCTGAGACGCAACATCGCGGGAATACATCGCCGCGGCACACGCCTGTGCAAGCTCTTCGTCGGTCATCATGGTTCCACCTCCAGTGTCCGTTGGGCCACTACCTCGGCCACCCCTCCCAACACGAAGTCGGTGACCAGACGAACGTACTCAGGTAGTTCGAGCCTCCCCGGCCCCTCACGAAACCAACGAGCGTGCCAGTTTAAGATGCCGAAAGTTGACATCGTCAATGCCTTTACGGTCTGCTCATCAAGGCCCAGTCCCAGTTGTTGAATGAGTCCCTCCATCACCCGGACAACCTGGCGTTCGTTGTTACGGATGATCTCCTGATCCGATGGAGCAAGGCGCGCAAGATCATTGATCTGGGCTTGATGATAGGCATCAGCATCGCGGTAGAGATAGAGCATCGCTTCGATCACCCTCGACAGTTGCGTCGATGGAGAATCATCTCCTTCGCTAGCGTGCTCCACCGTCGCTCGAAGCCGCTCGGAGTACCCAACTAACGCCTCAAAAAGGATAGCCTCCTTGGTAGCAAAGTAATGGTAAATACCCGCCTTGGAGAGGCCGACATGATGAGCGAGATCATTCATCGAAGTTCCATCAAAACCATGCAAGGCGAATCGATTCACCGCGAGGCGTGCGATCTCTTGACGACGTTCTGGCACCGTAGGGTCGACCAAGACTCAACGTCCCGTAAAGAGAGGATTTTGGTGCTCCACGAAAGCACGAATACCCAATCGGTAGTCGCCCGTCTTGGCGCATACACCCTGAGCCTTAGCCTCCAAGGAGAGGATTTTAGTCAGTGCAGGTAGCCGTTCCTCATTCAGAATGCGTTTGGAGGCAAGGAACGCCTGTGTGGGCCCGTTGGCCACTTGGCGCACATAGTGGGCGACCCCCTCGTCGAAGTCGGCATCATCGACGACCCTTGACACGAGTCCACAATCGAATGCGGCTCGTCCGTCGAGCAGATCACCAAGCAGAATCAAATCGAAAGCACGTGCGGCACCAAGCCTCTGAAAGAAATAATGGCCCCCGGAGTCGAGGACTGCCCCGATGCGAGCAAAGGGCGACCCCCAACGACTAGTGGCCGAGGCGATAACTAAATCACATGAGAGCGCGAGTCCGAGTCCAGTGCCAAGGGCGGCGCCGTGGATCGCCCCTACGGTGATCGTCTCGAGCGTGGCCAGTCGAAGGATGAGCGGATTGTAGACATCCGTCAGAATCGCCTCCGCATCCTCGTCCTCGGGGTTCGCCTCGCTGAGATCGCGTCCCGCACAGAACGCCCGACCAGCACCAGCCAGCACCAGCACGCGCGGAGGTCGTTCTTCTACGTCAGCAAGCGCATCGTTGATCATGCGCACCATCGTCTCTGTGGTGGCGTTTAACTTCTCAGGTCGGTTCAACCAGAGCTCGGCAAACTCATCTCCACGAGTAAACACCACCGGATCTTGCTTTGCCAGGCCATCTGGGAGACTGCGTTCAAACGCCATAGGGAGACACCTCCCTTGCGACCAGGACCTTGAGTACGCTCGTGCAGACGAGCGTCGCATCCTGGTTGAGGACCTGCCAACGCAGCGAGACCACCCCACGATCATTGCCCTTGTCATCCTTTGCAATCACCTCCGCCTCGAGGTGGATGGTGTCGCCAACAAAGGTCGGGTGCGGATACCGAATCGTGTCAGATCCATAGTTTGCGATAATCGCTGTGGAGTCTGCAGGGACCCCGAGACCAGTTGCCATCGCGAAAACCATAATTCCCGGTGCAACGATCCGCTGAAACATCGAGGCGGCGGCCGCATTCGCGTCCGTGTGAAGATAAAACCAGTCACCGGTCAGCGCACACCAGTTCGTGATGTCAACCTCAGTGATAGTCCGTCCCCTGGTGCCTTGCCGGTCCCCAATCGCGATATCGCCGTAGCCCTTATAGAGGATCGGATACCGCTCCGACAATGAAAACTCGCGCACGCCTCCCCAACCTTTCACACTCGCTAGCGACGTCGATCGAGAAACGTTCCCATGCGTGTCCGTTTCTCCTCCGACTCGAACAGGATCGCCTGACCCAAAACATCGATGAGGCCAGTCGACGGACGTCCACCTGTCCTCAAGGCTAGCTTTGTTATCTCGAGAGCGCGCCATGGCTTGGTGCGAATCGTCTCGGCCCATCGGAGGGCACCGATGACTGGATCGTCACACAGGTCATCGACGAGACCGACAGAGAGCGCACGAGTCGCGTCGATCACCTCACCAAGGTACAGCATCTTACGAGCAACCCCAAGACCGACCAGCTCAGGAAGACGCCAGTTGCCACCCGCACCTGCCAAGATCCCGAGGCCCAGCTCCGGCTGCGCGAATCGGGCCCTCGGTGATGCCACTCGAAGATCGCAGGCAAGAGCACACTCCAATCCACCACCGTAGGCCGGACCATCAATGGCGGCGATGGAGGGCCAGCGCCAGCCGGCAAGGGCATTGAAGAGCTCCACGTTGAAGGCTCGGAATGCCTCCTCCTCACCACGCTCATTGAGTTCAGCGATATCGGCACCAGCAATAAACATCCCCGGAGTGGTCGAGCTCAACACGAGAACAGCTGGGTCGTGCCGGTGATTGTCGATGACTCGCCGGAGTTCATCGACCAAGGCAAGCGAGAGCGCATTGCGCTTCTCTGGTCGATTCAGCCCCAGCTGCAGCACTCCTTCGGAGTGGCCTACCACGATCAACGACTGGTCTCGGACTGTTTGGGGCAACGACTGCGGACCCTTAGCACCTAGCGACTCCTGATCACCAGTCAAAGAAGCCCTGCCCAGACTTTTTCCCGAGTCGACCTGTCTCGACCATCGAGATCAATAGCTCAGGGGGTGCGAAGCGATCGCCGAGCTTTTGCTCGAGGTATCTCGCAATCGCCAGACGAACATCGAGTCCGACCAGGTCAGTGAGGCGTAGCGGACCAACTGGATGTTTATAGCCAAGCACCATCGCTGTATCGATATCTGCAGCACTCGCGACCCCTTGTTCGAGCATCCGGATAGCCTCGAGACCGAGGGCCACCCCCAGCCTTGACGTCGCGAATCCCGGGGCATCCCGAACAACGATCGCCTCTTTATCGAGTCGTTCTGCCAGCGCACGGAACGTTGCTACTGTGTCCTCATTGGTGGACGGGCCAACGACGATCTCGATGAGCGAGGAGGCAGGGACGGGATTGAAGAAATGCAATCCACCGATATTCTCGGCGCCCGCAACTCCCTCTTGCAGACTACCAATAGCGATCGAGGAGGTGTTGGAACCGATGGGCATCTCATCCCCAACGGCGAGTCGAATCCGATGAAGCACATCGCGCTTCAGTTCAACAATCTCCGGTACACTCTCGATGACGACGGCCGCGCCAACAAGATGTTCGTAGCCGACCACTACCGTTAGCTGTTGGTCGATGTCATCACCTGACATATCCGTAAACCCACGGCTGCGCGCTCGAGTGAGAGTGGCGATGACTCGGTCTCTCGCCCGTTGAGCCGCTTCCTGGTTGGCCTCGACAACGGTGGCTCGAAGACCACTCAACAACGACTGAGATGCGATGGAGGAACCCATCGTTCCTCCACCGACGACCCCAAGGGTTACTTCTTGATCTCGACTTAGAAGACCGGAATAATCTCGTCCCAATTTACGTCCGTGACTTCCTCTCCAGAGATTCCCACTTCAGGGATGGCTGGGAACGGAATATCGTAGCGCTCCAAGACTCCCTTAACGTTGAGCATCGCCTGACGCCAATTCTCTAACTTCTCATCGTAGGTGGCGACACCCAGTCCCGCTGCACGAGCGACCTCTTCGATCTCACGTTGCGTAGAGATAAAGTCATCCGGAAGATCCCAAAAATCAGAGGGGGGTTCGAACAGAACACCGGAGAGGAAGACATAGCCCGCCCTGATCTGCTTGGTCACAATTGACCGGTCTTCATCGCTGATCTTTGGGTAATCTCGCTCCATCAGGGACAAGCAGATAGCCATATGCCGCCCCTCATCACGACCGATCGCCCGAAAGGCCTCCTTGAAGACCGGGATCGTTGTATGGGTATACATATAGTGGAAAAGCGTCGATGAAGCGACTTCACCCATGAGGAATGAGCTGAACAACACCGCCATAGAGTAGCGTGGAACCGCCTTTTTGTAGCCATTCCAGTAACGTGCGCCGTTATGATAGAGCCACTGGACATTGCGTTTGGCGCGACGCCCTAGGTCCGACTGCGGTTCGTAGTCGAGGGGACCACCCGGAGTCAAGAGGGAAATAGCCTTACCGCAGACAATCTCGTGGTTTTGTTCGTCGCGGGTGATGGAAAAGAACGCCCGACGAACGGGGTCCTCTTCATGAATCTCATAGGCATGCACGAGTGCTGTCGCAAAAACCGGGGGTGCAGAGGCATCGAACACCGACAATAACGAGAACCAGTACGCTACCGCCTCCCGTTCGGCGGCCGACATTTGGTCGGTTCGGAGTCCATCCCATGGAAGCCTTGCAGGATCCCAATACTCCTTCTGTGCTGATGCCCAAATCTCATCGAGCTTTGACGTCTGTGATTCCCACGAGAGGGGGAAGACGTTGGGTTGCTCAATCGGCGGAGGAAACTCCATCGACCCACCTAGTCCGTCATGTGCCTGCGCCATCATACTCCCCTTTCACACATCGACCGACCATTCGGTCGGAACACTACAATAGTAGCACAGGCGCGCTCGATGCGACTCGGTCGATCAGTCGACATGTTGGCTTACATGAAGTCTTGCGGCACGTATTGCAAAGACAACGGGCGTTACCTGCGTGTCGAGAACATTAAGGAGACCCCATGTCGATCATTCGACTCTATCCATCTGGCAATGAGATACCCTGTCCCGATGGCATGACGGTGCTAGCAGCCTTGGAGGCGGAGGGCTGGGCGCTGCCCAACAACTGCCGAGCCGGGACCTGCGGGGAGTGCAAAGTGAAGGTACGCTCTGGCTCCTTCGATCAGGGATTCGTCCTCGATATGGCGCTCTCACAGGATGAGCGTCAACAAGGCTATGGCGCAATGTGCATGGCCAAGCCCCTCTCCGAATACCTGGAGATCGAGTGGGGCACTGAGGACGCCAAGCCCACCCTATTTCCGCCACGCGAGCAAGTCCCACACATCGTCGTGGAACGCCTCGAACGCACCCCCTCAATCGTGGAACTACGCCTGCGACCACTGGGAGATCCCGTTCGTTTCTGGCCAGGGCAACATATGCAACTGGGGTCACCACCCGAGTATCCACTGCGCAACTACTCAATGGCAAACGCTCCGCGTCCCGATGGCGAGTTAGTCTTTGAGGTCACGCGTGAACCATTCGGCCAAACCAGCACATGGCTAACTAGTGCCATCGCTGTTGGCGATATCTTGATGGTAAATGGCGCCTACGGCTCCTTTATTGGTGACCCCGCCATCGCGACGCCGGTCGTCCTCATCGCCGGAGGGTCGGGACTAGCACCGATACTTTCCCTCACCGAAGCAGCGCTACGACGGGGATTTTCACATTCCGTCACCCTACTTTTTTCTGCCCGCACGCCAAGCGACCTGTACCCGCTTGGTCAACTTGCTTACCTCCAACACCGCTACCCCAACTTCGAACTCCAGGTGACCTACACGCGCCACCCGCACGACTCAGATTGTGGAGCTGGCCCTCACTATCACGGGCGTCTCCCCAAGATACTCGGAGATATCGTCCCCTCCCTCGCCGGTACTGCGGTGTTCGTCGCCGGCAGCGACCCTTTCGTGCAGGACTGCACTCGAGCAGTCCAAGCCTTGACGCCGGAGGCCGTTTACACTGAACCCTTCACCGACCAGCAGGGCGACTTATCCTCCCTTTCCATTCTTGGGTGATAGCCGACCTATTCGATAGCCATCACCTCGTGAACACAAACGACAGATACCAGCACCACCGGCTTCGACGAGACGCCCTCACGCTCACACGACTCGATGAACCAACTCGATGATCGCCCTCGTCGTCGGTCGACGGCGATAGAGGCGGTCGACGGCGATAGGGGTGGTCGTCGCGCGCCGTCGTCATCGTCGATGAAGAGCACACCGGTGGCGGCATTGTTTTTCGCTAAACCATCCGCCAGGCAGCACCGTCACTCCTAGCGCGATATCCACAAAGCCCAATAGCCAACCAACCCCGATTCGACTGGAGCCGACAATCGGAGTTCGTCCCAAGACGAAACTGCCTTTGCCCAACGATCACTCAAGGCGCTCGAAAGAGGATCACCAGACCTCCTTGATCGGAGACCAACCCGTGTCTGGCGTTGGTCAGACAGAAAGGGAATCGAAGATGATCGCCGCGATCCGCTCTGGGTACTGTGCATGAAGATCATGGTCACCCTGGACAGGGTAAAGCCAACCCTGGTTGGGGGCCTCAGCTAACAGGCGTTCCGCAGCGAGTGTCTTGACTTCGTCTACCTCGCCGTGACCCGATAGCGCAGGTATCAGAAGCAGCTTGGAACGAAGACGTCCGGCATCGACATGGGGCTCGTAGTCAAGCAGATCGTTCAGAATCAGCAGGTGGTCATCGATATTCAATCTCCGATAGGCAAGTCCATTTGCGTCGATACGAAAACTGGCACGCGCTGCGAGCAGGACCTCAGGGTCCCAGTCTGGGTATCGTCGTTCAAAAAAGGTCTCGAGCTCTGCGATTGGCTGCCCGTCGATATCAGCGGGTCGGAGTGCCTTCATAGCCTCCTCTCGCGAGAGAAAGCTGCGTGCCATCGCCTGGAAACTGCCGTCGACAAGACCGACCAGATAGGGACGAACGTTGGGCTGGTCGGCGGTGAGTGCGCCATAGTGGAGTGCGACTGACGCTCCCCATGACTGACCCACTACCGCAAACGGCTCCCCTTGGGGAAGCTCCCTTACGACAGTGAGAAGATCGTTAGCACTCGCCGCAACCCCCATGGAAGTATGCGCCCCCTCCGAACGACCGTGCCCACGTTGGTCGAGGGTATAGGTGCAAACCCCCATCGCCGAGAGCAGACGCGCGACTGGCCACCAGAATCGAGCGTTTGATGAGAGCCCATGAAGCAACATCACAGAGGCGGCAAGGCTTGGACCAACTGGATCAAACCGATCCAGCACTAGTCGGACCCCATCCCCCATCTTCGCGTTCAACGTCTCCACGACCCGCCACCTCACCTCTTGAGAAATCTAGCCTTACGAAGACAAGCACCGACATCCTGCGAACCCCGTGTCCTCGAACCAAGAGAACGCTTAAAGGGTAGTATGGGGTGATGAGCACAGAGTCCACAACCGCTAGTTCATTGGAGTCAGCTATTCAAGAGATCGCGGCTGCCATCAGCACCTACGATGGTCCCAGCGGTGTTTATCAGCTCAAAGGACTCGCCTCGCTGGTGATGAAACAAGCCCTGAAGGACCCGGTCTTTCGCGCTGATCTTTTCCGGCTCGTCGACGTTTTTCCGACCCTAGAGGGTCCCGAACAGATCACGGCGCACGTACGTGAGTACCTTGACCCACGAGCCCCAAAATGGATGGCCACCAGCCAGTCACTGGCCTCAAAACTTGGGATCGGCCGTTCCGTGCTCACCTCTCTCACCCGCAATAACATCATTGAGATGGCGAATCAGTTCATCCTGGGTACCGAGCTCGATGAGATCGCCCGCAAAGTAGGCCAGATGGCCCAACAAGGCTACCTTACCACCGTCGATCTCCTCGGCGAGAAGATCATCACTTACCCGGAGAGCGACCGGTACATCAACCGGATCACCGAGATCCACGATCGACTCACCACCTCGGCGCCATTCCTCGCCGTGAACAAAAAGTTGACGGGGCCAATGGTCAGCGTCAGCGTCAAGCCAAGCGCGCTCACCCCCCACTATGGCCCCCTCCAACGTGATCGCGCCATCGAGGAGGTCATCGAACGTATCACCCCTCTCTTAAAGTCAGCCCAGGATGCCGGCACTCTGATCTTCCTCGACATGGAGCACTATGACACCTACGAGCTCACACTTGAGGTTTTCAACCGATTGGCCTTTGACAAGAACTTCGCCGACCTCCAGCTAGGTTTGGTCATGCAGGCATACCTGCGTCGCCATGTCACTGAGCTCAAGACGCTTCTCGGCCTCCTCAGTGATCAAGAATCCGACAGTCCGCGCCTTTGGATCCGCCTGGTCAAAGGGGCGTATTGGGATACCGAATTTGCGCAGGCATCAGCCGAATCTCACTCCCCTCCGGTCTTCACCGACAAGGCTGAGAGCGACATCAGCTACGAGGAGTCCGTGAGACTCCTCCTCGACAATCATCGCAGGGTACATCCAGCTTTTGCCTCACATAATCTTCGATCTCTCTCCTTTGCGATCGCCTATGCACGAGCACACGGGCTCACGCCGACCGATTATGAGATCCAGATGCTCTATGGCATGGCAGAGCCGATGGCGTCGGCGCTACTCGCACAGGGCCAATCAGTCCGGATCTACACCCCAGTCGGCGAGCTCCTGCCCGGCATGAGTTACCTCGTGCGACGCCTCCTTGAGAACACCTCGAACTCCTCCTTCGTACGGGCGCGCTTTGGCAGCAAGCAGTCGATAGCCAAATTGGTTGCACCCCCGAAAGCCACCCATGGCACCAAACCCCCGGTTGGCTATCCCACAGGTTATGCCCATGAGCCGACCACAGAGTTCCACCACCAGCATGAGATGCGACTACAACAATCCGCAATCAAACACATCAATGACACTTTGGGTGCCGCCAACAAGATTCGTCTCTCTATCGGGCGCGGTCTACCTGAGGCGGGAGCCTGGTCGAATTCATGCAACCCAACAGATCCAACCCAAACTCTCGCCACCGTTGAGGAGGCAAGCGAGGAACAGATAGAGGCAGCAGTCTCAATGGCTCTCGCCGCACAGCCCAGATGGGCGGGGGCATCGCTACCAGAGCGCGCCGCAGTACTTCGCAAAGCCGCCACCTACCTACGTAGCCGCCGCAGTGAGATCAACGCCGTTGAGGTCATAGAGGCCGGTAAACCCTGGCTTGAGGCGGACAATGACATCGGTGAGGCGATCGACTTTCTCGAATACTATGCGATCTGGGCAGAGAGACTTACTACCGAACGTTTGGACTCTCCCGCAGGTGAGACCAATCAACTCCGGTGGCGAAGTCGCGGTCTCACCCTGGTGATACCACCTTGGAACTTTCCTCTGGCTATCCCCATGGGCATGACGGCAGCCGCACTCGTGATGGGTAACTCCGTCATCTTGAAGCCAGCGGAACAGACTCCGATCACAGCCAGCTACATCGCGCGCGCCTTTGAACATGCAGGACTACCCGCGGGCGCTCTTTGCTTCGTTCCTGGTCGAGGAGAGACGGTCGGCGCGAAGCTTGTACGTCATCCGCTTATCTCAACCATCGCCTTCACCGGCTCCAGGGCGGTGGGGCTTGATATCATTGAGGCTGCAAGTCGGGTTGTCCCCGGGCAAACCTCCTTAAAACGAGTCATCGCTGAGATGGGTGGCAAAAACGCCATCGTGGTCGATGCCGATGCGGATCTCGATCAGGCTGTCCCGGGTGTCATCTACTCGGCCTTTGGTTTTGCGGGCCAGAAATGCTCTGCCTGCTCGCGAGTCATCGTGCATGGCCAGATCTTCGATGCCTTTGTCGATCGACTCACGCAGGCTACCAAGACCTTGATCATCGGAGACCCTCGTAATCCAGCCACCCAAATGGGGCCGGTCATCGATGACGCAGCATTGGCAAAGATTACGGGCATGATCCAAGATGGCACACCCAGTTCAGAGTTGCTGTACCAAGGCACACCACCGGATCTCAACGGCTATTTTGTCCCACCGACTATCTTTGTCAACCCTGACCGACAATCCCCACTCTATCGAGATGAGATTTTCGGTCCTGTCTTGACGGTTGAACGTGCAAGTGATCTCGATGACGCCATATGGCGCGCTAACGACACGATCTATGCCCTCACCCAAGGAGTGTTCTCGCGCTCCGCGCAGGCAATCGCTCGAGTAGCGGATGCGGCGAGAGCTGGGAACTTCTACATCAACCGCGGAATCACTGGGGCTATCCCAGGGCGGCATCCTTTTGGTGGCTTCGGCAACTCTGGCGTAGGGTTTAAAGCAGGAGGACCGTCCTACCTCATTCAATTTGCTGATCAGCAAGTCGTCTCGGAAAATCTTCTGCGCCAAGGCTTCTCCCCGGACATCAGCGAGTAGATCCGATACCACTAGGATCCATCTGCCAATGACCGGAATACTTGCAGCCTACAACTAGTTTGTAGGGGGTATGAATACTAAGGCAAGACATGACGACTAAGGCTGCAAGTTCGGGATCGTGGTTGGAGGTTCTCCGGACCAAGGATCTATCGCTCATCTTCACTGCTCGGGTGGCGATGAGCGTATCGCGGGCCATCGCCGGGATCGCAGTCCCCCTCTACCTCGCTACTCTTGGTTTCAACGGCTTCGAACTCGGGATTCTCTACCTGGTCGTCGCCCTGGTCGCCGCGGGCATGTCCTCTGGTATCGGTTTCGCCACGAACAAAGTTGGTGCGAAGTCCTTCATGGTCATTGTACCTGCGCTGGTAGCTATCGCGGGAGTGGTCTACGCCTTCTCCAGCACCACCGCAATTCTGTTCATCTTCGCAGCCTTGGCAAGCTTCGGGCGAGGAGCCGGTGCAGGCGCGGGGATGGTTGGTCCATACCAGCCAGCTGAGTCTCAGCTGATCGTCAACTCAATTAGCCCAACGAACCGAAATCGAGCCTTCTCGCTGGTCTCGCTAGCCTCCACAGTTGGTGCGCTCATCGGAACAGGGCTCGCCGCACTCTCTGGACATGAGCACGTCCTGCGTGCAGCTGCCGTGTCGGTCTTCCGCCCTAGCATGCTCATCGCCTCGTTCGCTGCATTGCTTGCCAGCGTGATCGCCCTGTTTCTATCGAGTCACCCTGTCCAAGCAAAACACCCGAGCGAACACAAACAGGAGAAGGTCTTTTCCTTCCCAGAACGATCCCGCTGGTTACTCTATCGTCTCTGGGTCACCAATACCCTCAACGGCGCTGCGGTGGGCATGTTCGGACCCTTTGTCACCTATTGGCTCTACATCCGTTACCACGCGAACGAGGTAACCATAGGCGAACTCTATTTATTGGTCAACATCATCACCCTAGGTTCTGGCCTAATCGCCCCAAGGGTGGCCCAACACTTCGGAACGATCCGCATCACCTCTTGGCTTCGCATCGCGCAGGGGCTGTTACTCATCCCGCTCGCCCTCTCGCCAACCTTTGTGATCGCCGGCATTATCTACACGATCCGCATGTTTGCACAACGAGTAGCACTCCCATTACGGCAGTCCTACGTACTGGCCATGGCCGACCCCTCCGAACAAGCGCGAGTGGCCGCCTTGTCAAACCTCCCATCCCAGATCGTGATGGCAATCTCACCAACGCTCACCGGTTATCTACTCGACGATGTGAGTCTCTCCATACCCTTTGAAATCGCGAGCGTCATCCAAACAGTCTCCGCCTTCGCGTACTACTTCTTTTTCCACAATGCTGCGCCGCCAGAAGAGATTGCACGCCAAGGTGGTGCCGACCACCGCGATGAGGACAAGACGATACCACCGCCAACGCATCTCGAGGAAGAGGCGCCAACGAGCCAATAGGATGATCACCATGGCCACTCTGCCCACGCTCGAATTCCTGAGACTGCATCACCATGCCGTCCTCGGTACCTATCGCCGAGATGGAGGAGTCCAGCTCTCTCCAGTCCTCGCCGTGGCGATGAGTCCTACCACGATTGGAATTTCTTCTCGAGAGACCGCTATCAAGACCCGTAACCTTCGAAGAAACCCCACAGCTTTTGTGTGTGTCTTTCCCGATAGCTTCTTTGGCAGCTGGATGCAGGCCGATGGTGTCGCATCCATCGCTTCCCTGCCCACAGCGATGGAGAGCCTTGTCGAGTACTATCGACTGGCTGCGGGAGAGCACGACGATTGGAGTGCCTACCGCGAGTCGATGACCGTCGAGCGCCGAGTGCTCATCGAAATCGAGGTCAATCGGATCGGACCAACTGTCAGCGGATGACCAACCTCGCACAGTGCATCAGTAGCCTCGACATGGGGTCTTTGGTGGCATTCACCGGCGCAGGTCTCTCGACCGCCGCTGGCATCCCTGACTATCGGGGGCCCAACGGTGTCTGGACCAAGGATCCCTCAGCCTCAAAGCTCTCTCGTGTCAGTCAATATCGCAATGACTCCGAGCTGAGAAGGCGGCTCTGGAAGGATCGGCTGACCAACCCGCTCTACCGTGCGAAACCAACCACAGGGCACCGATGTCTCGAGGTGCTCACCCAAACTGGTGCACTCAAAGGCGTCATCACGCAGAATGTCGACGGCCTACACCGACTCAGCGACGGCTTCGGTTACCCTTTGATCGAGCTTCACGGATGTATCCACGAGACTCGTTGTCTCGACTGCGGTGCCATTGAACCAATGGACCAAGCACTTGCTCGAGTCGCACACGGCGAACTCGACCCAACCTGTCTTCACCACCTGGATACCGGGCACTGCGGTGGCATCCTTACCTCCAACACGGTCACCTTCGGCGAACCGGTACCGCTCCACAAGTTAGAACACGCCCAATTAATTATCAAGGAGGCGCACACGCTCCTAGTCCTTGGCAGTACGCTGTCGGTGAACCCGGCAGCGCGCCTCGTCGCGTTTGCGCTTGAGCATGGCCGTCAGGTGGTAGTGGTGAACCAGGGTCCTACTCGCTACGACAATCGAGGAGTTCTTAAGATCGATGCCGATTGCCAAGAGTTCCTCCATACTCTTACGTCCTCGATACCGCAAACAGTTGTTCAGGCCCCAACCCGCTCTCTCAGCAATCCGTAGCACCCTTACCAGCGAACTCACAAGAACGCAGCATAAGTTGGAGAGTACCAACAACCCCATCCCAAACCCCCAGACACCAATGAGACCTGCAAAGGTCTCATTGGTGTTTTCGGCCAAGTCGTCAAATCTGGTGGCGGAGAGAACCAACTCGCCAACGCCACGCCCACCCTATGGGGAGCGGACTCCCGTCCTGCATCGCAGCAGAACTCATTCTCTCAGCAATCCGTAGCACCCTTACCAGCGAACTCACAAGAACGCAGCATAAGTTGGAGAGTACCAACAACCCCATCCCAAACCCCCAGACACCAATGAGACCTGCAAAGGTCTCATTGGTGTTT
>JAKAQL010000050.1 GCA_021822605.1 Actinomycetes bacterium
GGGCAAAGGCACGTAGGATCTCGGTGATCTCGGCATCGGTGTTGTCCTCTCGCTGTTTGGGGACCAACCGTTGGGTCGATCGTGGTTGACCGGTGAGCGCACAGGCTCGTCTCTCGGATACCCCGAATGCGCTGGCGCAACAACCTCACAGCGTTGCGCCGACGATCCGGGGTTAGAAGTTTCCCGCGAGCCTTCATCCTTTGACATGGTCTTGTCAAGTGTCAAGTCTGCCACCATGATCTTGAGTCTTCGGTTCTCTGCTTCGAGCTCCTTGAGGCGTTTGGCGTCGTTGGCCTTCATCCCGCCGTAGGTACTCTTGGCACCGGTACCAGGTGGTCTCAGTGATGCCGAAACTTCGAGCAACCTCAGCGATGGTTTTGCCCTCGTTCAACATCTGGTCACCCTCAGCAATTTTGGTGATGACTTGTTCTGGCGTATGTCTTTTGCTCAACATGAGCTTCCCTCCCGTATCTATTATGGTCGGTCCTCTCACATTCTGGGTGGTTCATCTGGGTTGGATCACTCCACGGTATCTTCCAGAGGAGACCCGTTATCGCTCTCGTTTCTTGGATCTCTCCGGGTGCGCTCGCACCAGTTCGATCGTGAGCCCGGGTTTTCCCCCTCAGCTCCTTGCTGAGACCCGCAGCCGTGCAACCTGTCAGATACTTGAACAGGTGTTACCAAAGCGACGTCTGCGCTCCAATCCCCGTGTCGTGCGAAAGCGAATGAGTCCCTATCCCACCAAGTATCCCAACCACTCCAACTGGCCTCAACCATCGAGGGAGGCTAAGGATCTCATCTACATCATCGCAGCCGGTCCCTGAGTTAACGGTATTGGACTCTAAACCGAACTTACGCCTAACCACCCGAGCAATCGTACCGTCTATCAGGTACTTTGCCGGGGATTAGTGTTTTTGTTCGCATCACTTGCCTCCAATGGTGATAGGAATCGGCGATCCGATGAGTTCGAAGACTCTGCGTTGCAGAGTGGTTGGTACCGAGAGTTGTTCTCTTTGGACCCCTTGGCTAAATTCAACCGTGTTTCTAGTCAGGGTTCCAAGATGGGTAAGCAAGGTAGCAAAGCTGTGGATGGTCTCGCCATCGGGTCCTTGTTTGGTGCTGTCTGTGGCACGAGCGGCCGCCGAACGAGAGGCGGGGGCGACGGGATCATCACGCTCTGGAGTGTCTTCATCACCGAAGAGCAGCGGAGCAAGGGCCTCTCTCATGCGCCAGGTGACAGAGAGAGCGTGCTCAATGACACTTGGGCTCTCACCCGGTTCTCGTTCCAGTGATAGATCGGACGTGGATCGAGATCGATGACCTTTAGGTTGGGAAAGTTGCGCCAACAGCGAAGTTTTGCCCTCGTTCAACATCTGGTCACCCTCAGCAATTTTGGTGATGACTTGTTCTGGCGTATGTCTTTTGCTCAACATGAGCTTCCCTCCCGTATCTATTATGGTCGGTCCTCTCACATTCTGGGTGGTTCATCTGGGTTGGATCACTCCAGCACCAGCTAGATGATGGTTGTGTCATCCACACTAACTGCCAGTTCGGAAGCATTTGCTCTAGATTGAGAACAGTGAGAGAGGGGTACGTAAGCGAGGGACGGACGTAGGCAGATCCTCGTCGGTCTGCCGAGGGATCCGGTAAGCGGCAAACGTCCACAGCGGCACCCCACCGTGTACGACACCAAGCGCAAGGCGGTTGCTGAGTTGACGAGGTTGCTCACCGAAGCGAGCAACTCCAAGGCACGGACTTCGACCTCTTCGATGGATCATGCCATCAGAGAGTAGATCGAGCTAGTCGGCCCGGATCTCTCCCCCACCACTGTCCGAGACTATATGGGTTGGATCAACTCAGAGATTATCCCAAAGCTCGGAGTGCTCCAGTTGGCCGACGTGACCGCTGCTCATTTGGATCAGCCTTATCGGAGTCTCACGGCTCGGAGATCTGCACCACCCTCGATTCGCCAAGTCCACGCCATGATCAGGCAGTTCTTTAACCAAGCGATGAAGTGGGGATGGGCAAGTTCCAATCCTGCCCTGCTGGCTTCGCCACCAAAGGTCCCAGCAGCACAAATTGTTACCTTGAGTTGTTACCTCGAGCGTCGACCAGCTGCAGACACTCCTTCCAAGACTGGCTACGCCATCTTGGACCTTCGCACCAGAGCCGAGCGGCGAAAGTTCGGACATCCGCCTGGATCGCGAAAGGTCTCTCTATTGTGGCATTCCTTCGCCCCAAAGCGCGATGGAATCTACCTCTGTCAGCATGCCGTGAGAAGCAAACTTCCTGCGTCTCGTGGGGCGACAGAAATCGCTGGCGGCTTCGTCGCCTGGATCAGTGATGGCATGCCGATCGATTACTCTCGTTGACAGCTCTGCAATCACCCAGGCCGCCGTAGAGTTCTTATCGTTTGCTGAAGTGATCTCGCATCCAAGATGATCGGTCTTCTCACGTTTTGTGCAGACCAGACGGTGCGCAGCGTTTTAAAAATCTCGAACCTCGCTCGGATGCATCAGCTGAGCGGGAGGCCTACGCCCGTCATCGGATGTCTGAAACCGTGTTGAATTCCTCTCTGGGTGAATGATCAGGGAGAAATCTGGCTAGATTCAGAGACGCATACTGGACAGCGGAACCAGGAAGCCGGTGTGAGTCCGGCACGGTGCCGCCACTGTGAATGGGGAGCGCCTCTCAAAACACGGCCACGGTCTCGTTGAGATTGGAAGGCCGAGAGGAGCATTGATCCGGAGTCAGGATACTGACCGTTGTCCACTCGCTGACATGGGGCGTGTACACCCTAGAGGAGGTAATGGGAATGGTAGATCGTGTCCTGGCACGAGGGGTTCGGTACGGGCTTGTCGTCGCAGGAATGAGCCTCGGTCTCGCTGCATGTGGGTCAACGTCTGCGAGCCCACACTCGGCATCGGCGATCGACTTTGGAGGCGAGAGTTCCTGTTCCAAGGTACCCGCTTCCAAGGCAGTAAAAGTTGTCGTAGAACCTTCATCGCACAAGGTAATTAGTGGCTGTACAGCAATTGGAACGTCTTCAATCCCCGCACTGACATTGCTTAGCAAGGCTCACATTGAACTTGGAACTCAGAAGTACAGCTTTGGGCTGGCCCTGTGTCAGGTGGATCATGTCCCTGCGCATTATGTCGAGTGTCTCCCCGCGAAGGCGAACTACTGGGGCGTGTATGTGGCAAAGGCAAGGGGCAAATGGATCTCTTCGTCGCTGGGAATCAGTGACATTCGGTTGACTCGGGGAGAGTCTCTTGGTCTCCGCTATGTACCCCCTGTAAACAATCCACCGATGCCAGCAGGTCCCGGCAGGTTGTGAGGCGTCCGGTGGCACTGCTGGTCTGGACACTAGGTGCCCTTCTCGTCGTGCTTGCGATCCCAGACCCGCTGTCTGCGACACTCGTGACTGTTGTGTCGTGGATCGTTCTGGTCAAACGCCGCGTGAGTGAACGTCAACTACGCCCACTTGTGGTTGGGCTTGCGATCATGGGGTTTGTTTCCATGCTGGTCAACGGGGTTCTCGTACACGAGGGAGCGACCGTAGTCGGATTTGTGCCAACGTGGATCCCCCTCGTCTCTGGACCGATCACGATTGAGGGGTTCCTTCAAGGAGGCTCGATCGCCCTCACGCTGATTGCGACGATCTCGGCCGCGGCAACTCTTGCAGTTGTGATGGACCCTACCGACCTCGCTGACTCTTTTCCGAGGTCGCTCTCGCGAGTTGGCGCTGCTCTTGGATCGGCTCTCAACTTGGCCCCAGCTATGGCGGCGAGCTACCGCTCAATCAAGGAGGCTCAACAGTTTCGTGGATGGCGCCCAAGAGGTGCGCGCGCGATGATTGACATCATCATCCCGGTTCTTCTTGGCGCCATAGAACGCTCAACCCAGCTTGCAGAGTCAATGGAGGCACGGGGATTTGGGAGCGGACCGCGAAGTCAATTGGTCGCCCAAGAGCCCACGATTCGCAATCTTACGGGAGCGGTTCTCGTTGCGATGTGTGGCTTTCCGATTCTGGCGGTGCATCTCGCGCACGTTCCAGTGCTATGGTACCCCTATCCAACCCCGTCAATGCCGTCACTTTCTCCCTTGGTCTGGGCTCCCTCCGTCCTACTCTGGGTAGCTGCTCTTGTGATTGAACCCGGCTAAGCCATGGCACAGAAAATCATCTTTGAGAACGTCAGTTATCAGTATCCCGCCTGGGGCGGGGAGCCTGCATATGCCCTTGACCGTGTCTCAGCAGAGCTCGGTTATGGAATAACGGCCGTCATCGGCGACTCGGGATCCGGAAAGTCGACTCTGCTTCGGCTGATCAATGGACTCATCCCTCACTTTCACGGAGGTGATTTCTCGGGTCGAGTCACCGTCGAAGGAAAGGAAGTGGTCACAACCCCGACGCGCGAACTCGCCAAGCTGGTGGGGTTTGTCTTTCAGGAACCCGAGAACGGTTTTGTGCGAGGAACCGTGGCACGGGAGGTAGCCTTTGGCCCTGAAAACTTAGGATTTGATCGTCATAAGATCAGCGCCCAGGTCGTCGCGTCTCTTCAATCCGTAGGCATCCTACACCTCATCGATCGCCGTATCAGAACACTCTCAGGTGGCGAGCGGCAACGAGTAGCTGTCGCAGCGGCACTTGCGACAGACCCGGCCACCTTAGTGCTTGATGAACCGATGTCTCAGCTTGACGAAAATGGGGCCCGCCTATTAGGACAGACTCTTACCGCGATTGCGCACTCTGGAACACGCGTGGTCCTGGCCGAGCATCGTCTGGCAGGCTACCTTCAGCCAGATCACATCATCGGCATGCACAGCGGCCATCTGATCGAAGAAAACTCGATGAAAGTTGTGGTTCCTCCCCCGTGCCTTCCTCCCTCAACCTCTACCAAACTGGTCTGGGAGCTGCACGATGCCGAACTCTCTGTCGGCACAACTCCGCTTCTCACCGGGATCAACCTCGCCGGTCGCGAGGGTGAGGTGACCGTGATCACCGGTGCCAACGGGGGAGGAAAAACCACCCTACTCCGTGCGATCGGTGGTCTAAGCCCTCTCACGAGTGGGAGCAGGCTCGCCCCTGATGTGGGGGTCGCCTACCTACCTCAAGAGCCCGGGGTGCTCTTGCATCGGACCCGCGTGATCGACGAAGTGGCCCAGACGCTCAAATGGCTGGGGCTCACCAGCTCCCCGATGGATGTGCTGGAAATCCTTGACCTCGCCCATCTTGCTCAACGCGATCCACGAGATCTCTCAGGCGGCGAGCGACAGCGTGCAGCTCTTGCTGTTGTGTTGGCAGGGCAACCTCGCCTTGCCCTCCTCGACGAGCCTACCCGGGGTATGGACGAGCAGGCACGAATGTCTCTCGTCGCAACGCTGACCCACCTCGCAGAGCATGGGACGGCGACCATTGTCGCAACTCATGACCGAGTGCTTGCTCACCAGCTGGCACCTCGGGTGTGGAAGATCTCTGGTGGCACTCTTATCCCTGAAGAGGGAGTTGGCCCTTGAGGTATCCACGGCGTGTGTCAAGCATCCTCGGATGGCTGGTTGCAACCGGGATTGGGTGCGCGCTCTTCGCCTGGCCATTCTTCGCTCCTGGGGCGAGTGTTGCTGCAATTGCAGCGCTTGCCTTTGGTACCTTCAGCGCTCTCGTGTTGATTGAAATGGGTTCTCGCTCGCTCGATGTCCGCTCATTTGCCCTACTCGCGGCGCTCTCATCCATCGACGCCGCAGCTCGCGCGCTTCTTGTTACTGGGATCGGGGGGTTTAGCCCCATTTTCCTCCTGATCTTGTGCGCCGGATACATCTTTGGTGCAAAGTACGGATTTCTTGTCGGAGCGAGCTCCCTCTTGGTATCGGCAGTGGTTACAGGTGGGATTGGACCTTGGCTTCCCTATCAACTCTTTGCTGCGGGTTGGGTGGGGGCTTTCGCTGGGCTATTCGCGGACCACCGTGGCCATCGGCCGAGCTGGCGCGACATCGCTATTTTGGCAGTCATCGGGGTGATTGCGGGCTACGGCTTTGGCATTGCGATGGATATCTGGGACTGGACTTACTATCAGTCGGCCCCCGGTCTCGGCTTTCATGCGGGAATGCGACTTTCGTTGGCGCTCTCTCACTTCGCGCGATTCTACGTGACAACCTCCTTTGCATGGGATTCTCTCCGCGCTGGTGGCAATGCATTGATGGTAATTGTGCTGGGAGCTCCGGTCCTGATCGTGCTTGGACGGCTGAAGGCTCAGATGTCCGCACGCATCGATCGGACATCACTTGGAACAGGAAGTCCTGCTCAGGGTGGTATGCCTAGCCAAGGGTGATATCAGTTCTTCGCTTGTCCATGTCGTTAGGCATGCCTGGCGAGGTACCATGCACGGTCCGAGAGACCCCAAACCCCATGGTGCTAGGACCTATTCAGAGGAAGCGGGATGTACTCAAGACGGGTCAGAAGAGCGCACCCGGTGGAGGGCGAGCCTCACCCGTGATAAGGCTGTCGTGGATCTCCCTTCAAGGGCTCTGTTGGCTAGGGTTCATCAGGACTACAGAAGGCCAATTTTCTTGTCGTGCAAAGACAGATTGAATTCCACTACCTTGAATGCCGCACTCGCTTTTACCCTCAGCTGACTTACAACCAGGCTGATTCGTGCGGTTTGCAGCGTTGGATTCACGTGAGACCGTGATGGCAGCTGGCAGTACGGCTCTCCATGCTATTCGCTCCCATTGATGCATACCAGGACCATGACCCAGTAGCCGACCGGCGCACATGGGGCACACAGCAAGCTCAGTCGAGCGCTGTGCGTTGGCGGCGCTGAGGAGTGCGTCGAAGCGCTCCCCAACATTCCCAATCTATTCAACGTGTTCCGGGAAGCCATGTCCTACGCACGGCGAGGCGAGCGACGGCCTGCACCCACCGTCCTCGTCAGCCGCTGGCGCTCGCTCGTTACCAGCATCGCGGATTTGCTGCGCGAGGACTGCCAGACCTGGTGCAACACGGATCCACGACGGATACGCCAGGGTGCTCGTCTCCTACGAGCCGAGTCGCAAGTCGATCGGCTACCTCGATCACCTCATCAGCGACGTTTCTTGCTCGCCCTTGATCACGCAGCTTAGACGCGACTTCAGTATCGGAATCATTGCCATCAATGAGTCTCTATGGTTGCTCCCCAGATACTCACCACTGGACCTTCGGGTATCCCCGAGACGTCCAGACCCCCTAGAACACACCGAGGCTGCACGCTACCATCGGTCCGTGGATCGTGCGATCCGTGCGCTGCAGGCGCCGCTCGTCCGGATCAAGGACATCTTGACTCTGACCAACAGCGAGGTCAGCGGGCTCTTGTTGTCAAATGCCAAGCCGACGATCAGCGGGACGAGAGCGGCGACGTCCCGACTGCTAGGCGTGAGAAGCTCACCAACTTGCTCTCTGTCGGGGAACCGCTAGCTCGCAAGCTCACCCCCTGCCGATGATTACCGCTCGTTCCACGTCGCCGGGTGAACGCCTACGGCACAATGACCATGCTCGACATGGTCGCCGCCAATAGAAATGCGGAGCTTCGAGGGTCAGCCTAGCGCACGTTCGACCGATCTGGGGGTGACTAATGGGGGTCATCGAAGGAGGGAGTGCTTGCTTCCTTGTTGCCGGCCCGGCGTGGAGTAATCCCTTCGAAGGGAGCTACTGGAATGCGCTCTAGAGCTCCATGGAACTTGCAGGAAAGCTCTCCCGCTCCACCCCCTCAGCGTCGACCGACCGGATGGGCGAATGCCCGTCACTTTCTCACCCAGGGCTCACAGGATTAGCCGTTCGGTCTCGAGGACTTAGATGGCGCTGAGCTGCCGGTTCTCATATCGACCGATATCCCTAATGATCGATATCTCGATGTCGTCATGCGACTCAGGTGTATTTGAAATGGCCTGCTGCCGACCCGCCCGACCGACGGTATGACGGGCATCGTCGCTTGGGCGGCGTGCCAGTAAATCGAGCAAAATTCCTAAAATACCGAACCTCCCGGTGTCGCTGAGCGTGCGGCTCCGGCTAACGTCCCGAGCAACGGCAAGAAACCCACCTGGTTCGACCGTCGCTTGGGCGGTGTACCAGACAAGACGACACAGGCCATCGGTGACCGGTATGGTCCGATTGGAAGTTGCTGACGAAAGAGCGTGCTTTGAGGGGAGGCTACCCTTAGATCGCACTGGCGAAAGGACAGCTACGGAGCCTCGGTTGTCCTTGTTGCCTCGTCACAAGCGGCGTCAAAGCTCGGGTCGTGATATTTGTTTGTTCATCAATGCGAGGGTCTGACGACAAATGAACCCAGCTCATCAAGCGCGGCGTGGACCCAGTACGACAGCTAGCAATATCCGGGTGTTTGCCAACGCAATCGCCAACTGCAATACGACAGAGTCACTGAGTACCTACGTTGCGATCGGCACACCGAGTCCGAGTTGCGCGTTCTGTTCTCGCGCGGAACTTCGCCCACTAGGGTAGGGGGAATCTTTGGCAACTCGAAGGTAACGACGGCATGAGTGCGCAAATACGAATCGACCTTAACTGCGACATGGGAGAGGGGTTTGGCCCGTATCACACGGCCACGGACGAAGAGCTGCTGGCCTACGTAACGAGTGCCAACATCGCATGCGGTTTCCATGCTGGCGACCCGAGAACTATGGACACTACCGTAGCTCTCGCCGCGTCTCGCGGCGTAGCGATCGGGGCACACGTCTCGTACCCAGACCTTGTAGGCTTCGGCCGGCGTCACCTCCAGGTCAGCCCGCTTGAGCTCCTGACCGACGTGACCTTCCAGATCGGTGCTCTGCAAGCATTCTGTCAACGCCATGGGACCCGGATTAGCTACATCAAAGCCCACGGAGCCCTCTACAATGACATGGCGATTGATGCAACGCTGTCAAAGGCAATGGCTTCCGCGATATTGGAGTACGACCCATCACTACCCGTGCTAACCCTCGCTGGAAGCCCATCTGTCGAGATACTTGGTGAAGCTGGTATCGCGACCATCTCGGAAGGGTTTGTCGATCGTGCCTACACTCCTGAGGGCCGACTGGTACCACGGACAACACCAGGGGCTGTCGTAACGGATCCAGCGGTCATTTCTGCAAGAGGGTTGGCCCTCGCCTCGCATCAACCAGTTGACGACATAACCGGGGCCCCGGTTATGATCAGCTGCGAATCCATTTGCATCCACAGCGACAGTCCTGGGGCTCCAACCCTCGCCGCGGCGGTGCGAACAACCTTAGAGGATGCAGGAATACTCGTCACCCCGTTCCGGTAGCAACGGACTATCGCGCTATCCACCGAACTGAGCTGGGGACTCCAGCGAGGTAAGCCCGTGGAGGGCCAACTGATCTCAACGAACTCCGCGGAGCCGAACCAAACGGGCATGAAGAAAAGCTCGGGCTGCATATTCTCGCACAAATGGAACCTACACCTCGCGAGATTTACGAAGTCACACCAAGCAACAGTAATCTGAAGTTATGGCTTGCACCTCGACCGAATCGCTCTGATGCTTCGCTTCCTTCCATCTGGACCTAAGGCGTTCCTCGTCGAGGTCGAAGACAACGCGCAGGTCTTGTCGCTGTTAAACGAGGTTGCTCATCGCGTTCACTCAGACTGGATCAAGCACGTTGTCGACATTGTGCCCGGAGAACGCACGGTGTTATTCGATGGGGTCATGGACCTTAACGTCGCTCAGACAGACATACAGTCGTGGCGACTTCAAGCTGGGCCAGCTCGACCAGCGATGACCGTGGATGTAGAGTGTCGCTACGACGGTCCAGACCTCGGAAGGGTCGCAGAGCTATGGCGGATGTCGAGCGAAGATCTGGTGGACTATCACTCGCGACTTCCCCATCGGGTTGCATTTTGTGGATTTGCCCCTGGATTTGCCTACATCCGGAGCTTAGACGAAGATCATTTAGTACCTCGTCGAGCCTCCCCGAGATCGAACGTTGCCGTCGGTAGCGTTGGAATTGCTCGCACCTACACTGGTATCTACCCCCGGCCGTCTCCCGGTGGTTGGCAGTTGATCGGTCGCAGCGATGCCCGGATCTGGGATGAGAAGCGAGAACCCCCAGCGCTACTCACCCCAGGCACGCGCGTCAGGTTCATCCCGATCTGAGACGGAATCGCTGATGGCGGATAAAGTACGTTTTGCCACCGTTGTGCGTCCCGGGGCGCTCACGACCTTTCAAGACTCTGGGCGACCGGGTCTCGCCCATCTTGGAGTGCCTCGCTCCGGTGCCTTGGACATCAAGAGCTACTGTCTCGCCAACCGGCTGGTTGGCAACACGTCGGGATCTACTGTCCTTGAGACCACCTTCGATGGGGTCTCACTTCGCTTTGCATCCCCTGCTTTGATTGCGGTAACCGGAGCTTTGGCTGATGTCAAGGTCAATGACCAGGCTGTTGGATGGAGCATGCCGGTATATGTAGGCCAAGGAGCACGTCTTGATGTTGACGCCGCGAAGGTCGGCCTGCGTAGTTATGTAGCGGTAGCAGGTGGTTTTCAAGTGGCCCCAGTACTCGGCAGCTGCTCACGGGACCTGCTATCCGGGCTTGGTCCACCTCCATTAGTGGCCGACGAGCTGATCGAGATCGGCCCAAGCTCAACCATCGCGCCCTCGGTGGATTTTGCACCCTATCTTTCCCTTGGCAACTCTCCTGTGTTAACGGTCCACCCTGGACCCCGTCGCAACTGGCTAACAGAGCAAGCAGAGCATGATCTCTTTAGCCAGCACTACCAAGTCCTACCCGAAAGCAATCGGATAGCTCTCCGCCTCAAGGGTCATCCAATCGAGCGACGTTATCACGAAGAACTTGCCAGCGAGGCGGTGGTGTGGGGTGCAATGGAGCTACTACCAACCGGTGAAGTCGTGGTCTTCTTAGCCGACCATCCCACCACCGGAGGTTATCCGGTCGTAGGGGTCATCGACGAATCCTTGGCTAGTCTTTGCGCCCAGCTGCGTTCCGGAGACGAGGTACGCTTCGCCCGGACTCGGTCGTGGGGAACCTCCAACGGCTCAGACTTCAAAACATTACCTCTATAGGGCACCAAGCGGTCTTGGTCATGACGCCAACCCGAAGTTTGAAACTAGTTACTGCCGCACGCTACTAGCTATTCCCACGCTCCACGCCACTGTTTCCTAAATCCTCAGACCCCTCGCTCGCGTCATCGTGGAGCATATGTTCCTTGATCTACAAACTGGGCTCAGCCGGTCCGATCTCCACCCTCCCCTGCCTCCTAGGCTTTCGCAGGGATATTCCCTCGATTCTGACAGGGATCGCCTTGCTGCATCGCGCCCTACGATCCCTCGTAACCACGCGACCGGTCGATGGCGACCACCTACAGACGCTTGTCATGCGTCCAAAACGTCAAATCTAACGCCAAGAAGGTTGCCGCAACCAACGGTGTGTCGAGTAGCCTGTTCCGCGATCGCATCGCTTGTGAAGCTCAATCAGGGACATGGCCTCTTCGTGGATTGTGACAACCGCGGGGAGGAGGTTCGCACGCAGGGCAAGAATCTCTCAACGTGTGGTGGGCCGCCTTCCAATGCCCCACGACCTGGGTCGTCTCGGAGAGACTCGTTACCCGTGGGTCCCCGTTGCGGAGGCGATCAACCCTGGCCGACGTGTCGAACAGAATAGCACCAGAGGCTCTCGCATTCGATCAGAGCAAAAAGGGCCCCACGCACCGGGACGCTCTCTTCTCGTATGCGGGGAAACGTTGCGTGTCGGCGATCAACTCGTCGTCGGTTGAAATCTTGGTCCTCACCTTAGCATCTCCGCGTCGACGCTGTCACGATGCGATGATCATACTGTTGCCTTGCCAAAATCGCCTCGGAGGTCACAGGCGGCACCGCACCCATCACTCCTGGACCGGTCGCTCTCTAGGTAGTGTTGGTGCTGATGGATGACGATCCTGCATGAAAGGACTTCTCCTGCAAGGACTATCGACCGACTTACCCAGGTCGAGCGCGGCCCGGTTGACGGGGTATTCCCCAGCTGGACCGCCGGCAACCAGTTCCATGATGGCTTGCTCTGGCATCGGCGTGTTGCTCTCGACGCGATTTCCTCCAGTATCTGGTATGGTCGGTCCACTCACATTCGTGAGTGCGTCATCTGAGGCGGAACACTCCACCATCAACACAGCCAGGCCATGAGGATGCTAGTACGCCTCGACTACTAGCCAACACCACTCGGCCTCGGTTCCTCTGAGCCATGCTGAAGGCAGCAGAGAAACCCTCTCTGCCCAGTCGCTAGCCTAGCACTAGTGAACTGTGTGATTCTCGACGACTACCAAGACTGCGCTCGCTCCTACGCAGATTGGAGTTCTTTGCCTCAAGTAACGATTCGCTTTGTCCACGAACACCTTGAAGGCCAAGATTTGCTTGCAGTGCTGCATGAGGCCGACATCGTGGTCGCAATGCGGGAGAGGACCACCTTCTCAGCTCAATTGTTCGATCAACTACCGCTGCTCAGGCTCCTAGTAACCACCGGTATGCGCAACGCAGCAATCGACCTCGATGCGGCATTGTCACATGGGGTTGTCGTCACCGGGACGCCAGGCATTCCCACGCCAACCGGGGAGCTCACCTGGGCGCTCATCCTCTCCATGGCACGCAATCTAACCCAAGAGACGGATGGGTTACGCAACGGAGGGTCTTGGCAACAGAGTGTTGGCGTCGATCTCGCTGGCAAGACACTCGGACTCCTCGGCCTCGGCAACATCGGCCTCCGCGTCGCCAAAGTCGGCCATGCCTTTGCCATGAACGTTATCGCATGGAGTCCGCATCTGACCGCCGAGCGTGCGCAAGCCGCGGATGTAGAGCTCGTCTCGCGAGACGCCATCTTCGTCAAGAGCGATTTTCTCAGCATCCACCTGGTGCTCTCACCCTCGACCCGCCATATCATTGCTGACCGAGAACTCTCACTCATGAAAAATACGGCCTTTTTGATCAACACATCAAGAGCCGGGCTCCTCGATACCGAAGCCCTGATTCATGCCCTTCGAAGCCATCAGATCGCTGGGGCAGGCCTTGACGTGTTTGACATCGAGCCACTGCCAAGTGGTGACATACTCCGTTCATTACCTAATGTCCTCGCGACTCCCCATCTTGGCTACGTCAGTCAAGACTCGTACCGATGTTTCTACAAGGGAGCCCTTGAGGACATCCAGGCATGGCTCAAAGGAACGCCAATCCGCGTACTGAGCGGCACATAGGCGTTAACCACCAGCCCCGGGTTTGCCATTCCCTCATCATGAACCTGCATCAGCAGCAACCGATCGTTTGGCTCAGTGCTCCCTCACCGCGACCCAGTAAAACCCTTTTAGGTGAGCAGCCACCCCGCTCCTCGTCCTACTATTCATCGGCTATCGGGCGCATGTCAGTTCTCCAGCCTGTGTAGCCTTCCCCGAGTCGAAGCAGCACAGGGACCAAGACGCTAGAGTGACGAGAGCCGTCTCGCAAACGAAGTGGACCGGGTACGAGGGGCCCTCCGAAAATGCATCAACGGAATACCAGCGTAGAGAACTTTTCATCCCCAGGTGCATGCCTTGGGACCCCGAGTGCGACGATGCTACCGAACATTCGAACGAAGAGGCGTCCTCTGCTAGGTGCCCCATGTATCTGTCCATGAAGAGCACCTTGCTCTCCGTTATGTGGTCCTCTGCAGTCTCGGCCCGGGTAAGCAATTCGTCTCCTGAAGCCCCCCAGAATTGCCCGCCGCTGCCCGCCCGGCTGACTTCAAGAGAACCATTCAAGTACTCGAGATCTACCTCGCGGTTCGAAGACTTCGTACTTGAGACCGTGAAATCCAAAGGACTCTTCAGCTCCCCAAGTGGTGGTAGAACCCAGAGAAGCATTCAGTTCTCTGCTCAGCGAACGCGATGCCCCCTTCACTCCATAGGCGGACCCACCCCAAGCATAGTGATACGCTGAGGGCATGACACGGAACGAACTCATTGCTGCAAACCTTGCCTGGTGGGATGAACGCGCCGCGTTGCATGCAGGCTCTGCTTTTTATCGAGTGGACGAACTCATCAACGGTGAGTCTGCCCTCGACTCCTTTGAAATCGAAGAGCTTCCGAATGAAGTGGGTAACAGCCTGCTGCACCTCCAGTGTCACATCGGCACCGACACCATTTCATGGGCAAGACGAGGTTTCCAAGTCACCGGAGTCGACTTTTCCGCACCAGCACTTGCGCAAGCAAGGCGCATCGCACAGGCTTGTGGCATCACTGCCACCTGGAGCGTCTCCGATGTCTACAACGCTCCCGATGTTCTCGGTCGCCAATTCGATGTCGTCTACACGGGCAAAGGAGCGCTCACCTGGCTTGATGACTTGCGAAGTTGGGCCCAGGTCGTCAATCAACTCCTCAACCCGGGCGGATACCTTTATCTCGTCGAGTTCCACCCAATCACATGGATCTTGCCCGAGGATAATTGGACCATTGCTAACGACTACTTCACTGACGGCCAACCGTACATCGAAACCGATCCAGGCGGCAGCTACGCCGCTCCCGATGAAGTAACTCATTCGAACATCACGGCCGAGTGGCAACATACAGTTGGAGAAATTATCTCGTGTATTGCTGGTGCTGGTCTAACGATCGAATGGTTCCATGAGTACGACTACACACATTTTGCCCAAAACTCGCTCCTTGAGCGCTCATCCAATGGTCGTAGATATCGTCTACCCAGAGGGATGCCACGCCTTCCTTTACTCTACTCATTGCGAGCCCGCAAACCTGGTTAGCTCGCTCTAGCAGGGGAACCCATGCGCTAACCACCTCCGAGAACCAACCGGGATGAGCTGACGCGCGAGGGGTCGATTATTCTGACGCGTTCATTCGGTACAACTCCATTGCATAGGCTCCGAGAACCCAAGACGCAGTGCGGCAATCACAAGGGTGTTGAACGGTTCAATTATTTGTCTGCCGAAATACCTGGTTAGACAGACATCGCCATGCAATGGATCGCCATGCAATGAGTAGCTTCGTCTGCCTCAGCATCATGCAAAGGATTGACCGTCGCCTGGACTAGCCTTTCCAATCTACGCCATCACACAGGGCATCTCTGGATGCCGTCGTCGACGAGCTCTCGATGGACATACTTGCAGACACGCTAAACCCTGGATCTTCACATCCAAATACTCACCCCGAGATCGATAGAATGAAAGGGCTCAATGATCCTCGCGTTAAAGCACAAACAACCGTGATGGCAGCCAATATTGGGGCTGGACAGCCAATATTGAGACAATTTAGTCGCGAGCATCGAGTGGTTCAAATCGAATCCCACGCAGGAAGCCTCGCATGCTTTCAATGCACACTCAGTATCAATGCACACTCAGTATCGATGTGCACCCGTATAGTCGCTTGCGCGTCGGGAAGTCCATCCAAGCCGTCTGATCGCTGGCCGATGGGAGAGGTTTCAGGGGCCTCGTCTCCAATTTTTTCGAATGTCAAGCAGGTCTCAGTCCTAGCCCAACAACTACCTCGAAGGCTCGGTCAAGCTGATGGAGCGCAATGATCCCAGGGAAGAGTTGAACGTCGAAATCGTTGGTAGCTGTGCACTGCAGCCCATGGCGTGTCAATATTCACCCGTTATGCCAGCGCAACTCCAGAGTGGTCGATCGGATCCATCATCGCGGAGGCAGGCATCTCAGGTCGTTGCCCGCAGGACCACCACACGTGCTACACAGCATTGTGGTGCCACCAAATTCCCATGATCAGAGGGTCACTCGACCAGGCATCAACTCCGACCGCCATACCGTCCGTCCCACAACACCCGGCCGTAGTGAGGCTTGCGGTGATGATGGGGCGTTCATGATAGTCCCCGGCAAGACTGACGGAGCTGACCCCATTCAAGCAGTCGACTGCTCAAACGGCATCGGCTTCCGTGGTTCATCATCGTCGAACGGGTCAGAGGCCGAACCGGCCCCAGTTGGCATGAGTTCAGACTTGGACGATACACGAGGATGAGCCAAGGAGTCTTTCCGCACCCCTCTATGAGACAACCACCCGCTTCGGATGGCTGCTCATTATCGCGAACCATCGCTGCAACACTTGGTGTGCCAATTGACCTTCGTGCGCAACGAACAGCCTTGTGCGTTCAAGCGTTCGTGGATTGGTCCTGACCAGTCATCTCAAGCAAGGAGGCTGACTCGTGATATCGCTAGCAGTCAAGTCACGCCACCAAGCAACTCGCTTAGATGCGCTAGGCCGTCAGGATCGGAGCGGTAGAAACATGCATGGGTGCACTGGCGGAGCGACTCTATGGTGAACAAGTTGGCTAAATGACTACTCGTAATTGCGGGAGCTGGTTAGCCTAGTCGGGTATGGGCATTCGGTTCCGAGGGGGCGTTGTCCTACTCGGCACCCTCACGACTTTGTTATTCGCGATCTTCACTGGCGGCTTGCTGGCGTGGCACCTCTGCGACTTTCTACTGGTACTCCTTGCGGTCGCCATCTTCAGCCAGCTCGGACCACTATCCAGTGTTGTCATCACACGAGAGCTGGGTCCTGGTCCGTATTATGCGGGTCGTTGGCTTGATGTAACCCTCACAGTCAGGGCCACCAAGTGGCCATGGTTACATCTTTTCGTTGTAGACCGTCTCGAGTCTGCCCAGGGAGAGATGGAACATCGATTTGTACTCACCACAGTTGGAGGTAGAGCGCAGACGATCGGGTACCAAGTGACCGAATTGGCCCGCGGTACCCTGGAGTTTGGGAATATCACTTTGATCACAAGCGACTTCTTTGGCCTCTTCCAGCGCTCGATCGACATCAACCAAGAACCCATCAAGCTACACGTCTGGCCATCGGTAGTGGGATTGAGCCGGACTGAACTGAAAAACTATCTAGGGCATGGACAACAGTTCGATGTACACCGAACACGTCAAGCATTCACCCAGTTAGTCGGCGTTCGAGAGTATGTGCTGGGAGATCGTCTGTCGCACATCCATTGGAAAACCTCGGCAAGAACGGGTGAGTTCAAGGTCAAGTACTTCGAGCCAGAAAACAGATCCGAGTGCATCGTTATGCTCGACACCTCCCGACACTTCACGCCCTTTGACTGGGAGCTCGCCGTCTCGATCGCTGCATCATTGGCCTACCAGGCGAGCCGTTCGCGGCTGGCACTACGGATCGCAACACTCGACCAGCCTACTCACGAGGTTCCCGCCTCCTCAGGCAACGTTGCCCTGGCGAAGATCATGGATTTCTTGAGTGTCCTCCCGTACGGGAACCAAGAGCCATCGACATCCCTTGGCGGTGCTCGGTACGCACACAACATGTTAGTGATCACCACCAGTGCACACCAAGCCACTTGGCGGGGAAATGCCGAATCGATCATCGTCGTTGGGACTGGAGGCTTTACAAGTCTGCCCAACTGGCGCGAGAGCCTTCGCCCGATACGACCGAGGACCCAAGTCTCCCGATGAAAAGGCCACTGCTGCTGGGCCTCTGGGCAACCGCCTTGTTTTGGCCTTTTGTTCACTCAGGCGGCTACACAGACTCCTTCGCCCTCGCGATGACACCCTTGCTCCTTGCCCTCGCCGAGGCTTGGCCGCATTGGCTACCACGGTTGGTAAGTTGGATCGTTCTCCTCTATCTCCAGCTCTGTCTGGCCTGGAGCCGTTGGGTCACACTCCACCAACTTTGGCAGGCCCTGCGGTACGTTGCTCATCAATCAATCACACTCCCGCTTCATCGATGGACCCAGATCAGTGCTCATAACGCGACACCACTTGTATTAGTCGGGGTCCTACTGGGCTGGCTGCTCTTTCGGCGCTGTCGAAATTATCATCGGGCCTTGACGCTGCTGGTGGTAGGAACCGTCGTGATTTGCGCCGCTCACGCAATCTGGGGTCTAGCCGCCGAGTTCCCTCTCGCCAGTTACCTTCTCGTAGGCCTCATCATTTTGATGAGCACCCACCAACGAGAGGTCGGTGGGGACAGGACCAGTGTGTCACGGCGGACGCCAGTCAATGTGCTCGCGACAGTCGTACTGCTCGTCCCGCTGGTCATTGGCTTTGAACTCCCCTCGCACCCACCGGTGCACCTCGGAGATCTACTCACCGACTTTGGCACCGGCAGCAGCGTGAATTCGGCTGTAACTGGTTACGGATCAGGCATCACTCAGATCAACCATTCGCTAGTGCCAAGCCAAGCCCCTGTCTTTGTTGCCCATACCACCACCTCGTATTACTGGCAAGGCGCCACCTACAATACATTTAACGGGTTGAGTTGGTCGAACAGGGGCTCCAAGTCAGTCTTCGAGCATCTCGCTGGCGGGAGTGATGTCCCCATCATCAAACCCTACTTCGAGGGAAACCAGGATGTACTTATCCATGTGACGATAGCGGACGCTTCACCCCAAGCCATGACCAGGCTTTTCTACACCGGAGCTCCGCTCAAGTTCTCAGTCACCTCGATCGTGCATGCGAGATCGAGCCGCATAGACGTGAAGGGAGTGCGAGCATATCGTCTCACTGCCTTTGAACCACTCTACAGCTCAGCGGACATCGCGAACCGCACCTACAGCGTTGCCCCGCGGAGTTTGCGGAAGGATCTCGAGGTGCCGGATAACCTGTCGCCCCAGGTCAAACGATTGGCCAAGCGACTTGTGACTGGTACCAGCGGTCCGTTCGATGCGGCGGAAACGATAAAAAGGTACCTTGATGCCCACTACCGCTACTCCTATAAGGTCCGCCCGAGCGACCAGGATGCGGTGAACCAGTTTCTGTTTGTGAATCGACAGGGCTACTGCGATCAATTTTCGACGGCCTTCATCATGATGATGCGATCGCTCGGGGTCCCCGCCCGTTGGGTCGTGGGGTACGCTCCTGGCACCTATAGTAAGAAACACCACGGCTATCTCGTTCGTCAAGTCGATGCCCATTCTTGGGCGCAGATCTGGATCAACGGAATTGGGTGGGTACCATTTGACCCCACCCCCGGCTTCAACTTCCCCACCTACTCCAGCCCCGCACTGTTGCACAAGGCTCTCCCGACATCCGCTGTCACGTCACCAAGCGTTGCGAGACCCGCTCCAACACCACCATCCTCCCTGAATGCAGATGCTCATCTCCGCAAGATTCCATCGCCACGGAGACCCAAACGCGTTCCTCAGGCCTCCACGGCAAGTGCCGATGAAATCACCATCGCCGCCCTCGTCATCGCTACGCTCGGAGCTCTGCTATGGTTGAGCCGCAAGCGAGCGGCACGTAGGAGTGAGACGATGCGGATTTGGGTCGATATTCAGCGAGAATCGCGCCGCAGACTTGGCGCCCACTCGCGCTCGTACAGTCCTCGAGAATGGGGCCAGAGTTGGATAAAGCGCTTTCCTCACGACGATGGTCTGATCCGGTCATTGGTGCGGTTACTCGACCAATCCTTCTACTCCCAGAAGCCACTCTCTCCTAACGAAGAGACCGAGGCCAAGCGGCTTTGGGAGACCCTAAGGAGTCGCGCGCGCCGCCTTCATCGATCGGGTCCGAGAACGCCCCAAGAGGGCCGCAGATGATGATCATCGCCTGACCGGGTAGTCGATTGCCGCCCCAACAAGTGTGTCCACATAAGCCTTTGCGAACGAGTATCCGTCGGGCCAAAGGGGGGTTTGCTTTCGCTCGTTTTGGGAACCATAGAGGAACCGTCCCGGCTGTCGTTTGGTTACGGTTGGCGCCCGGTGTAAGGAGCCTAGACCGTTGACCCACCGCAACGCAATGAACCGGTGCGCTGTGACGCACAGATCCATTCCGCCGGCACGTCAAGGAACTACGCCGCACCCAGGGCGTTGATTGAGAACAGCGTCGGCGTCAAGTTCCATAACGTTGACTTCGTTTGATCCCTTGCGCCGGATCATATCAGTCGAGCGATGGGGGATCTACTTCAAGCCGAGTTGGTCATCATCAGCCAAGATTGTCGATACTCCTCGTAACTCGGTAGGATCAGTATCACGTGCTAGCAGTGTCAGATGATGGGGGTCTTTTTGCGAAACCGATCAGTGGAACAGCA
>JAKAQL010000112.1 GCA_021822605.1 Actinomycetes bacterium
CTCGACCCAATAATAGACGAAGCCCTTCAGGCTGGCGATCCAGAGCGGGCTCTCCTTGGAATCAAGGTATTGGACCCCGCATGTGGAAGCGGCCATTTTCTTATCGCCGCCGCCCATCGCATCGCCGAACGTTTGGCAGGTCATCGGGTAGGTGAATCGGAGGCTCCGCCGTTAGCGGTGCGTCACGCACTCCGTGAGGTGATCTCCCGGTGTTGTTATGGAATCGACATCAACCCAATGGCGGTGGAATTAACGAAGGTGAGTCTCTGGATGGAGGCGATGGAGCCCGGTAAACCATTGACCTTTCTTGAACGACACGTCGTCACCGGCAACGCACTCCTTGGCACCACACCTGCACTCATCGCCAGCGGGATACCAGATAAGGCGTATACCGCACTTGATGGGGATGATCGGGCGACTGCGACTGCTGCCAAGAAGAGGAATCTGGCTTTCCGCAAGGGTCAGGTAAGTCTTGACTCTGAGTCACTCTTTCGAAGTGCGGATGCACTACACGATGAGGTGGTAGAGATCGACGAGATTGACGAAAACAGTCTCGGCGATATCGAGGTCAAGGCCCAACTCTGGGCGGAGCTCCAGACACAGGATGCCTTTGCACGAGAGAAGTTGGCCGCCGACGCCTGGTGCGCGGCCTTCTTCTACGAGAAGGTCCCCCAAGGTGGAGAAATCACCACCGAAACCCTGCGACGGATCCTCGCTGCTGGCAACGCTGGGATTGGCGTCAAGGAACGAGAGCTGATCGAGAGGCTTGCAATCCAGAACAAGTTCCTCCACCTACACATCGCCTTCCCTGAGGTGTTCCAGATGGGAGACGATGGCCAGTCAATGGGGACAACCACTGGACTGCGTGGGGGGTTCGATGTCGTTCTTGGTAATCCGCCATGGGAACAAATCCAGCTGAAGGAAGAGGAGTATTTTGCTGTAAGTGCACCGAAGTTAGCTGCCGCCAAAGGAAATACGCGCAAAAAGCTAATCCAGGACCTAGCAATGACGGACGGAACCCTTTATCGCGGGTACTTATCTGCACTGCGGAAACAACATGTGATCAGCGCGTTCCTGCACTCTGGCGGTAGATTTCCTTTGACAGGAGTAGGGAAAGTCAACACCTTTGCCGTTTTCGCTGAGTTCATGCGCCAAGCACTCGCGCCAAGGGGCCGCTGTGGCGTTATCGTCCCAACCGGCATTGCGACCGATGACTCGACCAGTAAGTTTTTCAAGGACCTCGTGACGACTCGCTCTCTAGTGAGTCTCTACGATTTTGAAAACTCGGTGCCACTTTTTACGGGTGTTCATCGCAGCTACAAGTTCTGCCTACTCACCATCTCGGGGTCCGACCGACCGACCGAAGTAGCCCAATTCGTTCTCTTCGCTCATGAGGTCGCAGAACTCGATGACCCAGAACGGCGCGTGACCCTGTCAGATGCAGACTTTGAACTCATCAACCCAAACACTGGAAACCTGCCGATCTTTCGGACTATGAGAGATGCCGAACTGGCCAAACAGGTGTACTCCCGGGTGCCCGTGCTGATCCCTAGCGGCCCAGCGGGCACTCAACCATGGATGGTTCGGCTGAAACAGGGCCTGTTTAACATGACTACACGATCAAGCTCATTTTTCACTTTCAATTCACTGGTCGACTCTGGCGCGACCCTTGATGGTAACGTCTTCGTCGGCGATGATGGCGTACGGTATCTCCCTCTCTATGAAGGCAAGCTCATTCACCATTTCGATCATAGGTTCGCAACTTATGAGGGTGTTAAGGGGGATAAGCCGCTTGAGGTCGAGGAGACCAAGAAGGCGGATCCGAGCTGGGTGATCATGCCGCGGTATTGGGTCAGTGAAGGCGAGGTGCGAGAGAAGCTTGAGGGATGGGATCGAGAGTGGCTGATCGGGTTTCGGGACATCACTAATTCCACCAATGAGCGGACCCTGATCGCATCGGTGTTACCGGTGACTGCGGTTGGGAATAAAGTCCCCTTGTTTCTCGCCAATCGCGCGGTCGGTCTAAAGGCAGCGACTCTCCTCGGATGCCTTTGCTCTTTGGCGTTGGACACGATCGCCAGGATGAAGATTGGTGGAACGAGTCTCAACTTCTATATCGTGAATCAGCTGCCGGTGTTGCCTCCTGAGACTTTTGATGATCGGGTTCCGTGGGGAGGTGATCGATCAGAGACGTTGGCTCAGTGGATCTCCTCTCGTGTGTTAGAGCTGACCTATACTTCGTGGGATTTGCGCCCATGGGCAACAGAGCTTGGCTATCATGGCGAACCATTTGTTTGGGATGATCTGCGACGCGAGCAGCTCCGAGCCGAAGTCGACGCTTGCTTTTTTCATCTCTATGGGTATTCGAGAGATCAGGTGGAACATGCGATGGAGAGCTTCCCGATTATCAAGAGACGTGAAGAGAAGCAATTCGGTGAGTTTCGTACGAAGCGACAGATTCTCGAACTCTTCGACGAATTTTGCTCGTAACCGCAGCCTGCCTGAGTGGGCAGCCGAGTCCAACTTCGCATTACTTATTGGCTGTGATAGATCCCGTTTTCACATGAGTGCAACTAGGAATCTCAGACGGCCGCTCCTTTGCCGCTCGGGCTTGTCTCCCTGCGCCACGTAATCGTTTATGGAGAGCGGGATCTTCCTTGATGCAGCTGCTCCTTGGAGCCAGTTGGCTCGGAGCAATGAGCAGGCATTGTGGGATTCTCACCTGCGAAACCTCTCGAACCAACCGCTATTTACTTCGGCGACTAGCCTCAGGCCTATCTCGAATAATTTCCCAGGAAGGCAGGCACCTTCTCGTGTTCGGCGTCTATCGCATGAACGCGGCCTTTCTAATCAGCTCATCGGGAGTGTGATGCCCATCTGTATCTGCCGGAGGTGACTATTCTCACCCTTAAGGCTCGGGTCACCATTTGGGACATACCGATTTTCTTGGGACCAGTCAGGCGCTTTCAGCGCTGGGCAATGCTGTATCCAAATCGAACCACATGCCGATCATGTCAGTCGGGAGACGTTCGGTTGCCCTAGCGGGAGATGGCCTCGTGGATATTGGGGATACGTGAAGTATAGGATAGCGCATCGGGCGTTACGCCTCGAGTTGCATCCGCGGCTCCACGTAAGTGTGATCGAGTTTTGCGCTGGCCGAACCTGTTGAGTGGTTGCAAGTCCGACAGATCTCCCGGACGCCCTGATCTTATAGCTGGATCAGCCATGAGAATCGCCCTCGCAAGATCGGATTGTACAGGATAAGTCCCCTGTCGCTGACAAGTGTCGTCAAGGGGTCGGTTGGCTTCGGTGCGAGTAACGGACGCCAAACCTGCGGGCCCATGTTTCGCGAGGTAGCTCGCTGGATCATCCCCATCCGGCCAGAACGTGACGACGCTGTCGCGACTTCGCTTGGCCAATTCGGCCGCCCATTGTGCGTTCGCCCTTCGGCCTGCTTCGTCGCCATCCGCACACAAGACGATGGACCCAGGGTGGATCGCCAAGATCGTCTCCCACTGCACGTCCGATACGGCTAAGCCGGATTCAACGACGGGTGCAAATTTGGCGGATAGTCCCACACTCGCCGCAGTTGCAGCGATGGCGAGTGCATCGAGAGTTCCTTCGCAGACGATGACTTGAGCGTCAGAGTCGAGGGTGTGGTGGCTAGGTCGGTAGAGGCTCACGGATTTGTCGTAGGTTATGGTCTTTGTGCAGTTCAGGTATTTCGGCACATCATCGCGCGTACCGTCGTAGCGGCCGATGAAACCAATCACATCTCCGGTGCCATCTCGCACGGGCACCACTACTCGATCGCGAAACGCGTCGATCATCGGCCTACCTGGGCTTCGGCGGGCCAGACCAGCATCCACCAGCTCGTCATCCGTGAATCCCTTCTCACGTAGCCGAACGATCAGTTGGTCAGGGGCCTTGTGGGGAGTGTGACCTACAACCGGTCGGCCAAGTTCTGACTCCAGGTCTGCCAGAGCGATGCCGCGCCCCAGTAGATAATCGGATCCTTCCTCGTGAAGTCGGGCATAGCTGTAGTAGTTCCAGGCTTCAACCAGAGCTGCCTTGACCCGTTCGGAGGAGCTTCGATTGAGGTCAGGTAGTTCCGCGGCGGATAGAGGCTTGGCGATCACTCTTGTGTTGGGCGACCGAGTCGAACTTGAAAGAACAGTAGGCAGTGAGCCTCCGGCGTCGAGCATCC
>JAKAQL010000113.1 GCA_021822605.1 Actinomycetes bacterium
TCCGATCTCTCCCTCACCAACGGAGCCAGCATCCTAGCCTGCTGATCTATCTTCTCGATTTGAGCCTGGACTGCGCCCAAACCGGGCTCGATGTTTAGAATCCCCTCATACATACGCCTCGCAGCAACGAGATCACCAGAAAACCGTGCTAGATCCGCCAAACCAGCTCGAGCACGCCATTTCGGAATCAACGCATCAAATGACATGATCCCCCGATAGGTTGCAGCTGTCGTCTGCGCCTTCTCGAACGCATCCTTGGCGCTGGCCATCACCTTCGTGGCGGCGAGCAGATCGACACGTCCCTTCTGATACCAAATACCAGGGAACTCAGGATTGTCGGCCACCCCACGATTGGCTGCCGCGCGAGCCTCCTCTATCCGATCCTGTCGCAACAACGCCTCGACCAAGAAACCACGCACCTCGGCACGTCTCCCATACCACTCTTGGTCGCGCGCCAAATACTCAGCTCGATAGAGAGCATCGATGGCCCCATCAATCTCACCTGCGAACAACAACTCTCGGCCTAAGAAACCCCATGAAGCAAGATCACTAGGATCGTCAGCGACTGCTTCACGCAAAAGAGCAATATTACGAGCAAGTTTCGACTTTTGCTCCATCACCGTCGGGTTATACCCTGTGTGGTTCAAACGCAGATTAACGGCGATTCTTGGAATTCGTCCGTCACCTCCGACAGACTCCGGCCCCGGGGCCAACTGTTCGTGTATGCGACCCTGCCAATGAAAACCAAAACCTACAGGATGCATCCGTGACATATCCCCGTTAACCTCTATGCGGCCACCCAAATCATTGACCTGTTGGATACGCAAAGTGAGCGGAACTCCGAGCCCATGAAACAAACCAGCAGCTATCCTTGGAACTTCGATATCCTCAGGCTCCAACCACTCATCAGCGTCAACCCATAACACCCACTGACTCTTTACATGCGCGAGGGCGAAATTTCTAGCCTCAGCAAAACTATTAGTCCAACCGAACTTCAGTACATGAGCACCAAGCTTTCGCAAGACCTCCACCGTGCCATCCGAACTACCTGTATCCACGATGACGAGTTCATCAACAGCATCTCGAAGGCTCTCGTACCAACGGGCAACATTGGTTGCCTCATCTTTAACTATCATCGCAGCCGCAACTGACACCGTCTCTACCTGCAACAGATCGACCAACCAAGGCTCTAGTGGGACCACTTCCGCAGACCCAACCCTTCGTCGTGCGTCCACAATCCAATCAGCCATAGGATCGAGCAACCACGCACGTCTAAACGCCATCCAGGCACCGTACTTGTCACCGATCCGTTCCAGCAGCTCACCGAGAAAGACCCAAGCCTGACCAAGTCGCGGCTCACGTCCCAAGATATCGACTAGACGAGGCTTGATTCTTTCGTAATCTCCCTCTAGAAGCCCTTGTCGAATACCCTCTAACACTTCACCAACGTTCATCGGCTCAGAACTATCCACACTCACCTCAAATCGATCAAAACTACGAAGGTCGGAACTACTTCAGAATAAATTGCACCATAACGCAGTAAAGGAGGCCCTAAGGCCTCCTTTACTCGACTAATCAACGACTATGAAACGACTGGGATTCCAGCCAAGGTCGACACCTCAAGAATGTCAGCCATCGGATAACCCAGTGTGGCCAGATCGGTCGCTGTAACCGAGACCAAACCACTACCTGTAGAGACGTAGTAGGAACCAGCCGCACTACCATCAAGTACCTTCACAACCGTACCCAACTGCGGAACACTAGGAGCCATCTCAGATGCAGAAACGGTAGAGGTCGATACCTGTGGCCACTGTGCCATCAACTGCTCGCCCATGTACTTCGCTTCCGTTACGAGATCAGCCGGGCTCTCCACATGAACAGCGACACCGCCAACCCACTCGTAAATAGAAGTTCCGCCTGAGGCCTGCCAGAAGGAGCCATTGGCCTGCACGGCAGATGCCATCGGGACAGCAGTCCCGCTGCTAGCCATGGTCATCATGCTGACGTAGCGCTGAGGAATCTCAACAACATCCTTTGGTGAGTAACCATTGCTCATAAACGTCGCAACATTCGTGATGTGAACAAGTTCACCACTCGAATTGACAACATAAATAGGAGCTAGCACAGTACCACTCTGAACCCCTTGGACCAGAGTACCCATGGCTAGAGTATCACCGCTAGCAAAGACGCTACTCGAAGGTACACCTAGCATCTGCTGAGTAGGATTGCCAGCCATCTTCTCGATCACACCAGCATCAGTGACGTTAGGTAGGTGGAACGCATATCCACCAGCCCACTCATAGAGAGCGCCGGAATCATTCGCGATCGAACCATTGACCTTCCCTTGGGTGGAGGCTGCACTCGGAGCCGAGACAAGACCAGCCATCAGGTCTGCTGAGTTCGAAGTGACAGTTGCAGTGTAATCAGCCGAGGTAGCAGGGTTATAGACACCACTAACCGTGATGGCAATAACATCACCGCTGGCGATGCTCTTGGTCAAGGTCAAGGTTGCGGTCTCGACACCATTCGAGGTAGTTACCGAGAACGTCGGTGTCTGGGATCCAGCCGGGTTAGTCAAATCGGTGATCTGGTAATCGCCGCTAACCGCCGGGAAGTAAGCTCCGCCGTCTCCGGTGGCTGATACCGTAAGAGCCAAAGTCGAACCGGACGCCAACGTAGCGGTGGTCTCGATGTTTCCAAAGCTCCACGAGCTACTCGCCAAGACGGTATTCGTTGATGGAGATACCACCAATCCGCTGCTGGCCAAACTTCCGATGGTCAGCTCCGCGCTCCCTGGGTTTGCATAACCAGTGGAAAGCTCTACCGTCGTGGACGACGAAGGCAAGGTAACCCCAGTTAGCGTCAGCGTATAGGAATCATTCGACGCGAGAGTGAAACTGGATCCACTAGTGTTGCCATCTGCTCCGCCGAAGAAGCCAAACTGCTGTGTACCACCGGTGGAATTATCGACCAGCTTGGCCGATACCGACGTGGCCTGCGAGCTGAGCCCAAGACCAGCAACAGTCACGCTCGTAGTTGCAGTTTCAGTGTTCGTGAAGTCGACAGTAACGGTCGAACTCTGTCCTGCATATGGGTTGGAGGCAGAAACCCCAGTGACAATCTCTGGAAGTCCGAAGACTGTTGAAGAAGACTGCGTAGGGTAACTCGAAGTACTCGTGTCATAGGAAGCGGTCAGAGTTCCTGCATCAAGACCAGTAACCGGCACTGTCAGCACATATTCGCCTAATGGCAGATTCGCTGTAGATGAGTTGGTTATCGTAATCATAGCCGGGGTAGGGGATGCAGCGGTAGCAAATCCGAATACAACCCCCGTTGAGGAAATCGTCTGAGCAGTCCCATTTACAGATAATGTCGCGTCAGCAGTGTTAAACATAGCAGATGTCAAAGCTTGAGCGTTATCAGAAACGGCTACATCTACAGTGGCACCAGAAGCGAGAACAGTACCCTTCAAGAAAGTGAAGGTCATGTCCGTTGGCTGTGTCGGATCAGTCGAAGGAGTGAGCGTCAGCTGTGTCGGAATAGTGAAATCGACCGAAGCTGTGGTGACTCCATCACCAGTAAACACGGCACTAGTCGATGGTGCCGAATCACTCCCTGTAATTACAAACTCAATCTGATCACCAGAGCTAACAGCCGAAGCAATAGACGTCGCAGTAACCGCAGTAACCGTACTGGATCCAAAGGCGGTGCCAGCGGAATCTGTCGCAAGAACCGCCCCAGTAGTCTGGTCGTAGATAGCGTAATCGGTACCACTAAAAACGGCAGGCACATCGAAAGAGATTGAACCGCTCTCCGGTATGTTCGATGGTGCCGTAACGGTGAAACCAAACTGCGCACTCTGGCCAACCTGGGCGGAGGAAGGCTGCACCGAGGGTGCCGCGGGCTTAGCGACTGGAGAACCAATCGTAACCGATGCACTCAACGAGGTCTGTCCCGTCGATGACTGCGCGAAAGCCGTGCCACCGGCTCCGAAAGTCATCATTCCGAGGGTACCAAGGGCTAAGGTAGCCCCACCCGCCAACGAGAACACTTGTCGCCGACTTACTTTTTTGCTACGGCTCTTCGAGCTAGAATATGCCATGTAAATTTTTTCCTCCATTGATAAACAATTTGATACCGACAGTCACTATCGGTTAACTATAACCGATCTTTAA